>JAOZRT010000270.1 GCA_029940035.1 Desulfobacterales bacterium
CATAAAGGCTCACCAGCCCGATGATCACGGCAGCCATCAGAGCAGCTACCAACGCACCGTGCATGGGGTCGATCCACGTGAGGCCGGCTTTGTTCCGCAGGAACAGACCCGCGCCGATACCCCCGAACACACAGTGAGCGATGGCACCGGCAATATAGCTGATGCGCCTGGTAACGATGTAGGTCCCGATGATGCCAAAAGAGAGGCTGGCGAGCATGCCCACCATAAAAGCCAATCGCAGGAATTCGTTGTCAGGATCTGCCAGGGCAGCAAAAAATTCAATCATGAAAATGACCCTTCTCGCTGCAACGGTGATCATGCCGCACCATGCAGTAATCATCCCCGTATATATCTTTTATCAGGGTGCCGTCCATGCTGCTGGTGGGATGAATGAGAACCCGCCGGTTGACGCAGATGACGCTTTTGACCACCCTCGAAACAAAACCCATGTCGTGGGAAACCAGCAGAATTGTCATGCGTCGGTTCAAATCCTGGAGGATGGTTAAAAGGTTTTCTTCCACTTCCGGATCGATGTTGGCCGTGGGTTCATCCAGCAGCAGCATTTCCGGATTGCAGCAAAGCGCCCGGGCAATCAGCGCGCGCTGCTTCTGCCCCCCCGAAAGTTTATTGAAAGCCAGGCGGGCCGCACTCTCCAACTGGACCTCCTCCAGGGCTTTCCAGGCCAATTGTTTGTCATTTTTGGAATATCTTCCGCCAAAACGGCGTCCTAATCTCCCCAGCAGGACGACATCCATGACCGTAACCGGAAACTGAGGGTCCAGGTCGGTATGCTGGGGCATGTATCCAACCCTGAAGCGGGTCCTCTCCGGTTTATCCCCCAGAACGGTGATCGTCCCCTGCACTGGTTTGAGAATACCGAGCAGAAGTTTGAGCAGGGTTGTTTTGCCACCGCCATTCGGGCCGACAATGGTTGCGAATTCTCCGTGCTCAACCTTCAGGTTCACACTTTCGAGCACGGGCACCGTGTCGTAGGAAAAGCTCAGGTTATTGATTTCTATGTCCGGATAAGTGTTCATATATAAAGCCTCAAATATCTTACCTGTTTCTTGCACGGGTGAAATTCGATCCAGGGTATTATATAAAATTCGGTCACAGAGTCAATGACAGCTTGTATAGATTTTTTTGAAAAAAAATCTTATTCAAGTAGCTATAGATAACGCTGATAACCGTTTAACGGAAAACACGGTTTATAGCGAATCGCCTGAAATCTAAACACATTATAATAGCGTTTGGGCAATCTGCGTTGGCTTTTATTTTCCCCCGCAACTATCGCAAAGTACCATAGGTTTCGTAATGCTATTTTGACAAACGCTATAATTCCTTGAAAAACATGAAAATCTGTAATACGCTTTTATGTAGCATCCGATTTGGAAGATTCAATTGGATGAAAAAAACAGGTAGAAACCTGTTCATAAAAACTCAGGTACGCTGGGTACAATAATTTTCGCATAACAATAGACAGGCTAAATTTTCAACGCCACGAAGGCACGCATCCTGATGGATATGGGTTTTCGTGTTTTTTTTGGAGAACTGATGCATGCATATTGCTGAAGGCATCCTGTCGGCCCCGGTGCTGGTGAGTGGAGCAGGAGCAGCCCTCGCCGGGACGGCCGTGGGATTGAAGGCCATTGACTATGACCGGATAACAAGGGTGGGCATCCTTTCGTCCGCATTCTTTGTCGCATCCCTCATCCACGTCAATATAGGGCCTTCGAGTACACACCTGATCCTCAATGGCATGGTGGGCCTCATGCTGGGGTGGGCGGCTTTTCCGGCAATTCTGGTGGCCCTCATCCTGCAGGCATTTCTTTTCCAGTACGGCGGCATCACCGTTCTCGGGGTTAACACGGTGATCATGGCCCTGCCGGCTGTGATCTGTTACTATGCCTTCAGCCCTTTACTGTTTAAAAGCTACAAACTGGCTACAGCCGGCGCGTTTGCCTGTGGATTCGGCTCGGTCTGCCTGTCCGCCCTCATCATGGGACTGAGCCTGGTTTTCACGGAAGAAAATTTTTGGGAAGTTGCAGCCCTTATTTTTGCAGCGAACCTCCCGGTCATGATCATCGAAGGCATCATCACCGCGTTCTGTGTGGCCTTCATCAAGAAAGTCAACCCGGAGATGCTGCCGGGGTATGAACCTCGGAGCCCCAGAGCTCCAGAGACAGAAGACTGAGGACGGAGGACTGAGAACAGAGGACAGAACCACAGAGGCCAAAAGCATGTAGGGGCAGGCCTCGTGTCTGCCCGCGGAGGCCTGAGAGCAATGTAGCGCAGGGATTCATCCCTGCCAAAGAGCGGAAGCCGGAGGACAAAGGTCGGTGATCAGATTGTAGGTCCAACATCGAACATCCAACCCTGAACACCGAACCGTTGGCACTTGGCTGAATGCAATAAGCTGACAAACCACATTCGACGTTGGATGTTGGACGTTGAATGTTCGATGTTCATTTTTGAATAAACAGATATGGAAGACTGAGGACGGAAGGCAAACCCGTAACTCGCAACCCGGAACCCGAACACATTATTCCAGCACTCCTAAGTATTGGAATATAAAAGCACCTAAAAGCTCTGACTTGACCTAGAGAACCGGGTTTTTAATAATGGAATAGATGATGATCACCGAACCTTTCACAGCCGGCAACTCCATCATTCACAATGTGGATCCACGCTTGAAAATCGTTTTCACGGTCATGCTTTCCTGTGCCGTTGCCGTGGCCAACAGCCTGTCCACCCTGCTCTCAGGCCTGGCAGCGGGACTGCTGCTGGTTGGCCTGGCCCGTCTCGACGGAAGGGCTTTTCTGAAGCGGCTTGGAGTGGTTTTCGGCTTTATGGCCTTGATTTGGGTGGTACTGCCCATCACCTACCCCGGGGCACCCCTTTTTGAAATAGGGCCTTTGCAGGTATCACGGCCAGGCGTGGCACTTTGCCTTAAGATCACCCTGAAATCCGTCGCCATCCTGTCCATACTGATAGCCCTTGTCGCCACAACAACCCTGTCAGCCATAGGAAACGCCCTGTACCGCCTGGGGGTACCAGGAAAACTTGTTTATCTGATGGTTATGACCTATAGGTATATTTTCGTGATTGAAAATGAATACCAGCGCCTCATGCGGGCAGCCAGGATACGGGGTTTCCAACCCGGAACCAATATCCATTCCTATAAGACCTTTGCCTATTTGACCGGAATGATATTCATTCGCGCTTCCGCCAGGGCGGAAAGTGTTTATCAAGCCATGCTGTGCCGGGGGTTCAAAGGTCAGTTTCACACTCTCGGGCCGGTGATCCCCTACACCCAAAACAAGGGCTTTACCGTTCTCACGACGGCAGCCCTGATCATTATTCTCGGATTGGAAATATGGAACTGAAGCAGCCTATAATCAGCCTTGAAGGCATCCACTATTGCTACCCTGGAAGCCGGCCCATACTAAAGGATTTGGAATTCAATATCTTCAAGGGGGATCGGATCGGACTGGTTGCACCCAACGGCAGTGGGAAAACCACCCTTTTCCACATCATTATGGGGCTCTTGAAACCGTCGTCAGGCAAGGTGAATATCTTCGGCAAAGACCGCCGGACTGAACAAGATTTTATCGATGTGCGCCGCCGGATAGGACTCCTCTTCCAAGATGCCGACGATCAGCTTTTTTCACCCACTGTCCTGGAAGACGTGTCCTTTGGGCCGCTCAATCTGGGCAAATCAAAAGAAGAAGCCGTTGCCATTTCAATAAAAACACTCGAATTCCTGGGTCTGGACGATTTTGAGGACCGCATCACCTACAAATTATCCGGCGGAGAGAAACGGCTGGTCTCCCTGGCCACTATCCTGGCTATGGAACCCGAGATTCTGCTGTTAGACGAGCCGGGCAATGCCCTGGACAGTGCCATGAAGTCAAAACTGATCGATGTGCTCAACAGCCTGAACATCACTTACGTGCTGATCTCCCACGAATTCGATTTTTTCTCTGAAACCACGGATCAAATTTTCAGCATGGAAAACGGAAAAATCCTGCTGGATGACGAGGTTTATCTCCACATCCACCAGCATTCGCACAAAGTGGGAAAGCAGCCTCATGAACACTAAATAAAATCGTGTTCCACGCTTTTATGAAACGCGACTACGTCGCTCCCAAACAAAGGGATAAAAACCACAAAATTAAAATTCATCCCACGCTGTAAATAGCGGGAAATTCATATTCAAAGAGGTGCCCATGCATAAAATCGCACGCCACATGGCTAAGGAATTGGAAAAGGGGCAGGACGTTGTCCTGGCAACCATTGTGTCACAATCCGGGTCCACTCCGCGGACCTCCGGAACACGGATGCTGGTTCTGCCTGACAACGACATCGTAGGAACTATCGGCGGCGGCATTGTCGAAGCCCGGGTCATCCAGGCGGCAGCCGATACCCGGCAAAGTGGTGAACCCCTGCTGCTTGCATTCGATCTGAACCGGAAAGGGCAGCAGGACGACCTGGATGTCATCTGCGGAGGGAGGCTCACCGTCATTCTGGAGCCGATCATTTCAACACCTGTAAACATAAACCTGTACAGGGACCGGTACCTGTACCTCCGTCAGGGTGTTCCCAGCATGGTCATCTCCTCCGTTGCCGGCAAAAAACAGGCTGCAGTACCGTTGGAACGCTGCCTGTTCACACGCGGCAGCATAACCCAAGGCAGCTTAGCGTTGCCTGAACCGGTCCTGGAAACGTTAACCCGGCTTGCTGCCAAACAACGAGCCCCCTTTCTGGCCGATGTGGAAAACCGGCAATTCCTGATCGATCCCCCGTTCGCCTGCGGGACCGTCTTTATATTCGGTGCGGGCCACGTATCGCTTCAGCTTGCCAAACTCACCGGTATGGTGAATTTCAGGACCGTTGTTCTGGACGACCGGGAGGCATTTGCCAACCGGAAACGCTTTCCAGATGCAGACGAGGTAATCGTCCTGGAAAATTTTGAAAATACCCTTGAAGCGGTTGTCATCGACTCGGATGCCTACATCGTCATCGTCACCCGGGGGCACAGTCACGACAAAACCGTTCTGGCCCAGGCCCTGGCCACAAAGGCCGGCTATATCGGCATGATCGGCAGCCGAACCAAGCGGAACACTATCTACAACGCGCTGAAACAGGATGGCTTTACCCAGCGTGACATCGAGCGGGTGCACAGCCCCATAGGGCTGGGCATCAATGCGGAGACACCGGAGGAAATAGCGGTCAGCATTGTCGCCGAACTCATTCACGCAAGAGCAGTAGCAACGAAGGGTTAACCCCAAGATATTGTGGTTTTGCAGTTTTCGTGAATTACGTGTAAAAGATGTCAAAAATTTGCAGCTATTTTTAGAAGTCCGAAAAATAATACCGATGTTTATCCATGACGGCGGTTTCACGAAAATTGAAGATCTCTGTGTTATACCCCCTCTAATACATTTTCAATATAATAGTATTGACAATTATACATATATGCATTACAAATAGTTTATGGAATTTGAGTGGAGTGAAACCAAAAACCATATCAACATTGAAAAACATGGTGTTTCTTTTTATGACGCCCAATATGCATTTGCCGACTCCAAACGTCTCATCCTTGAAGATGTGGCGCACAGTCTCGATGAAAAGCGTTATTTCTGTATAGGCAAAACTATCCACGGCATTGTTACAGTCAGGTTCGTTTATCGAGGACAAAAAATTCGTATCTTTGGTGCAGGATATTGGCGGAAAGGAAAAAAGCTTTATGAAAAATCAAATTAAATATACTGATGAACCTTACGAGGTCGACCTTGACGCGGCAAGGGCAATCAAAGATTTCCTGCCACCACCGGACCAGTTAGTCTTTAAAGAGAAAACTGTGAAAATCACCTTAGCTCTGTCCGAGGGTAGTGTTAATTTTTTTAAGGCACAGGCCGACAAGCATGGCCTCAAGTATCAACAAATGATTCGCAGCTTGATTGATAAATATGTTTCCGCGCATACACATTCCACCTGATCCACTTCACAATCCATCA
The DNA here is from genome assembly GCA_029940035.1 of Desulfobacterales bacterium. Lineage (GTDB taxonomy): Bacteria > Desulfobacterota > Desulfobacteria > Desulfobacterales > B30-G6 > JAJDNW01. Next base: position 6,021 of record JAOZRT010000270.1, read on the forward strand.
GCATAGATCAAACAATTTTCTAATCTAATAGGTTTTCTATAATAACCTCATCTCTGAGATTCAATTTTTATCGTGGGAGGCTTTTGTGGTAATCCTATTGTATAACTCCCTTCATAAGCCACCGGCTCAGCCGGTGAGAATTGAAAAGGTTCTA
>JAOZRT010000271.1 GCA_029940035.1 Desulfobacterales bacterium
ATATTTGTGCATAACTTTTCAATAGTTTATTTACATCCTGTACACGAGTTCCGCTTCCCTTTGCAATCCTTTTCCGGCGGCTCCCGTTTATGATCGCATGCTGGCGCCGCTCGTGAGGTGTCATGGAATTGATGATCGCCTCGATGCGGACAAACTCACGATCGTCCACCTGCAGATTTTTCAACTGCTTCATATTGCCCATGCCGGGGATCATGTTGATCAGGTCGGAGAAAGAACCCATTTTCCGGATCTGAACCATCTGGTCACGAAAATCCTCCAGCGTAAATTGGCTTTTGCGCAGCTTTTTCTCGAGCTCGGCCGCCTTCTTTTCATCCATCACGGACTGGGCTTTTTCGATCATGGTCAAGACATCGCCCATGCCCAGTATCCTGGATGCCATCCTTTCGGGATGAAACGGCTCCAGTTCACTCAACTTTTCGCCCACACCGACAAACTTGATCGGTTTTTGGGTAACCGACTTGATGGATATGGCCGCGCCACCGCGGGCGTCGCCATCCATTTTGGTCAGCACCACGCCGCCGATATCCAGCTCGTCATCAAACGACTTGGCAATATTGACCGCATCCTGCCCGGTCATTGAATCCGCGACCAATAGAATATCAGAAGGTCCAACTGCCGCCTTGATGCCCTTGAGCTCGCCCATGAGCGCTTCGTCGATATGCAGCCGACCGGCGGTATCGAGCAGCAGGGTGTCGCAACCTTCCTGTTGAGCAGCCACCCTGGCTTTCTGGCAAATATCCACCGGATCCATGCCCGTATCCGACGGGAACACAGGCACCTCGAGCTGACTGCCCAGCTTTTTCAGCTGATCGATGGCTGCCGGCCGGTAGATATCCACCGGCACGAGGTAGGGTTTGCTCCCCTTATTCCTTAAATGCACGGCCAATTTGCCGGCTGTTGTCGTCTTGCCGGAACCCTGCAGCCCCACCAGCATGATCGACACCGGTCGCGTCCCGGTCAGGGTCAGGTCCTGGTGCTCGCCCCCCATGAGCGCGGTGAGCTCTTCATTGACAATCTTGATGACCTGTTGACCAGGGGTGAGGCTGGTCATGACCTCCTGGCCCAGCGCCCTGTCCTTGATACTGGCGACAAACGTCTTGACCACTTTGTAATGGACGTCCGCTTCCAGGAGGGCCATGCGGACCTCCTTCAGGCCGTCCGTAATATTCTTCTCGGTAAGCTTCCCGTGGCCTTTCAGTTTTTTGAATACTGTGTTAAGCTTGTTGCTTAAATTGTCAAACATGGTTCAGCACTATTAACTTTCAACGATAAGGCGCAATTCACCCTGCGTTTATTAAACTCTTAAAATAATATTATTATAATTGCATGTCAAGCACTATACCGGTTGTCATATATTTTCCAATACAAACTATGTTTAACATTAGAAATATTTATCGAGGCAGTCATATTGTCTAAAAACATGACAACCGCTATTCAACAGATTTTCTTCGGAAAATCTTATGGCTGGATCAAATTTAGCTGTATTAAAATAGCGTTTGGAATAGAATTACCTTATAGTCATCAGATGTAAAATATGACCCACGGCAAATTTAGTTTTGAAACGGTACTCAGCCAAACGCTATTCACCACTTAATGATTTCAAGCCCTTATGCTCCTTCAACCACAAAAACCGGAAATCAAGGACCTCTCTGTCAAACAGCTGGCTGAATGGTTCCAGCAGCACGACATGCGTAAATTTCGTGCAGCCCAGGTCTTCAAGTGGATATATCTTCGCCAGGCTGAAGATTTTGAAGCGATGACCGACCTGTCCAAAGAAGTCCGGGAACTCCTGACAGAACATTTTTCGCTCAACCGCCTGAGAATCGAAAAAAAAGAGATATCCAGGGACGGTTCCCAGAAATTTCTGTTTCGGCTGCACGACGACAATATGATCGAAAGCGTGCTTATCCCGGAAAAAAACCACGACACCCTTTGCATTTCGAGCCAGGTGGGTTGTGCCCAGGGGTGCCGGTTCTGCCTTACCGCCCGCAGCGGATTTATCCGCAACCTGACTGCCGGCGAGATCATCTCCCAGGTGAGGGACATCCAGCACGCCATTGGTTCGGCCGGCAAACTCACCAACATCGTCCTCATGGGCATGGGCGAACCCATGGCCAACTACGACAATGTAATCAAGGCCTTACAGGTCATTACTGATGGAAGTACGGGGCTGAAGATCTCCAACCGCCGGGTGACGCTTTCCACCGCCGGCCTGGTGCCGAACATGGCCAAGCTCGGACAGGACATGCAGGTCAACCTGGCTGTCTCCCTGAACGCCACGGACAACAAAACCCGGGATTGGCTGATGCCCATCAACCGTACCTTTCCCATAGAAAAACTACTCGAGGCCTGTGCCGCTTTTACACTGCCGAACCGGCGTAAAATCACCTTTGAGTACATTCTCATCAAGGGGGTCAATGACACGCCCGAAGATGCCGAGCGACTGGCCGTATTGCTCCGGCCCATCCGCGCGAAGATCAACCTGATCCCCTTTAACACACATGCGGAAAGTCCCCTTGCCTGCCCTGATGAAGATGTGATCCTGCGTTTCCAGAATATTCTGCTGGAAAAAGGCTACACCGTAATCATACGCCGCAGCAAGGGCGCAGACATCTCTGCTGCCTGTGGCCAACTGAGGGCCAACTCTCATTGTCCGGCCTGAAACTTTTTTGACCATGGTGGATCAAGCTGCACAACCAGATATAGTATCAATCCAAACGACTCGATCAATTATGCCTTTTGACCTGATCATCTTCGATTACGATGGCGTGCTGGTGGATTCTTTAGAGGGCGTGATCAATGCCGGGCAGGACTATTGCCTGTCCATCGGCCACGGACACACACTGACCAAAGAAATTGTCACTACGCTGAAACCCATGACCTATGATCAACTGGCCCGTTCCATGGGCCTGCCCTTCGACCAGATAGAACCGTTCTCTGAATTTGTTTTTAAACGACTGCAACAGGCTGACGCTTCCATCCCTTTCTTTCCGGGCATAAAATCAATGCTCCGCAACCTGGCAGTTACAAATATTGTCATTATTTCAGGCAACTCCCGAGAAGTCATTGACGCCAAACTCGCCGTACACGCCTTGGACAATCGGGTTGCCCGCATTTTTGGAGCATACGAACCTGGAGACAAAGCCGAGAAAATCCGCCAGGCCTGTGCTCATTTTGATGCGGATCCCGCCCGCACCTGTATGATCGGGGATTCGGTGAGTGATATCCAATATGCCCAAAAGGCCGGGGTCCAATCCATTGCCGTTACCTGGGGATGGCAATCCCGGGACACTCTGTCAAGGGAGAATCCGGATTATATCGTTGAAAGTGTCAGTGAACTGGCAGCGCTCCTCAAGTCAACAACCGCGGGTTAACTATGGTTGCATAAACAATATGGCAAAGTAGAGATAATAAGTTGTAATAATAGCCAATATCATAGCGATAGCGCCATTTTCTGGATATCCCTCCAGGTGAATTCATCCGACTTCGCTCTTCGAGCTACGCCGAGACAAGAAGGATGGCATCTATTTTGCCATATTGTTTACCCTCCGGGAAAGACGGGGCCCGGATTTTGACAAAAGCCCTAGATCAGCAACTTGCTCACACTGCCGGGTTTGACCGGCAGGATCTCCACCGTGTGCTCACCGGCGGGAAACGTCACCATGACCCCTACCGGTTGATTCACGGGAGCCTTGGTGTAGCCGGCGCAGATGGCGGCTGCCAGAGGCACCGTCCCTTGGGCCCCACCCTTGGGCATCACCACCAGCGGGCCGGGAAACCCCATGGTTTTCAGGATCGTGTCCTCTGCAGGATCGATACAGCCCTGAATCATGTCGTTGTCCGCCTTGGTCCGCCCCACAACGATCTTGGTGTGCGCATCCAGACGAAAATGGCGGCCGTGTTTCAGCATCTCCAGGTCGCGTTCCAGGGTATCTTCCTGGTGCTCGAAAAGGTCACGCAGGCGGTTGGAATAGCCCTTGTCCGTGAGCAGGCACCCGCCTGCCGGAGCCGGATAGTCGACAATACCGTATTGTCTGGCCAGACGGATCTGGTCCTTGCGTCCCCTGCCGGTAATCCCCAGAAGCCTTTCCCTGTCCACCAACCCCTCTTTTTCAGGGATGGACTCCTCGAGGCGCAGGGCGCTCAGGGGCCTGATGAGATAGCCGTCATAACCGGAGTGCTTTTCCACGTACCGCAGTGAGGGCCGTGTCTGGGACATGGGACGCTGGCCGAGAACCTCCCCGCTGAACAGGAAATCGAACCCTTCCGCCGCCATGACCTGGCCGGCCAACCGGAACATCAGCGCATGGCAGTCCAGGCAGGGGTTCATGTGCTTGCCATATCCGCAAGGCGGGTTTTTAAGCATCTTCAGATACGTTTCCGTTATCCGCTCCGCCCGCAACGGTATCCCGGTCATCTTGGAGGCCTTCCTGGCTTTGTCCGCCGCAAAAAAAGGCGTTTCAAAGGTGATCCATTCCACATGGATGCCCTGTTCGCGCAGTACGACCCCGGCCAGAATGCTATCCAGGCCGCCGGAACAGAGGCCCAACCCTTTTGTTTTTTTATGATTACGATTCATTCCTGCCTCTATAACTAATAATGAATTTTCTATTTTGCATAATGATACTTGGCTATTGCAACAGATATCGATGTAGCGTACATCATCACGTTAAGTATAAAGAGAAAATCTATTATGAATATTGATAAAAAAAGAACGGCCAAGATTCGTAAAATACTAAGGACCCTCTATCCGGAAGTCAAGACGCAGCTGGACTACGAGACCCCTTTTCAGCTTCTGGTCGCCACCATATTATCGGCCCAGTGCACGGACAAACAGGTCAACCGCGTCACGGGCAAACTGTTCAAAAAGTTGTCCACGCCAAAGGACTTCAGGGATGCTCCCCTTGAAAGCATTGAAAATCTGGTCCACTCAACGGGTTTTTTCCGCAACAAGGCTCGCAACATCAAAAACTGCGCCGCCATGCTCATGGATAAACACAGCGGCGACGTTCCGGCTGACCTCGATCAGCTGGTGAAGCTTCCCGGTGTGGGCCGCAAAACAGCCAATGTGGTCCTGGGGGCGGCGTTCAATATTCCCGGAATCGTCGTGGACACACATGTGTCCAGGATTTCCCAGCGCCTGGACCTCACGGACAACACCGACCCCGTGAAAATCGAGTTTGACCTCATGGCGCAAATACCCAAAAAGGATTGGGATGATTTTTCCCTGCGGCTGATATATTTCGGCCGGGAATACTGCAAGGCCAGAAAACCAGATTGTCCTGCCTGCTCCATGAACAAACTGTGCACCGTTCAAGGCAAAACCGCATGACCGAAACAATACTGATGCTGCCGGTCGTGTGGAAGCTCGCCTATGCCGCCACGGCAGTAGTGATTGCCGGCTTCATCCGGGGCTATTCCGGTTTCGGCTTTTCCATGATCACCGTCGTGAGCCTGTCCATGGTGTTCAAACCGGTGGAAGTGGTTCCGGTAGTGCTCCTTCTGGAAATCGGGGCCAGCTCCATGCTTCTCCCGCAGGTATGGCGAAAAGTGGATTGGCGTTCGTTGGGATGGCTGTGCATCGGCATGGCCGTGGGTACGCCTGTTGGCGTGGCCGTGCTGGTCAACGTCCCTGTTCAACCCATGCGGGCGGCCATTGCCTTTATCGTCATCATCCTGGTGCTGCTGCTGTTAAGCGGCTTCAGCTTGAAGAAAAAACCCGGCACTCCGGCAACCCTGGCAACCGGGCTGGCATCTGGCACATTGAACGGCGCCGCCACCATCGGCGGCCCTCCCGTTATCCTGTTCTTCTTTTCTTCCCAGGCCGGCGTGGACATCTCAAGGGCCTCCGTGATTGCATATTTTTTCGCCACGGATATCCTGGCTTCCATCATCTGCCTTGTACGGGGGCTGGTTCTCCAGCAGACCCTGGTCCTCACGGCCGCGCTCCTGATACCGTTGGTTATCGGCATCCAGGCCGGCAACCGTTCCTTTTTCCGCACCGAACCGGAAACCTTCAAAAAAAGGGTCATGGTGCTGTTGATGATCCTTTCGCTGGTATCGCTGGTCAGAAGCTTCCTTTAGACCCAGAGGCCAGAACCACAGAAGCCAGAGATCGGAGGTCGGA
>JAOZRT010000272.1 GCA_029940035.1 Desulfobacterales bacterium
ATGCATATAGACCAGGCGATTTTCTCCATAAAGTATGGTTCTAGTTTTTACTTCAGCACCAAGCCGTTCTGCGACGGCGCACGAGGCTATGTTGTCTGGATGTATATAGCTTACCAGTTGGTGATATGTACGGTTTTCATACACCCATTGACGAGCGGCCATCGCGGCTTCAGTTGCATATCCCTTACCCATATTCCCGGGAAACAATGACCAACAGAGTTCCGGCACTTCTTGATCCAATGGGAACCACAATCCGCTGAATCCGATTGCCTCATCTGTATTCCTGTCGGCGATCAAAAAGATGCCCACGCCCCTGAGCATCCATTGGCCTGAGATGACACAAAAATCGTCCCATGCCTGTACTTTGCTTTTCGCACCTCCCAGAGAATATTTCTGCAACTCTGCGTCCATTTTTAGGGCAAGGAACCCATCAAAATCGGCAATTCTCCATTCACGAAGACGCAATCGTTCGGTTTCTATGGTAGGTATTATTGATGAAGGGGATTTGTCTGAAATATTGTTGCTCATAATGCCTTAGTATTAATTCAAACCTGACCAATTGCCTGGTTCATCTCTTCAATAACCTTATCAATTTCGTCAACCTGGTTCTGAATATTTTCCCAATATTCAGGAGAATCATACCATTGAGCATCGAGCTCGCCTACGCTACGTCCTTGCTGTTCTATCCAGGTATAGTACTTAAGATTGTGGATCCGTTTCCGAGTGTAATAGGACAATTCTTCGATGTTGTCGATCTGCTGAGCCAATAAATACCGGTTATGATCTTTGTAGGCGTCCTTCGTATTATAAGGGCCTTTGGTTTCATTTACATGCGCCAAACGGGAACCGTACATATCCATTGAATCCGTAAAAACAGTTAATACCACGTCTTTTTCGGTCAACTCATTGTATTTGGCAAACTTGATCGAGGCAATCAGGTTTCCCAGCGAGGATATTCCCAGCAAGGGTAAGGCATCGATGATTTCAGACGCAATGCCTTGTTCAGCCATGTATTTCCGGCCCAGCGGTTCATTGAATAGTCTCAGAAGGTTCATGGGGCCGTTGTCATCTACCGCCGCCACGAAATCGAGGTTGCGGACATTGTGAATCCAGGGAATATGCTTGTCGCCGATTCCCTCGATACGATGCGAGCCAAAACCGTTGTATAACAGGGTAGGACACTGCAAAGCCTCGGCAGCTACAATTTTTGCCTGGGGAAACGTGTCTTTAATATAGTCGCCGCTGGCGATCGTTCCTGCGGATCCGGTAGAGGAAACCACGCCGGCTACGCGATCCGTGCCCTTCATAACCATTCGAGCGACTTCCTCCATTGCCGGTCCAGTGACATGGTAATGCCACAGATAATTGCCGAATTCATCAAACTGATTAAAAATCGAAATGTTATCTCGGGTGGCTTTCAGTTCATCACATTTGTCATAAATTTCCTTTACATTGGATTCACTACCGGGAGTGGCTATGACTTCGCCGGCCACTTTTTTCAACCACTCGAATCGCTCACAACTCATTTCTTCCGGCAGAATAGCAATGGATTCACAGCTCAACAATGCAGCATTGAACGCGCCACCTCGACAGTAATTGCCGGTTGATGGCCAAACCGCCTTCTGGGTCGTCGGATCAAACTGACCCGTCGCAAGCCGGGGAACCAAGCAGGCGTAAGTCGCACCCACTTTATGACTCCCTGTGGGAAACCATTTACCGACCAGTCCAACAACTCTGGCACGCACACCGGTGAGCTGGGTTGGTATTTCCAGGTAATTTACCCTGCCGTATCCGCCCCCTTTTTCAACTGGCTGATTGTGCCAATTTATCCGATAGAGATTAATGGGATCTATGTCCCATAGCCCGGTGGATGCAAGTCGGTCCTTTATATTTTTCGGAATCCGGGAAGGATCGCGCATCTGCGCAAATGTTGGCAGACTGATTTTATGTTGCTGGAGTCTTTTAACGCTTCTCTCAATAATTTTGTTGTTTTTAGTCAAATCGATCATGGATATGTCCTTTATTATGATGCCTAAAGATAAAATGGCAAAAATGCGTAAAATTCGACAGCCGCTGCTATCTGTGATATTTCACAGCATTCATCGACGGTATGCGCTTTTTTGCTGTCACCCGGACCAAAGCCGATGGTTGGGATATTCAACCGCCCGGCTGTGGCCACCCCATTGGTACAAAAATCCCATTTGATCAAGTGAGGTTCCCGTTCAAACAGGGTTTTAAATGATTTGATGCAGGCTTTAGCAAGAATGCTGTCCGGACTGATCGCCCATGACGGCAGGAAAGAGTGCAATACCACCGGCACGCCGGTATAGCTTTTACCGCGCTTGTCATAAACTGCCCAACTCACATCCATACCCTCTAGCAGGGTATTCATTTCTGCAGCAATGACTTCTTTGTCTTCCTCCAACATAAGCCTGCGGTCGATATAGACTTCACACTGGTCTGGTATCGCATTAAGCGACTCCGCGCTGCTGCAGATCTTTGTTAAAGCAATGCTGCCTGTTTCATTACCCTTTCGCATCATCTCGTTGTTTAAAGCTTTGACCCGTTGCAGCAGGGGGATCATCTTATAAACTGCATTGATACCTTTTTCGGGTGCACTGCCATGGGCCGAAATACCTTTCGACGTTACCTTGAGCAGCGCCCGCCCTTTATGACCCAAAGCCAGGTCCAGGCGGCTGGGCTCACAGATGACAACATAGTCGGGAAGACTCTCCAGGTGGCGGCACATGGAATAGACGGTTTCACCATCATAGTCTTCTTCCATAACAGAAGCGGTGATATATATCGTTTTCCCCTCCTGAAGCCCAAGCCGCTTGACGATATGCCCGGCAAAAATGGCAGCTGATAGGGCACTTTTCATATCTACCGAACCCCGGCCATATAGTTTTTCATCAACGATTTCACCACTGAAAGGATCAAGACGCCATTCCTCTGGATGATTTACGCCAACAGTATCCATATGAGAATCGAACAGAATTCGGGTGGGACCATCGCCGACAACTCCTATGACGTTGCCAAGTTCGTCGACAGATACATGATCGTAGTCAAGCTCCTTCATTTTGTTCAAAACCAAATCGGCAAGATCACCTTCATGCCCAGTGTAACTTTTCGTCCGGATCAATTGTTTGGCAAAATCAATAATGTCCGGCAATAGCTTATCGGCGAGTTTTTTTACGTTCGATTTCATCCTTAATCCCACTTTTCGAATATATGATAACCGCTTCCAGGCGGCAGATACCTCAGGAAATGCAGTTCTTCTAACTATAGATTTTACCCATGTTGGAACGTTTAAGAGTATTCTCTACTTCGTTTTTCAAGTATTTCATCTATCTTAGCCATTACTTCAGCTGATTTGGCTTCAGGAACATGGCTGGACATTATTTCTTTGGCTTCACCGTTAAGGCGCTGGTAGAGGTCTTTTTTGCCACCCAGTTCCCAATCATCAAACTGGGCCCTGTCCAAACGCTTGGGTGTCCATTGGGCCTGTCTAAAGTTTTCAAGGGTATGGCGGTCCGCCACAAAACCACGTGTTAATTTAGCACGCCCATAGGCTTCCATGGGAATGGTATCTTTGTTGAAAGTGATCGGCTCAATGAAGCGGCGGCACATATCGATCACCTCGTCCATCATAATGATCATTTCCATGGAAGAGGTAAGACCGGATTCGATATATCCCACATCATGGACCAAATTGTTACCACTCAGCATGGAATTGTAAATTGCAAAAGTTGCTTCAATACCCGCCTGGGCATCGACTATTTTGGAGTCAGTGCAACCTGATGTTCCCCAAGAGGGCAGTCCATAGAACCGTGCCAAATCCGCCAGAGCAGAATCAGTGATCCTGAATTCAGGGGCTCCATAAGAAATAACCGCATGTTTCATATCCAAAGTGGCAACATTGTAACCGTATAAAAAGGGAGCACCGGAATTTTTCAGCTGATGAATCACCAATCCAGCCAGGATCTCGGCATTTGCCAAGGCAATGGAACCAGCATTGGTTATGGGAGCACCGGCTCCTGCGTTTGCCGCCGGTATCATTCCAACAGGCAGATGGTAGTGTGCACAGCGGATCAGTTTTTGCACGGGTTCTACCGGAAAAAGCAATGGGGATATTGGTTCGGCATAATGCAGCAGAAACGGGTTTTTTTTCAGGGCTTCAGAGCTGCCGGCGACAGCGCAGGCCATTTCATAAATATCATCGATATCCTTAGGGGCGTCGGCGGTGAACACTATGGGTTTATTCGAATTTACCACCATTTCGGCAAATTCGTATAAGTAAGTCGCCGTGCTGGGGACATCACTGGCAACGCCCATGGACATCACAAAATCGATATTGGCAAGTGCATCACACAATCTGGCCATTCTTCCAACATCGGAGCGTACCGTCTCCCTGCGTTTGCAGGTGTCTATATCGCTCGTAAAAATCGTATCGGAACCAGGCCCAAAGTAGACGTTGGTGTCTTCTAAAAAGAGTGTTCTTTCCCCCTTCTGATTCGACAGAACAATCCGTCCCGGCGCAGTGCTTAGCGCCTGTTTAATCAAAACTGAAGGGATACTGATCCAATGGTCTTCCTTAGCCAGGGCTCCTGCGGCTAACAACAGGTCTTTGCCTTCCGGATCCAGCATATGGATACCGTGATGCTCCAAAATTTCCATGCTGGCACTGTGAATGTGCATACAATGTTCTTTTTGCAGCAAACGCAGGGATGGTTTCCGTGTAGATAATTCAACCTGCTTCATACAATCCTCCATCACTTTACCTAATGTTGAACAAATTTTGCTCGGACTTGGGGCCTTAACTGTCTTGCCTATGTTTATTTTTATCTTTGTGAACGATCTCAATTAAATCTGTTTCATTAATGGCATTTTTCCTAAGATAATTTTTAAACGCTCGATAATAGCTGATTAAATGGTAACGGATCAAACTGGACGCATAAAGTGCGTTTCTATCTTCAAATGCTCCAACAATATCTTCCCAATCTCTTAAGCTTGATTGCATTATAGTTGTTTTGTCAGACGTTTCGATCGCCAGGGTTTCCCAAGTGAATACCAAATACCGCCAGGTGTGGGTAATAGTGGCCTCCAGAACCCATTTGCTTAAAGGGTTATGGGCCATGGATATTACTTTTTCATGCATTTTTTTTTCAATGGTGAAAAAGTTTTCGTAGGTGTTTTCGTTCCGGTGGGCATAAGTTTCCAGAAGGGATGAAAGCAGATGCTTCAATTCTAAGATTTCATGGTCGGTTGCATTGTGAACGGCGGATTCAACAGCCATGGCTTCGTTTAATTCTCTGAATTCGAATAACTGCCGGATCGTTACCTGCCCAAGTTTGAAAAGCATGGCAAGACCTTCTCCAAATTTTTCGCCGCTGGCGGCTTTTACATAGGTGCCTCCGTTACTACCCGGCTTAATCTCAACCATTCCCTTTTGTTCCAACACCTTCAGTGCTTCCCGAACCGTGGATCGGGAAGCCTGAAATATATTTTGAAGTTCTCTGGCAGGGGGCAATCTTTCGCCCAGGGAAATGTCGCCACTTAATATTGCGTTTTCAATTTGGGAAAGAATATCTTGGGCTACCTTGCCGCTTTGGATTGGCTTAAACAATTTTCCTGTAGGATTTTTTTTCATGGTTTTTGGACCACCCGTTTAGCTACAATAATTTTGCCATTAAGAATTCAGTAATTTTTATCAATTCGTCAAAGATATTACTACTTGATGACGATATAGTCCTAACATATTGCCTTTGATAGTATTATTGAGCCATTATTTTGATTATCTCATAAAAAGAGATTGCTATTCAATTCTGATATTCTATTTTTTGCTATATAATTCGTAGAAAGATCCCTATTAATCATTCTATTGGACCATCCATTAGCGCACCAGTATTATTTCCGCAATGCGTTGTCAAGACCTAATTGGATTTTACATTTGTCACAAAAACTCCCAAAGGTAGTCCCTGCTATTTGATAAATAAAAAATTTCTATAGCAAAAAAAATCACCAAATTGGCAGCCCAGCATGGATTCATGAAAGATAGAAATGCGGGGATATTGAATCTTACATTGGGGTTCAATACGAAAGATTACTAATTGAAATGGCAATCGGGCATTGATGACCGGTGTTAA
>JAOZRT010000273.1 GCA_029940035.1 Desulfobacterales bacterium
CGTGAAGGCGGCCGCACCGTGGGCGCCGGCGTGGTAAGCGAAATAATCGAATAAATTTTCATGTCTGTTGCGTTTTGCGAAGCTATAAGAATGAGTAGCTATTTAAATGTAATTGCGTTTGAGATTGTGCTTAAGGGCATTGATCAAGGTCAATAAAACGATTACCTGTTTCTAATGAGAGAGAGACGAAAAACATGATAATGAATACGAAAATCAGGATCCGGCTCAAGGCCTACGATCACAAGCTTCTCGACCAGTCTGCTGTGGATATCCTGGATACAGCCAGAAAGACCGGGGCCAAAGTCGTCGGACCGATTCCGCTGCCCACGCGTATCAACAAATATTGTGTTCTGCGGTCACCGCACATCGACAAGAAGTCCAGGGAACAGTTCGAGATGCGGACGCACAAACGGTTGCTGGACATTCTGGAGCCGACCCAGCAGACGGTGGATGCACTGATGAAGCTGGATCTTTCTCCCGGCGTGGATGTGGAGATAAAACTCTAACCCGTTTCTGTAAGGGCCTTGTTTTCATTTCGCAAACTGCTGTTTCTTGAAAACCGGAAACAGCAGTTTGGTGATTATTAGGCCATATATTAATGAGTAAATGCGGTGATCGACGAAAAAAGATCCCGCCTAACGCAAGAGAATGCTCAAGGGGTGTTGAGAAAAATGTGTAAAGGACTGATAGGAAAAAAATTGGGGATGACGAGCCAGTTTACATCTGAGGGCAAGTACATCCCGGTCACCGTCATCCAGGTGGGACCGTGCGTCGTTACCCAGGTGAAGACCACCGATATTGACGGATACAATGCTTTGCAACTGGGATTTGGAGAAAAGTCCCCGAAGAGCATCAACAAACCCATGCAGGGACATCTCACCAAAAGCGGCCGGGAAAATTTCGAGGTGCTCAAGGAAGTGCCCGTGGATGATCCCGAATCATACAAGCCTGGCCAGACCATCACCGCTGAATTGTTCGGCGTCGGGGAGCGGGTTGAGATCGTCGGCATCAGCAAGGGACGCGGGTTTTCCGGTGTCATGAAACGTCACGGTTTCAGCGGCGGGAAGAAAACCCACGGCAGCCACAGCCATCGTATTCCCGGCTCCATTGGATGCAGTGCATGGCCGGCTAAAGTCATCAAGGGCAAGAAAATGCCCGGCAACTTCGGTAATGACCAGAAAACCATCCGGAACGTCGAGATATTCGACATTCGCCCCAAGGACAACCTGGTACTGCTGAAAGGGCCGGTGCCCGGTGCCAAGTCAGGGCACATTACCATTCGAAAACCCAAATACACGAAATAGAACAGAGGAAACTCATGGCGGTTGTAGATATAGTAAACAGTGCAGGAGAAAAGGTTTCGGAGATCGACCTCAACGACGAGATCTACAATGTGCCTGTGAAGTCGAGCGTCCTGCACGAAGTTGTAAACATGCAGCTTGCAGGTAAACGGGCCGGGTCGGCATCGGTCAAACACCGTTCCGATGTCAGGGGCAGCCAGCGCAAGCTGTTTCGCCAGAAAGGGACTGGCCGGGCGCGTCGGGGAAACATTAAGTCACCATTGCTCAGGGGCGGCGGGGTCGTGTTCGGACCGGACACCAAATCCTGGGCCTACAAAGTGCCCAAAAAAGTTCGGCGGCAGGCCCTTAAAATGGCATTGAGCAGCAAGCTTCAGGATGACGCCATCCTCGTTCTGGACAATCTTGAATTCGAAGAAATCAAGACCCGCGCGATAGTGGACATCACCGGTAGCCTCAATGTGGAGAACGCGCTGATTGTCGTCGACAAGCAGGATGAAAAGCTGGAACTCTCTTCGAGAAATGTACCCCACATAAAAGTGCTGCGTTGCGAAGGTCTCAACGTTTACGACATTTTAAAGTACAAAAAGCTCGTTTTGCTCGAGGGTTCGGTCAAAGGCATTGAAGGGAGGTTGCTGTCATGATCCAGTACGATATCATCATCAGACCCGTGGTAACGGAAAAGACCAGCATCCAGAAAGAGGACTTCAACCAGGTTTCCTTTGAGGTGGATCGTCGGGCCAACCGGGTTGAAATCCGCCGGGCTATTGAAAAGATATTCAATGTCAAGGTGGCCGATGTCAAGACCATGCAGGTCAAGGGGAAAGTCAAACGGCGCGGCCGGGTCGTCGGCAAGCGCAAAGACTGGAAAAAAGCGATTGTCAGCCTGATGCCGGGCGAACGCATCGATTTTTTTGAAGGGGTATAGTCAGGAAACTTTAGGAGCATAACATGGCAACCAAGCAAGTAAAACCAACATCTCCCGGACGCCGCTTTCAAACCTATGCGACGTTTGAAGAGATTACAGAGACCGTCCCGGAAAAGTCGCTGCTGAAGAATCTGAAAAAGAGCGGTGGCCGGAACGCCAACGGCAGGATCACCAGCCGGCACAGGGGCGGAGGACATAAACGCCATTACCGGATCATCGATTTCAAACGGGACAAGATCGGTATCCCGGCCAAGGTGGCAACCATCGAATACGACCCCAACCGCAGCGCAAGAATTGCTTTGCTGCACTATGTAGACGGGGAAAAACGGTATATCCTGGCGCCTCTGAATCTGAACGTCGGCGACGAGGTCATGGCCGGCCCCGAAGCGGATATCAAGCCCGGGAACACGCTTCCGCTTGAGAAAATTCCTCTGGGTACGCATATTCACAACATTGAACTGCGCCTCGGCAAGGGGGGGCAGATCGTCCGGTCGGCAGGCACCTATGCTCAGTTGATGGCCAAGGAAGACCGTTACGCACTGGTCAAGCTGCCTTCGGGCGAGGTGCGGATGGTCCTTTTGAGATGCAAAGCCACCGTCGGCCAGGTGGGGAATGCGAACCACGAAAATATTCGTCTTGGAAAAGCGGGCCGCAAACGCTGGCTGGGAAAAAGACCCAGTGTCCGGGGCGTTGCCATGAACCCGGTGGATCATCCCATGGGTGGCGGCGAAGGCCGTTCTTCGGGTGGCCGGCATCCCTGTACGCCCTGGGGCATGCCCACCAAGGGGTACAGGACCCGCAAGAACAAGCGAACCGACAAGTACATCGTTAAGAAACGCACCAAGAAATAAAAATTCACATCGGGCGGCTGAGAGCCGGCCGGTGAAGCGCAGGAGAGGTCATGCCCAGATCTTTAAAAAAAGGTCCATTTATCGAACAAAAATTGCTTAGCAAGGTATTGAATGCTCAGGAATCCCGCAGCAACAGGGTCATAAAGACCTGGTCGAGACGTTCGACCGTTATACCAGAAATGGTGGGAATCACCCTGGCAGTTCACAACGGGAGAAAGTTTATTCCGGTATTTGTCACCGAAAATATGGTGGGGCACAAGCTGGGTGAATTTTCACCCACGCGGACCTATTATGGCCATGCCGGCGATAAAAAATCGAAACTGAAGCGATAAAAACATTTGCATAAGGGAGTGTCTGAGATGGAGGTCAAGGCGAGATCCAGATATGTACGCATATCTCCTCAGAAAGTCAGATTGATAGCTGGTGCTATCAAGGGAAAACCGGTTGAGACAGGGCTGGGCATTTTAAAGTTTATGCCGCAGAAAGCCGCCGGCCTCGTAGAGAAAGTTGTCCGGTCCGCTGCAGCGAATGCAGACCACAACCACGGTTTGGATGTGGACAATCTGGTCATCAACAACCTCATCGTTGACCAGGGGCCCACCTTGAAACGCTTTCGGGCGCGAGCCAGGGGGCGAGGTGCCAGGATTTTGAAGAGAACCAGTCACATAACAGTTATTTTAGCTGAAGATGCGTTGTAAAAACTAAGGGGGTACGAGCTTGGGCCAGAAAGTAAATCCGATAGGGCTGAGATTAGGGATCGTCAAGACGTGGGATTCCAGGTGGTATGCCGGGAAAAAGTATGCCGGCTATATTCTGGAGGACCACAATATCCGGAAGTTCATCAAGAAGAAACTTTACCATGCCGGTATTTCAAAGATCGAGATCGAACGATCTGCCAAACGCGTCCGGCTCCGCATTTTCACGGCCAGACCCGGCATTGTGATCGGCAAGAAAGGTTCCGAGATTGAACTGCTCAAGAAAGACTTGGAAAAGCTCGTTACCCAGGAAGTTCTCATCGATATCCAGGAAGTCCGGAAACCGGAAATCGATGCCCAGCTGGTGGCCGAGAACGTTGCGCTTCAGATCGAAAGGCGCGTGGCATTCAGAAGGGCCATGAAAAGGGGTGTTTCTTCGGCCATGCGGTTTGGTGCACAGGGCGTCAAGATTATTTGCGCGGGTCGCCTGGGCGGTGCGGAAATGGCCAGAACCGAATGGTATCGTGAGGGCCGTGTGCCCCTGCACACCCTTCGGGCCGACATCGACTACGGCTTTACGGAAGCCAACACCACCTACGGAATTATCGGTATCAAGGTGTTTGTGTTCAACGGTGAAATACTGAAAAAAGATGCACTGGAATCAGCCCGCGGCTGATGTCACTACTCACATGAATTTCAGGTCCCGGGATTGTTGACTAATGATCCAATATCGCCGCGGACATCACAGGAGATAGAAAATGCTGAGCCCTAAAAAGGTTAAGTATAGAAAGAAACAAAAAGGAAAAATGAGAGGGCTGGCACGCCGCGGCAGCGAGCTGAACTTTGGAGAATTCGGTCTGCAGGCAATTGAATGCGGGACGATCAGCAACAAGCAGATCGAGGCTGCGCGTATCGCCATGACCCGGCACGTGAAGAGGGGCGGCAAGATGTGGATCAGAATATTTCCGGACAAATCCTTTACCAAGAAACCCGCGGAAGTTAGAATGGGCAAGGGTAAAGGGGCACCGGAAGGTTGGGTAGCCGTCATTCGACCCGGTCGCATACTTTACGAAATGTCAGGTGTGTCCAGAGAGATGGCCCAGGAAGCACTCAGGCTGGCATCACACAAACTTTCAGTTAAAACGAGATTTGTGGAGAGGAGTGTTCAGGCATGAAAACGAGTGAAATTAGGGAAATGAACCCCGAGGAGCGGCTGCAGAAGATGACCGACCTGAAAGAAGAGTTGTTCAACCTGCGTTTTCAGCTCGAAATCGGCCAGATCGAAAATCCGAACAAAATCAAACAGACGAAAGTCGATATTGCCCGGATTAAGACCATCATCAGGGAAACCGATAAATAAACGCCGACAAATTTTCATGCCTTGATGCGCATGACGAGGCATGAAAAAACTATGATCACAAAATTAGAGGACATTGAAAAGTTTTTGCTATGAAAAAACCAGGAATGAAAAGACAATTGGTCGGGACGGTAGTGGGCGATAAGATGGACAAGACGGTCACTGTTCAGGTCGAAAGACTGGTCAAACACCGCCTGTATAAGAAATTCATCAAACGGCAGAACAAATTTTCCGTCCATGACGAAAGCAACACCTGCCAGGTAGGAGACAAGGTGCTGATCACCGAGTCGCGGCCGCTGAGCCGGATGAAACGGTGGCGTGTCAGTGAGATTGTTAAAAAAGTTGTTTAAGGGGTAAAAGATGATACAGGCAGAAACAAGATTGACCGCAGCGGATAACTCGGGGGCTAGAGTACTCTACTGTATTAAAGTTCTTGGTGGCTCCAGAAGGCGGTACGCGGGGATTGGCGATGTTATCGTTGTTTCGGTAAAAGAGGCCATACCCAACGCCAAGGTAAAAAAGGGGGATGTCCTCAAAGCGGTTGTCGTCAGAACCAAGAAGGAAATCCGGAGGCCTGATGGCTCCTATATCCGGTTTGACGACAACTCGGCGGTGCTGATCAACGCGCAGAGAGAGCCTGTGGGCACCCGTATTTTTGGTCCGGTTGCCCGTGAACTGCGCGCCAAAAGATTTATGAAAATAGTATCTCTGGCACCTGAGGTGTTATAGGTATCAAAGCGGTTTGTGGAGAGTCGGCTTATGTTTAGAGATAAATGCCATATAAAAAAAGATGACAAAGTAAAAATACTTACCGGAAAAGACAAGGGTAAAATCGGTAAAGTGCTGAAGGTCGATAGAAAAAATGACCGCCTGCTGGTTGAGAACATCAACGTTGTCAAACGGCACACGAAACCCAGTGCCCAAAACCGTCAGGGGGGCATCGTCGAGAGCGAAGCAACGATTTCCTGGTCCAATGCCATGCTGATGTGCAACAAGTGCTTGAGCCCGATCAGG
>JAOZRT010000274.1 GCA_029940035.1 Desulfobacterales bacterium
GGATCAATTTTGGTCCAGAAATAGCGGTTTGATTTTGCATTTTGCACCTCGTTAAAGTTTTCTATTGAGTTTCTGTTCGGTTTCCCTTGATAATCCTCATCATTACCACTATATGATGGGGTATGGTTTAACAGATCATTCAACATGGAGCGTGAGCAGCACGCTTCGCAGATGGGTAACCGTTGCCGGCGTCAACCCAATCAAGGGGCAACCATGAAGATTGAATTCATACTGGGGATCGCGGGATCGATCCGTTCTAATTTCAAAGATGTTGAACTCCTCGAAGACCAAATCCAGACAGCGAAAAGCAAAAAGGACTTGATACGCCGCATTGATGATTTGCCTCGTCGTTTTTCCAATTCCGACATAGCGTTAGCCTTTGCTCTGTTCGGCAGTTATCAGCAAGGCTTTGCGGTGAAAATCATTTCCATTGCCCAGATTTTCAAGCATTTTGACCTGTCAACGGGTATCGCCAATGATCAGGATGAGCATTTTGGCCGAATTCACCGTATCGACTTTTTGCAGCTCAACGAAGTTGCCCATGATCAACTCCAGGATCTGACCCGCAACGCCGCCGGTATCATCCTGGGATCGCCGGTATATTTCGGCGACCGCTCCTCTGTGGCCAACAAATTCATGCAGATAACCAACAAGCATAAATACCTCAAAGACAAAGTTTTCGGGATGGTCACCGTAGGTGCCAAGCGAAATGGCGGGCAGGAAACCACCTGTATCTACGGCCTCTACGACGCGTTGATGCAGGAAGCCATTGGTGTGGGTAATGGTCCGGACACGTCTCAGTATGGCGGCACCGTCGTGGCCGGTGATTTACACAAAGCAACGGGAGACCTTAACGGGCTGGACCGCTGCATTGAGGTGGGCCAACGCGTAGCTGCTGTTGCGGACATTGTGCGCCATGGTCGTCGAACGACTGACGACAAAAAATCGTTAAAAATCAAAGTTCTCATCAGCATGGACACGCCAAACCGCCGTTATCAGGAAATGGTCAACCAATATTTCACACCGTTTATGCAAGCCCATGATATCGACATCATCAACCTGATCGATTTCGATATTGACCGCTGTATAGCGTGCAGCGTTTGCCCATCCCGCAAGACTCAGGATCAAAAAAATGATGATAAGGCCTATGCCTGTTCCATCCGCACAAAACGCGATTACCTGGACCACATCCACTCCCAGATAGTCGACAGTGACTGTATCGTTCTTGTTGGCGTTAATTCCAAGCGCGATCTGATCTACCGCTACCAGGCATTCACGGAGCGTACGCGCTATCTGCGACGTGATGACTTTCAATTAACCAACACGTGTATCGTCAGTATGATCATCAATGAAGTGGGCTCGATCAATAACCCCCTGCATTCACTAAAAGTACTAACATCCTATATCCGTCACAATACCATCGTACTCAAACCCCTTGAAATGGTATGCCACGACGACAGGATCCTGTATGAATCCGCATTCGAACCTTTGATTCCCACTCTGCAACTCATATCCAAAGGGCGTGATCTGGCGCCGGCCCGGAAAGTCAGTTATAAGGCCAACGGATACTCACAGGATCTGCTCGACAGTACCAACGCTTTGCGTAGGTGATGACAACATGAGCTCGATATTAAATAAAATTCTGTCAGCTTTTTCTTTCATCGGCATTTCGGTTTTGCTTTCACTGCTGTACTGGTTGATTGTCATGTATGTGATTATCAATGACGGTGCTCTGAAAAACTTCAGATATATGGGATTTTAAAAACAATGAAAACGGAGAAATAATGAACAGCCACAGCATCCAAACCAAAGTCAGGTCTGAAATTGAGGCATTGGCCGGCAGCAAAATCAGTGACCCGGACGCTGAAATCTTTAAATCGGGATTGCTCGACTCCCTCAATATTTTGAACATCATCATTTTTCTCGAAAACGAGTTCAGTTTAAAAATCAACCCTTTCGACATTAACTTAGATACACTGGGAAGCATTAACCGTATTTGCGAGTACATCGAGAGCAAGAGGGTAGCCTGAATGAATACCATTGAATCGTTGCTCTCCGGCGCAGTCGACAAACCATTGATCAGCTATGGACGCCATACCGAAACCCAGGTATCATTTGCCCATCGGGTCAACAGTATGGTTGCCCGTTTACAGAAAATGAAACGGTTACAGGACACAAATTTTGTACTGGTGGCCGAAGAAAACCCCATTACCTTTTACGTGCTGCTGCTGGCGCTGTTAAAAAATGGGAATAGGGTCATCCTGCCAACCCGCGACTATTTCGCCGACCCCAAAAGTATCACCTATTACAGGTATTCCGTCGATTGCCCGGGTACTGAGGTGCGTGTGACAACAAATCCTGTCTTTAGCCCTGTTGACATCCCCGATTCGGGCGATATGGTCGTCTTCTCATCCGGCAGCACGGGAACGCCTAAAGGAATTCTGCATGCGCATACCCACTTTCTATCCAACGCCGACGCGGTAAGCCAAATAACAATGGAAACAGGCGTGACCAGCATAACGTTTCTCAAACCCTACCTGGTCAGCGCATTGTCGCATTTTTTCGTCCATTTCCTGACCAAATCGCATCTACTGTTCGCAGACTATGACAATGTTCACGCTTTGGGCCGGCACTACACGTCCGGTCGCCGTAATATTGGAGTCGTGGGCTCTCCCATGCACCTGACATCTGCCCTGCGGTTCATTCCACCGGAAGCAGGGCCGCGACTCTTTTTTTCTTCGGGCGATTTCCTGTCAGGCGCCAGCACAGCGCGTATTCTGAAAACCTTTCCCGATACGGTGATATACAATGTCTATGGTTTGGCGGAACTGGCCGGACGTTTTTTCATTAACCGTATCAATGCAACCTCACCTGTTGAAAGCTACGAGACGATCGGCAACCCCATCAACAATACCCGTTATCGACTCGACCATGAGCAGCTTTTCGTCGATGCGGATTTTCTTTTCAAAGGCTATATTCGCGGGAATCGCTTCGAGCCGGCTGCAGCCTGGCACCCCACTCAGGATCTGGCCAGAGAGGGCGGCCAGGGCCTGTATTTGATCGGACGGGCCAATGATGAGGTCAAGATCCTGGGTAACAAAGTGTCATTGAAACATATTGAAAATCGCATCAAACGTGTGCTTGACCGCGATGTGGCCGTTGCCATAGCCAGTGAACACCCCCATTTTGGGAATATTTTATCACTGGTCCTCGACGACGGTACCGGTCTGAGTCGCCTTGACTTGATTCGTTTATTGCGAGCCCAATTAAAACCTTACGAAATCCCTCACCAGTTTTTCGTTATGGATGATATTCCATTCACCCAGACCATGAAAATCGACCGAGTGGCCATCACGGACCGGCTTGATACCTTAAAGGTCATTGCATGATGCGCGTGTTGATTGCTTCAGTTTGCCTGTTTTTACTGGAAGTCTACCTTTTTTGTACCTTCAGTCCTGCGCTACTGGAAAGTTTGACCGGAATCGACATCAAATACTTGACGTTTACGCAAAAACAGCGCCGGGTCGTCCACAACATCCAACGCCAGAACATCTTGAATCTTACGGGAGAACCGGCCAACTATGTTCTGGGAGGATCTACCAGTCGGGAATTTTTTCCTGTTGACGACCAAATGAAACAGATCACCGGGCGCCCCTTTGTGAATATGAGCACATCTAACCAGACCCTGTTTGACTCTCTGCGCCTGGTAGACAATATCAAGGGGCCTGATAACACGGTGATCTACTGTCTGTTTCCTTTCAAATTCATGCGTATTGCCCAACAAGTACCCGCTGACAGCCGATATTTGATGGGCGCCTACCTGAAATACCCCGTTACCAGCCCCGCCGTCGACGACCTGCTGGCCGATGTTGTACCGCGCAATTCGGCGACGGCCCTGCTGGCGGAGTTCAATGTCTATTGCTACCTGCTGAAAAATTATATCCTGGATAAAAACATGGCCATTCAGTATAAACTCGCCAACGCAAGCACCCGACCGCTAAAAACAGTCTTCGTCAACAACCGCCCACCGGGTCAGCACTTCTACCACAAATATGCGAGCAACCGTGATCACCTGCGCCTGACGCTGTTTAATTTTAAAAAGGAAATCGGTCAAAATCTCAATGCCAATCTGGCAATGAACTTCTCGCATTTAGACCATGTTATCAGGGTCGCTCAGCAGCATGGCCATCACATCAAGCTGCTGGAACTGCCCTATAGCGCTACATTTGAGCGCATGTATCAGCGCGAGATAGGTGTTTATCGACAGCACCTGGATGCTTTTTTGAAGAAGCACACCCAGGTACCCTTCACACGCTTGGATTTCGACACTTACCAGGGACGCGAAGAGCTGTTCTACGATCATGGTCATCTCCTGGACCGGGGCCGTGCCTACTTTCAACCCTTTATTGAAACGTTGTTCGAGAAAGATCACTGCCATGCCATTGATCCTTGACACGTTCAACAGCCACCTCGTTGTCCCTTATGCCATTGCCCTGAGTGCTGTTGTTATCGGCGTGGAACTGCTTTCTCGCCTCGAACAGCCGATGGCGAAACGCCTTACCATCATCTGCCTTTCCATGCTTTTGCTCGGATGGCTTGACATCCGGTCACTGGCATTGCTTTTGTTTCTTGCCACCGCCATTTTCGGTATGACCAAGGCCCGCCTCAACATCAATCACATCATCTATCCCTTGTCGCTGCTGCTCATTGGTGTGCTGCTGCTTATCAAGGATCTTTCGTCGCTGGGTTGGATGCAAACCCCCTACGTGCCCTTGGGCGTGTCATATTATTTTTTCCGTCTGATTTCTTTTTTAATTGAGTATTCAAAGCAACCGGAGAAAATATCCGCCATCTCCCCTCTTGATTATTTTTCTTGGGTATTTTTCTTCCCAATTTTTCTGGCAGGACCGATATTGCGCTTCAACGAGTTCAACCGGATCGACAAGCAAAAGCATTGGGCACGCAAACCGGTTTATTACCGCAATCTTGCCGTAGCCATATTCCTGAAGGTGCTGGTGGTGGACTTGATGTTGTTCAACCTGTCCTATGTAACACTTCAGGGCACCATGGAACTGAAACTCAGTGCCCAGTTTGCAGCCCAGCATCACTATCTCAATTTCTTCTACTTATTCGCCTTTTCATTCAGCGCCTTTATCCACGCCTACCTGGACCTGATGCTCTACACTGAAATCAGCAAGGCACTGTCCGGCATACTTGGATTTACCTGTGTCGAAAATTTCAATCGCCCCCTGCTGGCATCGAATATCTCTGAGTTCTGGCAAAAATGGCATATGTCCTTGTCGAACTGGACCCGGGATTACGTCTTCTTTCCGATGCTGGTGAAGACCCGGCGCACCTGGCCCTCCACCTATGCCAGTATGTTGATTCTGGGTATCTGGCATGCTGCAAGTTTGAATTGGGTCTTCTGGGCCATTGCCCACGCGACTGCCATCAATCTGTATGGTGAATTACGTAAAACCCGTATATTCAAGGATTTAGCGAATATTCCCGCGGGCGCGTTGTTTCTAAAAATATCTGGAAATATTATTACCGTTGCCTTTGTGGGGCTTATATTTATTTTTGTAGCAATACATGATTTTTCCCATGTTATGCGACTGCTGTCCCGCTGTTTCTAACCATAAATACGTCCACCAATGTTAAAAAAAGAAAGAAAGGATAACACGATGGTACCGGCAATTAATTACAGCTATGTTGATTCCCCTATCGGAACAATCGAAATCGGCGTGAATTCTGAGTGTGTCACCAATCTGGATTTTGTAGATCAGCCCCGAAAAACAACCCCTCATGAAAGCAGGGTGCTTGGCCTGGCCATTGAACAGATCGAGGCCTATTTTGAAGGCCGGTTGCAGGTATTCGACCTTCCCCTGGAATTGGCAGGTACCTCCTTTCAGCGATCGGTGTGGCAGGCACTGCTCACGGTACCTTTCGGCCGCACCGCCTCCTATCAACAGATGGCCGATGCCGTGGACAACCCCAAGGCAGTGCGCGCCGTGGGGGCCGCCAATGGTCAAAACCCGGTGTCCATCATCGTGCCCTGTCACCGCATCATTGGAAAAAACGGCAGCCTGACAGGCTATGGCGGCGGAATATGGCGCAAGGAATGGCTGCTC
>JAOZRT010000560.1 GCA_029940035.1 Desulfobacterales bacterium
CCCCAGTGGTTTATTTCCATGGACAAGACCGGGCTGCGCGATGCATCCCTCAAGGCCATCGACAACGTTCAATGGATCCCGCACTGGGGCAGGGACAGGATATACGGCATGATCGAAAACCGACCTGACTGGTGTATCTCCCGCCAGCGGGCCTGGGGGGTTCCCATTGCGGTTTTTTATTGCAGTGAATGCGAAACCCTGCACCTGGACCAGGAGATCATCGACCACGTGTTTGCCCTGTTCGAAGAGCATGGTGCGGATGTCTGGTTCGAGAGAAGTGTGGAAGAGCTCCTGCCCGAAGGGGCCAAATGCAGGCAGTGCGGGAGTGAATCCTTTGTCAAAGAAACGGATATTCTCGACGTCTGGTTTGATTCAGGCGTGAGCCATGCGGCTGTCCTGGAAGACCGTGATTACCTAAAATGGCCGGCGGATCTTTATCTGGAGGGCAGCGACCAGCATAGGGGGTGGTTTCACAGCTCCCTTTTGACGGCCGTGGGAACCCGGGGCAGGGCCCCTTACGATGCGGTGCTGACGCACGGGTTCGTGGTGGATGCAAACGGGCGCAAGATGTCCAAATCAGTGGGCAATGTAATTGCACCTAAAAAGGTCATCAACAAGTTCGGCGCCGAGATCCTGCGGCTTTGGGTATCAGCGGCGGATTACCGGGACGACATCAGGATTTCAGATAATATTCTGAAACAGCTCAGTGATGCATATCGCCGGATCAGGAATACCAGCCGATTCATGCTGGGCAACCTCTACGATTTTGTTCCGGGCAAGGACGAAGTATCCTATGCCGACATGCCCGAAATCGATCGTTTTGCCCTGCACAAGCTGCAGGGGCTGGCGGAAAAAGCACTCAAAGCCTATGAGAATTATGAGTTTCACGTGATTTACCACGCGCTCTATAATTACTGCACGCTGGATCTTTCCGCCTTCTACCTGGATATCCTCAAGGACAGGCTTTATACGTCTCCACCTGAATCAGTGGCTCGCAGAAGTGCCCAGTCGGTGATGTATCGTATCCTGGATACCATGACGCGGCTGATGGCACCCATTCTTTCCTTTACTGCCGAAGAGTTGTGGAAACACATGCCGAACTACGACGGCAAAGTTAACAGCATCCACCTGGAATCGTTACCGAAAGTGGATGAGGACCTGAAGGATGCGGGTCTCGCAGAGAAATGGGGGCTTTTGCTCGATATCAGGGGCGAGGCCACCAAAGCGCTGGAAGAGGCACGCAACCAGAAGATGATCGGCCACCCATTGGATGCAGCTGTTTCTGTTTCCGTATCCCCTGAGATGTATGCCGTCTTAGAACCGTATGCAGGGGATCTGCAATCCATCTTCATCGTTTCCCAGGCCGACCTCCTCGAGGATGCTGCATCCTTTGACAACGCTTATCAGAGCGATGAAGTGGAAGGCCTCAGCATCAGGGTGGCGCCGGCAGAAGGTGACAAGTGCGAGCGGTGCTGGATACACGCAACCACCGTCGGTGAGGATACGGATCATCCCACCCTGTGCAGTCGGTGCAGAGGGGTAATGGCCGAATTGCCGGCAGCTGAATAGCCGGAGCGCCGGACCCTGTAGTCAGTGGTCAGTAGTCAGGGACCGGAGACCAGACACTATACCGAATGAACGTCCAACATCGAACATCGAACGCTGAACATCGAACCTTTGGTCC
>JAOZRT010000561.1 GCA_029940035.1 Desulfobacterales bacterium
GGAAAGCCCGGGCATTCGGTCAAAAAGTTAATCTGAAAATTATGCAGGAATTCAGAAAAGAGGGCATCAAAATTGCCGTTCCCACAACGACCACTTACCTGGCCCAGGAGGATGAGCAGTCCCTTCATTTCACCCCCTGCAAGGATTCATCGTTTTCAGATGGGAGCGATAATTAAGGCAGGATTTGTGGTTTTTTCTTTGACGCACAAGGCGCTTTTCTATAGCCCCTCCACAAAAAGCAACGTCTTATTTAAGCCCTTAGGGCTTGGTTTTCTGTCACAAAAAACAAGAAGCTCATTGGCTGAAAACTTTGAACTTAAAACTTTAAACTGCGGCTTGCCGCCTTAGTTTTGTATGAAGGGGTTAATACAATGCAATCATTAGCGCGTTTTGTCGGTGTTTCAATTATAGCGGCTGCTTTTCTGGCCGGCTGTGCCAATTCAGGTAAGTTGTCGGAGGGTGGCGCCGAAATGGCGCAAATCCCCATAACGGAAAACCCCAGTGGCAAGACCTATCCGGGCAAGTTTATCTGGCATGATCTGCTGACACCGGGAGATCCTCTTTTGGCCGGGACATTTTATGAGAAGCTGTTTGGCTGGCAGATTGAATATGAGGGGCGTTATGCGGTAGTACGTAATCGCGGAAAACTTATTGCGGGAATCCTTCAGGTGGAACCATCAGATGGCCAAGCCAGAGAGGGTGTTTGGATGCCCTGGGTGTCCGTGGCCGATGTGGATGCAGCGGTCAGTCTGGTAGAGGCCAATGGCGGAAAGATATTGAAAGGCCCGGTTGATATGGATCAACGCGGTCGGGCTGTCCTGATCAGTGATCCACAACGGGCAGACCTGGTGTTACTCAGCGCAAAGGGAGGAGATCCGGCCGATACCGAGGCAGCCATCGGTGATTGGCTGTGGGATGAGATTTGGACTGATGACCCGAATCGTATCGAGGATTTCTATGGGTCCGTGCTAGGCTATGATGTGATAGATTCGGGAGACCGATATGGTGTCTTCAATACCAATGGAAAATGGCGTGCGGGTATCCGTCATGTGCAGGATGATCGCGAGCACATGCTTTGGGTGCCGGTTGTCCGGGTTGCTGATCCTGAGGCGACTGCGCAGCGCGTGAGAGAATTGGGCGGTGTGGTATGGGTTGCACCCCATGAGGCACCGAGCAAAGGTAATACCGCATTGATTGCCGATACCACCGGCGCATTGTTGTTGATACAGCGATGGCCCCCGCGGGCATCCAAAGGGGGGCTTTGATCATGAAGCAATTTATCAGACTATTCGTGATTCTTCCGGCACTCCCCTGTGTTCTGCTTCTGACAGGTTGTTGTAGCCTCGGCGGGTCCTATAGTTCAGGTTATTACGGTGTATATGACGGCTACGGGTATCCACATGGGTACGGCTATGGCGCTTATCCGTATCGGTACGACAGACCGGATCGTCCTGATAGGCCGGACCGGCCAGACAGACCGGATCGACCCGGTGTCAGGCCCGAACCGGGTAGACCCGGCATTCAACCTGTGCATAGACCCAGACCATCGGCAGGCATGGGTCGTCCCGCCGGAATGTCGAGAGGCGGTCGTCGCTAGATTCGAGCTAGACATCAACCTTTGAAAAGTTCAAAGAAGTTTAACCAGAAGCGCTGCTTCAGAAGAGCCGGATGAAGATGCAGGC
>JAOZRT010000275.1 GCA_029940035.1 Desulfobacterales bacterium
AAAAATCCACGATACGCATGAGCACTTCATCCACGAACTTGCCATAATATCCGGCAATAAGCCCGACAAGGGTTCCGGAAAAGACGGTGATCAAGGCCGCCACGAATCCAATCGTCAATGAAATCCTGGATCCGAAAATGGTTTGGCTCCAGATATCCCTGGCCAAATCGTCGGTCCCCAACCAGAACTGGAGGGAAGGCGGAATAAGCAGATTTTCTGCATCACCGGATGCTGCCGGGTCCACCGTACCCAAGAATGGTGCAAACACGGCCATGACCACAAAAATGGTAATGATGACCAGGCCGGCCAATCCCATGGGATGGCCGAAAAGGAGTTGGAAGAACTCTATAAATTTATTAGCTTTTCTCAGATCCTGAGACATCTTTGTCTATCCCCCTACTTTTATCCTTGGATCGATGTAGCCGTAGATCAGATCAATTGCCAGATTGGCCAGAACGATTGCAAATGCAAACAACATGAACACGCCCTGGAGCAGAGGGTAATCCCGTTGCGACACAGCATCATAAGCCAGGCGTCCGACACCGGGCCACGCAAAAACCGTTTCAGCCTCGATGACCCCGGCAACGGCAAAGGCCAGGTTCACCCCAGTAATGGTGATCACCGGCAGCAGGGCATTACGAAGCGCATGGTTTTTCAATATTTTGAATTTTTTAAGACCCTTGGCATGGGCTGTGGTAATATATTCCTGCCCCATGACATCGATCATGGAGCTACGGGTCAAGATGACATATTCCCCGATATACCAGATAACGATGGAAAAGGCCGGCAGGAACATGTGCCAGCCGACATCCCGGATGAGTTCCAAACCCTCATATCCGGAAGCGGGCGTGGTAATACCCCCCAGGGGAAAAATGGGTATGAGATAGGCAAATACCATGAGCAGGACAATGCCCAGTGCAAAGGTGGGGATGGAATACATGGTCACCGAGGCGGTCAGAATGAACGTGTCGAATCTGGTGCCGCTCACCCAACCGGCGATGGCCCCTAAAACCACCCCTAAAAAAATCGCTATCATCAAGGCCGTGACCACCAGGAGCAGCGTGTTGGGAATTCGTTCAGCCAAAACTTCCAGTACTGGCTTCTGCTGGGAAAATGACAGTCCCAGGTCCCCATGGGCCAGATTTTTCACATAGGCCACAAACTGACCGCTCAGGGGTTTGTCCAGCCCGAATTTCTGCTTCATCAATTCCAGGCTTTCGGCACTTACCCTGGGGTCCCGGAACATCATTCTAACGGGATCGCCCGGCGCCATCCTGAAGATGAAAAAATTCGTACAAACAATTACGGCAATGGTCAGCACGGCTGCCACAACCTTTCTTAAAAAGAATCGTTTGAAACCCACTTATGCTTCCCCTCTTCTATAAACGAAATCAACCGGAGCGTTTTTCAAGGCCCGGTACTTCCTCATTGTGGATCGCTCGGATATCAGCCGGAATAAAAAGCGTGAAAAACCGGTCAGTAAAAGTACACATACGGCTGCGGGCAGTCCTGAGATGACCAAACTAAAAAATCCTGTCTCGGTAATGGTATCGGCAGCACCAAATGCCGCCATCAACAAAAGCGCTGATATTGCAAGTCCCAGGTGCAACAGCATGCGAAAAGAGATGGTCTTTATCTCTTTTTGGCACAATAGTATACAATATTTAAAATATTCCTTGAAACTGTAAATAATGTCCCCTTCATCCGTCTCTTTTGCCTGATTTTCCGGAAGACCGATCCTGAGGATAAACTTGTTTTTCAATCCGATTTCATCCACACATGCCAGTAGATACTCTTCGAACCGGGCATTGAGGTCTTTTTTATAAAAAGAGGCATTCTCATCATATTTTTCAAACAATTCGTCCGGCCCCGGGATGTTTACATCAATGATAAACTTGTTATCAGGCGTAATGTCATACCGGTCGATTATTTTTGAATCCATGATAAGCCCTGCATTCATAAAGGATTATTGTAGTGAATTATTTTTATTCAAAACGCAAAACATTTACTGATTTCGTAAAAATATTCGACATAATTAATTGAATACGCAGAAATTGTCAAGAATAATATTGACAATTGTTATCCGGTCATTTAGCATTCGCCAAAAAAGGAATTTGTCCCCTATTCTGCCCACCTTAAAACAAAAACTATGGGCAGCAAGTCTAAAAAGAAACGATAAAGGAAGCAAAATGAAAAAAATAATGATTATGGGTGTCGGCGCCCAGGGAAGCACCATTGCCAAACGCTTAAACGAAGAAGAAAATGTATCCGCAATCATCTGTGCGGATTATGATCTCAAAGCAGCCGATGAACTCGGAAAAACACTGGAAAAAGCAATAGCTGTCCAGGTGAATGCCAATGATGTCAACGATATCGTCAAGGCGGCCGGCAATGCAGACATTATTGTGAACGGACTCCCCATCCAGTTCAATATGAATGTCATGGATGCAGCTCTCACTATTGGCGCGTGCTACCAGGATCTTTGTATGACCTATCTCGACGGCAAATCGTCTGAGCAGGCAACCCGATTCATTTTTTCCGAGCAAGGCAAACGGTTTGAAGAAAAAGGGGCCTTAGCATTGACCAACACAGGAAGCGCCCCTGGTCTCGTAAACGTTGTCGTCCGGGAAACCACGGATATGATGGATACCTGCAGCAGCATTGAAATGAATGTGTATGAAGGCATCTGGTCTAAAAAATTTATCCCGTTCTGGTGGTCTCCCGAAGTTGCCTTCGATGACATGGGTGAAAACCCGACACGGTTTGAAAATGGTACGTTTGTGGATACAGAACCCTTTGATAACCCCATCATGATCAAATTTAAGGGGATTGACAAAGAAATTCGCATGGTGGACCACAACCACGAAGAACCCATTACCCTGGGGATTAATGCCGATACCTACCTTAAGGGCGCCCAGAATATCCTCTTCCGGTATGGCGGCCCTCACGTAGAGCTTTCACAGGCACTGTACAACATGGGATACCTGTCACATAAGGAAAAAGAGTTCAACGGGATGACGTATGTCCCCTTTGACCTGACCATTGCGAACACCCCTCCGGCCCCCAAATACCATGATGAAATCAAAGACATCATTGATGGCGGTCTGATTTCTGAGGAAGGCGCCTTCCAGGTAGTCGTTGATGGAACAAAGGACGGCAAGCCCATTCGCATTACCAGCTATGTCAATGCGCCCGGATTGATCGAGGCGTTTGAAAAATCAGGTCTGACCCATGAATCCTACCTGACCGGACAGTGTGCGTTTATTTTTACCAAAATGCTGATCAATGACGTCATTCAGCAAAAAGGGGCCATTGCCCCTGAAGTATTAAATGCAACTGAAAGAAAGTACTTTTTCGATGAAGCCCAAAAGCTTGATATTACCCTGGAACGAATCATAGAATAAATCAGTCCTATATGATTAGCCCCCTTGTCGTTATGCCTTAACGACTAGGGGGGTTACCGGAACGATAATGGGGTTTTGATGCATGCAGATTTGGGTGTGGATTAATCCCAGGCCGTTCCCCAATCATAGGTGTCCTTGACAAGGTCCACCATCAACGAGGTCTCCGTGGACATGACGCCGTCTATCCGGCAGATCTTATCAAAAATCAACGCGTGAAATTCTTTCAGCGACCGTGCCACGAATTCAACGTCAATATCCGATCCACCAGTTGTCAGGGCCACCCAAATCAGCGCATCGATTTGCTTTAATTCGGTCAAAACGCTATCCGCTTTTTTAAGCTCGATGCGGATTTTGAGGTTGCCCGCAATTTCGAACCCCAGGTCAATGGGATTGCCCACGGCCACGACCCGGATGATACCGCTGTCCAGAATTTTTTTCAGACGCGTTCTCACCGTGTATTCGGAAATATCCAGGGCCTGGGCCATGGCGGTGTTCGACATGCGGCCGTCTTTCTGCAACAGGCTGATCATCTTGCAGTCCAATGGATCCGGTTTGTCTTTAAGCTTGCCATTGTTACCGGCAATTTTTAACTTATTTCGATTTATTTTCATGTTTGATTTCTAATTAGATGAATATATGCTTATATTAATGACTGTTTTCGATTTATTTGTCAATAAATTTCTTGACAATATTTTAGCATCAGGCTACCCATTGGTCGTTATAATGGGGAAACGATATTGAGGTAGCTTTCAACAGAACGAGGCAATTGCCTGAACTAACTTATTTAGGGTGTAAGAATGAAAAAAAGTCAGGCAGATGTAGTCTTTACAAACGGCCGCGTCTACACGGTTGACAACCAACAGCCGTGGTCAGAGGCTGTTGCTGTCAGTAACGGTCGGTTTACAGCAGTTGGCAATGCAGCCGATATTTCCGCATGTATCGGACCGCAAACCAACGTTATCGACCTTGGCGGGAAAATGGTGCTGCCGGGCTTTATCGACAGCCATGCGCATGTATCCTGCACCACCAACGAAACCGCAAGCCTGGAAATGTTTCATCTCGAGTCTCTGGAGGATTATCTCGATGCCGTCAGGGAGTTTGCTACAAATCATCCCGAACACGAAGTGATCTACGGCGGCGGGTGGCACAATGATCTGTTTCCGCCCACCGGTCCTGTCAAAAAGGATCTGGACGCGGTTGTTTCGGACCGGCCGGTGTGCTTGATGTCCGAAGACGGTCACTTCGATTGGGTCAATTCAAAAGCTATTGAGATGGCCGGAATATCTAAAGACACGGTCGCCCCTGCAGGCGGTATAATCGAAAAGGATCCCCTTACGGGTGAACCCAGCGGAACCTTCCGGGAAACCGCCCGAGACCTTATTCAAAATGTTTTGCCGCCCTTTACCGTGGATCAGATCAAGGGCAGCATCCGTAATTTTATGCAGGAGGCCGCCAGTGTGGGCATCACCACGGTGCACGACCCCCTGCTGATTCTGCCCGATGCAGATGGGCAGCTGATCGGCTTCGGGGCCGGCCGCAACAACATCCAGGCCTATGCGGAAATGGCACGAGATAGCGAGCTTACCGTGCGCGTCCGGGGAACGGTCCTGACCGACCCCACCCTCGATGCGGACCAGGTACAGGCCATTAAATCCGTCTGTGAACAGCAAGACAATCCATTGTTCAAAATGACCGGCATCAAGGTATTCGTGGATGGTGTAGTGGAAGGCGCCACCGCTTTTCTACTGGAACCCTATGCCCACATGCCGGACACCTGCGGCGAGCCGCTCTGGGATCTTGACAACCTGAAGTCCCTGTTTGCTGAAGCAGCAAGGGAACGGCTGCAGATTCATATTCATGCCATTGGCGATGCGGCCATCCGCATGTCCCTGGATGCCCTGGAGCATGCCAGAAGCACCCATGGCACTTTGGATTCCCGGCACCTGATCACCCACCTTCACATCCTTGACCGAACGGATATTCCCCGCATGGCAGCGCTGAATGTCATTGGTGTGCCCCAGCCCTTCTGGTTTGTCAAAGGGGACTATTTTCACAACCTGGAAGCCAGGTACCTGGGGCTTGAGCGTGCCGAAAAGGAATACCCCATGAAAAGCCTTAAAGATGCCGGTATCCTGCTGGCCGGCGCCAGCGACTATCCCGTGCAGGTGCCCAGCCCGCCGCTTTTGGGGATCATGCTGGGTGTCACCCGCTGTGAACCCGGGGAAACCGATCCAAATGAAATCCTGGGGCCGGAAGAACGCATGACCCTCGAGGAAATGATTGCCTGCTTTACCATCAACGGCGCCCACGCGAATTTCCTGGAACATGAGACCGGTTCCATAGAAGTCGGAAAAAATGCCGACATGGTTGTTTTGGAAAACAACCTGTTCGAGATACCGGCAACCGAAATTGCCAACACAAAGGTGTTGATGACGATTTTCGAAGGCCAATCGGTTTACCGGGATGCAGCGATATAAAAGGATGAATCACGAAAACACGAAATTTTAAAAGCACGAAATAAATTGGCCATAAAAACGGCTTCATCAGGAATAAAGAGGTGTTTACTTAAAACCTAAATCGTAAAACGATCTATATAAGGAGGACCCTATGACTGCATACAGAGACGATGTACTGAAAGAATCATCACGGATTCTGGACTACATCCTGAAAGATGAGTTGGCAGATGAAGATAAAGACC
>JAOZRT010000276.1 GCA_029940035.1 Desulfobacterales bacterium
TATCACAGTGTATTCATATATGAAAGTTATATTTTTATGGGCGTCCCTAATATCCCAAGGATTTTCAGCGGCGTCTTGTCGCGGCGTAGCCCGAAGAGCGGAGACGGAACACGCGTTGCATAAAAATTGCTCTGCAATTATTAGTTGAGGATATAGGTGGAAGGATTTACAGGAACGCCGTTGAGATACACGGCATAGTGGACATGCGGTCCGGTGCTTCTCCCGGAGTTACCCATTTCGCCGATGGCTTCACCGCGCTTGACCTTGGTACCGCGTTTGACAAGGGCCTTGTCCAGATGGCCGTAATGAGTCATTATGCCGTGTCCATGGTCGACGATGACATAGTTGCCCAGATAGCGCCTTGTTCCCGCTGATTTTATAATGCCGTCGGCGGTCACCATCACCGGGGTACCTTTCTGGTTGGCAATATCGAGCCCTTTGTGAAACTCACGCCGGCCGGTAAACGGCGACGTCCGATACCCGAAACGGGACGTCAGCCATCCCTTGGCAGGCCGGATGGCCGGGGTGCAGGCCAGGAGACTTTTCTGACCTTCAAGCTTCCCCAGCAGGGAAACCATCTTCTCCTGCTGTTTTTCCGATGCCGTCTGCAACAAATCGATTTGCGCGTGCATCTCTCTCATCAGGTTGGTGTGCCGTCGATTCACATCGATATTGGTTGCGAGATCCTCGGGCCGGGAACCGCCAATGCCAAAAAGGGTGTCCTGCCCCTTATCCTTGCTGATATTGGCGATGATCCGAATCTTTTCTTCGAAGTTGTTGAGGGCGACAATTTGGGATTTCAGACGGTTGATTTCAACGGCAAATTTCTGGATTTGCTGGCGCTGGGTGGTTATCAGATCTTCCTGCAGTTGGAGCGTTTGTTTCAGGTCACCGCTGGCACTGATCACGTTGCGGATCTGGTAGTGGTCGTAGATGAGATACCCCAAGCCGACAATGCCCACCACGAGCATAACACCGAGCGTGCGTAGCAGGAATCCAGGTATGGATATTTTTTTTATCGGCGCGCCAGTGTTGCTCAATATGAAAAACGATGTCATTTTCATGGCATATAATTCCGCTCAATCTCCTCACCGGGCAACAGCACGTGTTCTCAATCGCCTATTTTCATACAACAATCTAGTTAAATACCAAACGCTAACTGATTTGTCAAGATATGCCAATAATTCTCCAATCACCAGCGACTTCCGACAATCCACCGCGAAACTGCAAGCACCATGATTGCGAAAAAGGCTAACAGCTCCGCAGTGGTAATTGAGTCTATTGGATTCCCAGCTGAAACTTCAGTGATTTCAGCGTATTCTTCATCAGCATGGTGATGGTCATGGGGCCGACACCTCCGGGAACAGGTGTAATGGAACCGGCAATTTCCTTGGCAGCTTCGAAATCGACATCACCCTTCAGGACCGCAACCATTTTGCCGGGGTTCTTTTTGCTCGGTTTTTCACCAACACGGTTAACACCCACATCGATGACACAGGCCCCGGGTTTGATCCACTCCGGCTTAACCAGATCCGGCACGCCTGCAGCCACGATCAGGATATCCGCTCGCTTGCAGTGGGCGGCCAGATCTTTTGTCCGGGTGTGGACAATGGTAACCGTAGCGTTGGCCCCCGGACCCTTCTGCAGCATCATGTTGGCAATGGGTTTGCCCACGATGTTGGATCTTCCCACCACGACCACCTCGGCGCCACTGGTTTCCACACCGGCCCGCACGATCATCTCCTGAATGCCTGCAGGCGTACAGGGCGGAAATTTCACCTCATTGCCGCCGATCATCAAGCGGCCGACATTCACCGGATGAAAGCCGTCCACGTCCTTGTCCGGATCTATGGCGTTCAACACTTTCTTTTCGTCAATGTGCTTGGGCAACGGCAGCTGCACAAGGATGCCGTTGATGGACTCATCATTGTTGTATTTGTCGACCAAAGCGAGGAGGTCCTCTTCTGGTATGTCCACGGACAGGGTATCCTGAACTTCCTTGAATCCGACCCTGTGTGCTGTTTTGATCTTCAAGGTCACATAGGAAATGGAGGCCGGGTTCTCCCCCACCAGAATGGTCACCAGGCCGGGCACCTTGTCATGTTTCTCCTTGATGGCCTTGACGTCAGCAGTAATTTCTTCAAGAATCTCTTCACGAATTTCCGTTCCTTTTATCAACTTAGCCGTCATCTTAAATCTCCTTTCGTATTGATTAGTTAACTCTACTAATTTAGTGCATTAAATATTAAACCTGCCATAAAATGTTCACCTGAAACTTAAAACGTAAAACGAGCTTACACTGGAAAAGGTACATTTAGAAGCCCTGTGCCTTCATCAAACCCGAACATAATGTTCATATTTTGAACAGCCTGTCCGGACGCCCCCTTGACCAGGTTGTCGATGGCCGCAGTTAAAATGACCCGCTGGTGCGGTTCGTCGATGGTAAAACCGATGTCACAGAAATTGGTGCCCCTTACATGGCGGGTGTCCGGGACCATTTCGGGGCCCTTAATACGCACAAAAGGGCGTCCGGCATAATAAGATCCCAGGCACGATCCAATGGCCTCCACGGTAAGCTTATCCCGCGGAACAGCATAAATGGTCGTGAACATGCCCCGTGCCATGGGAACCAGGTGCGGTACGAACGTCACGCTGACCTCTTTGCCGGATTCCCGGGTCAGAATCGAATCGATCTCAGGGTTATGGCGATGCACGGCAACCTTGTAGGCCTTGAAGGAGTCGTTGGCTTCACAAAAGTGGGACCCGATGGAAAGCGACCTCCCGGCTCCGCTGACACCTGACTTTGAATCAACGATGATGGACCCAATCTCCAGCATGTCGTTTTTCAGGAGCGGTACCAGCGGCAGGAGAGCGCTGGTGGGATAACATCCCGGATTGCCGACAAGTCTTGCCTCCCTTAACTCGTCAAAATATACCTCACACAGACCGTAGACAGCCTCTTTCAATAAGTTCTTTGCGCTGTGCGGTTGATAGGCCGCCTCGTAGAGCGCTGCTTCCTGAAACCTGAAGTCAGCCGAAAGGTCCACCACCTTTTTATGATTGTCAATCAGGTCGGGAACCATTGTCATGGGAATCTTGTGAGGAAGGGCCGTGAAAACAACATCGCACGCATCGATCAGGCGTTCCAGCGACAGGGGTTCACAGGTGCTGTCCACCACACCGGCCATGGCCGGATAGACAATATCAAAGCGTGCGCCGGCAAACTGGCGGGACGTCAACACGGTGAGTTCCACGCTTGGATGCCCGGCCAGCAACCTGACTAGTTCCGCACCGGCATATCCTGTGGCGCCTACGACACCTGCTCTGATCATAACCTGACCTCAACAATATTAGCTAAAAAAACAGCAACCTGTCTTTCACGAACCGATAACATAGGCCACCCTATTTTCCAACCCTAAATTTTCATGCCCCTTTATCCACAAAGAAGCATGAAACACCGGTATTCATTAAAATGCTCAACGGTCTTTGCGGATATCCGCTACCAATTCCTTGATGATGGCAACAACGTTCTGCCCCCGCTCCCGAGCAATCCGGTGGGCGTCGTCCACCAGATGGGCGGCCTGTTTTTCCAGTTCCGCGATAGCCGGCAGCGGCATGTTCTGCCGCTGATACTGCCAGGCCAGTAAACGGAGGGCCACTTTTTTTTCCTGCTGTCTGATAAACCCCAACATGGATGTTGTTCAACCTCCATTCACGCCCGGAACAAATTCAAAATCCTGATGACAGCCCATTCCAGAATCACCTCCGAAGGCTGGCGGGAAGATTTCAGCATGCTGTCCGCCTCCCCCAGGCAGGCCATGGATGCTATCATGCGATCCCCGGCA
This sequence comes from Desulfobacterales bacterium, assembly GCA_029940035.1. Lineage (GTDB taxonomy): Bacteria > Desulfobacterota > Desulfobacteria > Desulfobacterales > B30-G6 > JAJDNW01. The sequence goes on from JAOZRT010000276.1 coordinate 3,846, forward strand.
ATACCCTGCGCCTTCTGAAAAAGCTTGTATACAGGATACGGGTTATTGGGGTTCGAAGCAATCAGCATATCCGTGACGTTCTTTTTGGCTTTCTTTTTTCCCTTTTTAACGGCGCCTTCCAGTGTGCCCCATGCCTGCCACTCTTCAAGTTCATTTTTCAAGGCCTCATCGTGTTGTTTGACCAGAGGCATGATGTTGCTGCGGAAGAGGTTAAAGGAAGTGGCGCTATTGAACGTATTGCCCACGCTATGATCCAGGAATTCTCTGATGATGATCAGTTTCCGCAGATGATTGGCTGCAGCGGCAATCATCTGAAGCGGATGAAAGTTGTTGTCGAGCAGGGAATGCATGAAAAACAGTGTATTTTCGGCATCAGCATCTGTCAGGGCGTTGGTAAAGCTGTAAATGGGATCCTGCCGCGTCCGCTTCAACAATGCTTCCACATCAAAAGGCGTGATCTCCGCTCTGGCCCCCACATAATCCACCAGTTTGGCAAGGTTGTTCGAAAAAGTGCGCGGGTCAAAACCGGTCATATCCACCATCAGGGCAAAGGCCGGTCGGGACATAGTCTTTTGTTCTTTTTTCAGAACAACTGTCAACCGGCTGTAAAGCACGGCCTCCTGTTCGGCTTTATCGGCCTGGCGTTCCCCCCTGGGCACGCTGCAGTCGATGACCTGGCCCTTTTCCTGAATGAGCTTGAACAGACGTTTGCGCTTATCGACAATATCGGTGGTGATCACCAGATAGTGGTTTTGGGGAAACCCGTTGTCAATGGCCTGCAAAAGGGCTCCAACGGCATCGGCCGCGCCTCCGGAGGAAATCTGCTTTTCCCGGCAATAGTCGACCAGTGCATCGAACCAATCACCATCATCGACAGCGCTTTTTTCGAACCCCAGGCTGCTGCGCACCGTACTGTCCGCCACATCGCTCAAGGCTATATTCAGCATTCCCAACAGAGACATAACAGCGCCCGCAGCCTTCCTGTATTCACGCCGCGTATGCGCGGCATAGGCCTTTTCAAGCAACTTTGACGTGTCCTGTCCGGAATAGAAGATTCTGGAATCCAGGAGCGCCACCACCTTTATGCCCTGAAGCAAGGCAAACGTATTGACGCTCCGCAGCGCCGCCGTCACATTGTCATCCACCCCCTCGAACGGTTCGTACATGAAGTTTCTTTGTTCAGCGGGAACCAGGATATCAAGGATGCCGTCAAGTGCGGATTTGTACAACACCTCCTCCCCGTAAATTAAAAATACGGGCGGGGCGGTCTTTTGGGCCACGGCACTTTTCAAGCCGGCCAAAAATTTATTAAGGTCTTTATGCGATATGGTTGCCATTCTGGTGTCAGAAAGTTTATTCGGGCATTTTCTTGAAAAGCAGGTGGTACACGAATATCAGTATCCCCAGGGTAATGGCGCTGTCAGCGACATTAAACGCAGGCCAGTGCAGATCATTGATGTAGAGATCTATGTAGTCCACGACCTTTCCCAGACGGATTCGGTCGATGACATTCCCCACAGCCCCGCCCAGGATCATGGTTAAACCGCTGCGCAGAAAAAGGTAATCGCGCGGTGTTTTCAGGTAGAGGTACACGATCATGCCCATGGCAATCACGGATGCCGTCAAAAAAAACATATGCCTGAACAGGGAACTTTTGCCTGCCAGGAAGCCGAACGCTCCCCCGGTATTGTAGATGTGGGTCAGGTCGAAAAAACCCGGGATCACCGCAATAGAACCATAGACAGGGACCTTGTCCACGACCAGCAGTTTGACGGCCTGATCGAGAATGACCACGATGGCGGCGATCCCTATGAGAAACACATATTTATTCTTTATGTTCAAGCATTTATCCTATAAACTGTTTATAGTTCTTTCCGTGCAGTTGTCACTTTGATGTTTATTATCTGCAACCTGCTTCTGGCAGGGATGAATCCCTGCGCTACATAGTTGTTTCGAAGAATGGGCATGTAGACCAGGGCTTCATCCCTGAAGGTCAAGTCCTGATTAAAGTTGATGGTCTTGTAAAAAGTCCAAAATCCTGTCATGCCTGCGAAGGCAGGCATCCAGAAGTACTTGAAAATACTGGATTCCCGCCTTCGCGGGAATGACGCCAAGGGGCGTTTTCAGACTTTTTACGAATTCGTCAAAGTTGTCACTTTTTTCTATATTTTTATCAACCTGTCTTCCATATTTGTTTTTTCAAAAATGAACATCGAACATCCAACG
>JAOZRT010000049.1 GCA_029940035.1 Desulfobacterales bacterium
CAGCTCGATGGCGTTGACCGGGCAGACAGCCGTACACTTGCCGCACAAAGCGCATGTGTCCCTGCTCCATTGAATCTGCCAGGGCAGATCCTTGATGTTTAAAGAGGAAGGGGCAATGGGTCGGTTTGGGTACATATGCTGACCTCCTGTCGCTCCGGGCCCACGATAACCGTGTCCAGGTGCATGGGTTGGAAATCTTTCTGCCGATCCCGATCCGGAATGGCTGCATCCAGGCCGCAGATTTCAGACGAAAATGCGTATCGGCCGGGGCGACCACCCACCACCCCGGGCCTCAACTTCTTGCGGTCCTGAACCATGAACAGGGAATGATCCGGCAGGCAGCCGATAACGCAATTGGGGCCGTCGATGATCAGGCGCCGGCAGGACTGCTTGAGGTGTTTCAAAAGCAGGGCGTCGGGATGCGCCGCCAGGTCATCATCCTGCAGGGGTGTGATTATGTGCTTGTAGGCCTTTATCCCCAAGCCGAGGGTGTTGGCGGTGTAATGCAGGATGTGCGTGAACACTTCCGAATCCGACTGGTAACCGGTGTAGCCTTCGAAATTGCGCGACAACAGGAATTCCTTGATGGGCGTGAAGGCCGTGTTCTCGCCATTGGTCATGGTGGCATAGCCCTGGATAAAGAACGGATGGCAGGCATACAGGTCAATGGCGTAGTTGGTGTTCTGGCGTCCCTGGGCCATGATGACCCGTGCCTGGAGTTCCTTACGGTCGAGCTTGAGATAGTTGGCTATGGTCATGGGGTCGCCGATTTCCTTCAGCATGATCACATCCGGCCAGAAGGAGTACACGATCATGTCCCCCTTTTCCTCACCCATCGCCCTCAGCTGCAGCCTGATATTGAGCAGCCGCTCCTGCAGCATCTCCCAGGACAGATCTTCCCATTCCTCGGGATATTCGTAGGCCCGGATGAGGTACACGTCGCGTTTGGGAATATCCGGCGGTCTCGATTTGGGCACCTTGATGGTGATCTTGTACTTGGTCATGAAGCCGATATCCATCATGAAGGCATCCAGGCGTTTCAAGCCCTTGTCGGTAAAAATACCGGACAGGATGGGTGCATCCTTGATCTCTTCGAAAGGGCCGCCGAGGTCACGCAGAAAGAGACCGACACCGGAACCATCGTGGCCCTCGCGCATGACATCCATGGCCTGCATGGCAACCATGGGCGACACGGGTGTTACACTGGACATTGCAAATAAACGACACATGCTTTTACCTCTTCAAGTAGCTATAGCTGACGCCGATAGCCGTTTAACGTAAAGCGCGGATTATAACAAATCGTCTGAAATCTATACACATTATAATAGCGTTTGGGCAATCTGCGTTGGCTTTTATTTTCCCCCGCAACTATCGCAAAGTACCATATGTTTCGGAACGCTATTTTGACAAACGCTATAAGTGGGTAAAGGTAAGATACAGCAAAAATCATACCATATGCTTTTTCACAGCCATAACGCGTAAAAACCGTGATTTCTGAGTCAGAATGGCCTGATGCCACATCTGTTTTCAAAAGTAAGGTTACATTTTTGTAATCAATCTGTGGATTTAATCACAAAAATGTAACCATATCAACCCGGCGAGCACAAGGAATGCCCACGCTTGATGGGGTATTTTGAAAAATAGGTCCTGCGCCCCTTCCCGATGTTGAATCGGCATATAGGTCTGACAACCGAAATAATAAAAGTGCAGGATAACCCTAATTTTTTATTGAAATAATCTTATTGTTATATAAACATGCAACAACAAATACACGTCCCGCGTGAAAAAAAATATCTTAATCTAAAATTTGAATTCTCTGCTGCTTGCAGCGGAGAATTCAAATCAAAGGGAGGAACCATGCAAAGCGAACTTACGGCAAAAGCGGAGCGTATTGGCTTTGTGCTAAGGGAATACGGCGCTGAAATGTTACAGGCCATGGTAATTTTAGTGGTCGGCCTGGTGGTGCTGCAATTCACCATGCGCAAACTAAAGGTTTTTATTGATAAGAAAACCAAGGACAGTTCGCGCGCAAATACGATTTTGTACATTGTCTACATTCTTTTGCTGGTCGTTATTATCACCTCGGCGCTGATCACCCTCGGTTTTGACAGCCGCAATGTCTTCCGCCTGATCATCTTGAGTGCGCTGGCCATCATCGCCGCCCTGCTGGTCCTGCGCCCCTACCTGCCGACCCTTCCCTTTAAAGTGGGCAATACGGTCAAAGTGGGGGCCCTCCTGGGAAAAATAGAAGCCACCACCATGGTGAACACCCGCATGAAGACCTTTGACGGTAAAACCGTGTTCATCCCCAACTCCAAGATCCTCAATGACTTTGTCATCAATTATCACTTCACCCCGACGCGGCGTATAAAAATCGATATCCCCATCCGGCACGTCAGGGACATTCTCAAAACCAAGCAGCTCATGGAAGCGATCATGATAGAAGATCCCCGGGTGCTCTTGAAACCGGCCCGGCCGGTCGTGTACACCCTGAACCTTACGGACGGCTGCGTCAAAATGGGGGCCCGCTGCTGGGTGAACAACACCAAATTCTGGCTGACCCAATGTGACCTTCTGGAAAAATTCCTGACCCGTATGGAAAGGGAAAATATCGTCCTGGCAGGACGGCGCCAGGCCATTCGTGTGTTCCACGAAACCCCCCTGCAATTGTCCGGCGGAGATGATAACCCTGGTATCGAAACCCAGGCCGGGCCGGGAGCTGAAGCCCCGTCTTTCAGCGCTGTAAGCGACGATGATGAGATGTAAAGGAGGACCCCATGAAAATAGCAGATGCCATTAAAATAATCGACGACAACTGGGTTACGAAACCAAAGGGGTTCCGCGTCTGCATGCAGCGGCGCGAAGGTTCGGAGTGGGTGACTGATTACTCTCCCGGCGAAAAAACGGCCCCGCTGGACTCGGATGTCACCACCTGGCGCCTGGCCTGGAAGCTGGCAGCCAGCACACCGTTAAGAGAAGGTGAAACGCAGGAAGGCGACCTGGTCAACCTGTTTGTGGTTGACCAGGACAACAACCCCGTCGACTATTATTCGACCGGTGAGAAAGAGACGTTCAACGCCTGCTCTATATAATTTGGAGAAGAACCCTAGGCATCCGGTGGAAGTTAGAAAGGCAACAGAGGCTGATCTTCCAGGCATTGCGGCCCTCCATATCCAAAGTTGGAGAAGCGCCTACGCAGGGATTCTGTCAACAGAATTTCTGGGCGAACCCCTCGAGCGGGAGTTCACCTGCTATTGGCGCGATGTTGACCTGCGAACCGGGGATGTGGTCCAGGTTGTGGAGAACGGCGGCCTTTGCGGGTTCATTGCCGTCTGGTGCCGGCCCTTGCCCTACATCGACAACCTGCATGTCAAACCGTCTCTTCGCTCACAAGGAATCGGATCCACCCTTCTGATATCGGCTGCCGAAGAATTGCTTGCCCGAGGGCATAAAACAGCCTATCTGTGGGTTTTTGAAAGCAATCAAAAGGCTGTTCAATTTTACGAACAACTGGGAGGGGTCAAGATGGAGGAGGTACCCCAAGACATTTTCGGGCATAAAATTACCAGCCTGAAAATTGTTTGGAATGACCTGACAGTTATAACGACCCGTTTGAAGAAACCTTCTTTGGATGACAACGGCATCGGATCAGAGTAACCTTTTGTAAACATCCTTACGATGCCCGATTTTCACAACAAGAATGACAAGTCGATCCTCATGAATTTCATAGATGATTCGATAATCACCCGTCCGAATCTTGTGAAACGAATTGCTGCCTTTCATTTTGGTAGTGGCTGGGGGGGGCAAGTTTTCAGCAAGATCATCAATTCGCTTCTTGATTCTCCGCAGGTCTTTTCTGGGCAACCGCTTCAACCTTTTTAAAACAGCTGGTCTGAATTCTACAGAATAGCCCACTCGCTACAACCCTAATTCTTTCCAGAATTTTTCAGCTGAAAGATTCTTGCCTGGTTCTGCAAGCACTTTGCGCGCATCTTCAATATCAATATAATCTTCAATAAGTTGGAGCAATTCAAGCTCTTCCATAGAGATTAGTGCGGCAATTTTCTTACCCCTGCGCGTCAGCACCACCGGCTCTTTGCCATAGGCAACTTTATTAACAATATCAGCAAGTTTTTTTCTAGCCTCAGCTGTTGAAACCGTTTCCGGCATTTTGGGGCCTCCTTTTACATAACGTACTTTATGTACATTTAATACCAATAGTACATATTGCTTGATCCCGTGTCAAGTGATGCTTAAACCCAAAAAATCCTACATCGGCACCCTTTTCAGCACGAACACCCCGAGGTTCTGCGAGTCTTCCACAAGGTATTCCTCGAGAGCTGCAATCCCTTTCTTTTGGTTTGAGATTGACAATCACCATCTCAAAATATACGAATTACCGATGAAGCTCCCTGAAAATCTTATCAATTTCGGTTTTTCTCAATATGAGATCACCGCCTATCTCACCCTGGTGAGCGATCACCCGGTCAATGGTTCGCAATTGAGCCGCACTTCTGGAATCCCCCGAGCCAAAATTTATGATGTCTTGAGATCACTGAAGCGCAAAGGCGCCGTCGCCGAGGTCGGATCGGGGCAGTATGCCCCTCTGCCGCCGGAAGAATTCTTCAATCGCCTGCGCCACACGTTTGAAACCAGTATCGAGTTGCTCGAGACCAAAATAAAGGCCGCTGCCGGCCCTTCGAACTATGACTATGTCTGGACGCTGAATGGATATGACCTGGCCATTGAAAAAGCACAGGCCATGATCAAAGGCGCCCAACAGGAGATCTACACCCGCCTTTTTCCCCAGGAGGGACACGTATTATCCGCCAGCTTGGGTGACGCCGCACAAAGGGGTGTTGAGATCAAATACATATCCATGGGTCCTGCGGTGGATCGTTTTGATCTGCAGGTCGTTCACCCCGAAGCGGACAGGATAGAGCGGCACCTGGGCGGCCGCACCTTTGACCTGGTGGTGGACCGGGAGGAACTGCTGGTGGGCATGTTCGAAACCGGACAGGAAGATCAGGCCCAGGTCAACTGGGCTAAAAACCACTGGTTTGTCGTGGCTACCCGGGACAGCCTGCGCCACGATTTTTTCCACTATTTCCTGCACAAGACCTACGAAAAAAAACAGCGCCTGACGCCATCGGAAAAAAAGCTGTATCAACTTATCACCAACGACCAATAAACCCAACACTGCATAAACAACATGGCAGATAGTTGAGCCATCGGGGTGTTTTTTACCGTCATCCCCGCGTAGGCGGGAATCCAGGACATTCAGCTAATCGCTTTCTGGATAGCACAAAAGCTTTACTGCGTGTCCCGCCTGCGCAGGAATAACAAGGGTTTTAAGCGAAAACTCCCCGACCCGTGAGATAGCTCATAAGGGATATCCATTTCTTTGCTATGGTCTCGACCCTGTTTCCCGAAAAGTTATTATCTGTTGACCTTTGGCCTATCTTGGGATACATGTTGCCCCCATGGTAACAACATCTATCGATAACCGTTTTCACGCCGTATAAACCATCTTGGAGGATTCAGAAATGACCGCTTCAATAGACTATCCCAAACTGGTGACCGAGCTTCCCGGACCCAAAGCGCAAGAGGTCCTGGCCAAAGATAAAAAATTCATATCACCCTCCTACACGCGCGGCTATCCGTTGGTCATTAAAAAAGGGGAAGGCGTCAAGGTGATTGACGTGGACGGCAACATTTTCCTGGATTTCACCGCGGGGATTGCCGTCTGTAACACGGGCCACCGGCATCCTGAAGTCGTAAAGGCGATCATCGATCAGGCCAATGCCTTCCTCCACATGTCGGGAACAGACTTTTATTATGCCATCCAGTCCGAGCTGGCTGAGAAACTTGCCGCCATCTCACCGGGCATTGGTGACCGGCGCGTGTTTTACAGCAACTCGGGCGCCGAGTCCATCGAGGCAGCGTTGAAGCTGGTGCGCTACCACACCAAACGATCGCGCATCATCTCTTTTTTCGGCTCCTTCCACGGCAGAACCATGGGCGCCCTATCCCTGTCCGCTTCCAAGTCGATTCACGAAAAGGGCTTTGCGCCGCTGGTGCCCGGCATCACGCACGTCCCCTATGGTTATTGCTACCGCTGCCCCTACAATCTCAAACATCCGGAATGCGACACCTTCTGCGTGAACTGGATCAGGGAGGATCTATTCAAAAGGGCCATGCCGCCCGAAGAAGTGGCTGCTGTTTTTGCAGAACCCATCCAGGGCGAAGGCGGCTACATTGTCCCGCCGGCAAGTTTTCATGAAAAACTGCAGGACCTCTGCCGGGAGTTCGGCATCCTCTACGTAGCCGACGAAATTCAGACCGGCATGGGACGGACCGGCAAAATGATGGCCTGTGAACACTTTGGAATCGACCCGGACATCTTCACGCTGGCCAAGGGCATCGCCTCGGGCATGCCCCTGGGAGCCATGGTCGCCCGCCATGACATCATGGACTGGGCACCCGGGTCCCATGCATCGACATTCGGCGGCAACCCGGTAAGCTGCAGCGCTGCTCTGGCCACCATCAAAGTTCTCGAAGACGGCTTGGTGGAGAATGCCGCCGTCATGGGGGATTATTTCAAAAAACAACTTCTGGCGTGCCAGGCAGAAAATGCATTGATCGGTGATGTACGCGGGCTGGGGTTGATGCTCGGGGTCGAACTGGTCAAGGACCGGGAACGCAAAACCAAGGCCATCGAGGAACGGGACCGGCTGGTGAATGCCTGCTTCAAAAAAGGCCTCCTGCTGCTGGGATGCGGTGAAAACAGTGTCCGTTTCATTCCCGGCCTCATCGTGTCCAAAGAGGAGATCGACGGGGCCATGGCCATTTTTCATGAAACGCTAAGGGAAATCGAGACTTAACCCGATCGTTGCAAAAGCCGGAGAGCTTCAGAGCCAAAGCGTCTGAGGGTGAAAGCAGTATGGTCTTGTTCGCTCCAAATATAAAAGAGCTGGGGAGAAGAATTAATAACCCAGCCCTTTCGCAGACACATAACCTATCAATTATTCTTTGGAAGTCTGCACCGTTGATATACAATCATTCTCAAATATGATAAAAGTCCGCTTATGGCGGCACAATCGAACATACCCCTCCCCCTTGAATTCACTAGCGTCGTACAGGAAAAACTTGCGGCCTGCCAGCAGGCCTTGGAGCGCGAAGGTCTCGCCCTTGGTGCGCCGCTTGAGAATATTCCAGGCATCGAGCACAGTTGGGGCCTCAGTAATTTCATTTCCAAAACATGTACCCGCACTCCAGCCCTACTCGTCGATCTGGTGAACAGCGGCGACCTCGAGCATCAATACGATGCCGGGGAACACGTCCGCAGGCTGGAGATGTTGGACCCCGTCGAAAACGAACCGGTTAAGACGCTCCAGCAGCAGCTCAGGCTTTTCAGGGCACGTGAGATGGTCCGCATTGCCTGGCGCGACCTGGCAGGGTGGGCCGGGCTGGACAACACCCTGGCGGATCTGTCCGCCCTGGCAGATGCCTGTATTGAATACGCCTTGAAAATCCTATACGAACACCAGTGCCGAACCTACGGCACCCCCTTTTCCAAAGACGGTGACCAGCAGTTCCTGGTGGTTCTCGGGCTTGGCAAACTGGGCGGGGAAGAACTGAACTTCTCCTCTGACATCGACCTCATCTTCGCTTATGACCGTGCCGGCACAACAAAAGGCAAAACCCCTGTCATCACCAACGAAGATTTTTTTGTCAGGCTTTGCCGAAATCTCATCCGCACGCTCGGTGAAACCAGTGCCGACGGCATCGTCTTCCGTGTGGACATGCGCCTCAGGCCGGACGGTGAAAACGGGCCGCTGGTCATGAGCTTCGACAACATGGAGGGATACTACCAACGCCACGGCAGAGAGTGGGAGCGGTATGCCTTGATCAAGGCCCGGGTCGTGGCCGGGGACAAGGTCGCTGGGAAGCGGCTGTCTGACCGGCTGAAACCCTTTGTTTACAGGCGTTATCTCGATTTCGGGGTCTTTGAATCCCTCCGGGACATGAAACACAAAATCGCCCTGGAAGTGAAGCGCAAGAGCAGAGAGGACGACATCAAGCTGGGGCCCGGCGGTATCCGGGAAATCGAATTTTTCGGCCAGGTGTTTCAGTTGATCCGGGGCGGGGTAACACCTGAATTGCAAAACCGCCGCATCCGGCCTGTTTTACAGCTGCTGGTGCGGGAAGGCTATATCGACCGGGACGTTTGCTTTGAACTGAGCGATGCCTATCTTTTCCTGCGTAATACCGAACACCGCCTCCAGGAATTCAACGATCAGCAGACCCACAAACTCCCCACTGATTCCACAGGCAGAGAAAGGCTGGCGCTTTCCATGGGGTATGAAAACGGGGAGACCTTTTTTCTGAGCCTGGAAAGACATCGGGGAAATGTGCAGACCCATTTCAACAATCTACTTGAATCCAACGAACAGGAAGCCGTGGATTGCGAGGAAGACCCTGCCGGCAATGAACTGGCCTGCCTGTGGCAGGATGTCGATAAAGGCGATCCCTCACTGAGCGCCCTTTCCCGATTAGGCTACGCAACCCCTGATGAAGTGGTCAAGCGCCTGGTACAGTTCAAGCACAGCCCTAAAACACGGGCTTTGAGTCATGAGGGGCGGGAACGCATGGACAAACTGGTGCCTCTCGTCCTCAAAGAAGCGGCAGCTTCAGACCAGCCCATGATTATCGTCGATCGGATTATCACGCTTATAGAAGCCATTGAACGGCGCACCAATTATCTCTCCCTCCTGCTGGAAAACCCGCGTGCCCTGAAACATCTGATCCACCTGGCCGATGCCAGCCCGTGGATCATCACCTTCCTCTCCCATCACCCGGTGCTTCTGGATGAACTCCTTGATCCCAGAGCCCTCTATGCCCCACCGGACAGGCATACGCTCCAGAAAGAATTGAGCGCCAAAATGAAGCAGATGCCTGCTGACGACCTTGAATACCAGATGGAAGCGCTCTGCATTTTCAAACAGGTGAACACCCTGAAAGTTGCCGCGGCCGACATCACCGAAGTCCTGCCCCTCATGAAAGTCAGTGATCATCTGTCGGATCTGGCTGAAACCATCCTATACCATGTGATCGACCTGTGCTGGAATCACCTGACCCGGCGGCACGGCAATCCTGTGGCCCGCATTGGAAACACCTTGTGCGCAAAAGGATTCGCGGTCATTGCCTACGGCAAGCTGGGCGGGCTGGAGTTGGGATATGGCTCCGATCTTGACCTGGTGTTCATCCATGCCGGAATCCAGGGACAGACCAGCGGCAATGAAAGCCCCATCGAAAACACGCAGTTTTATTCCCGGTTGGGCCAACGCGTGATCCATGTTCTCACAGCCAACACATCCGCCGGCAAAATTTATGAAATCGACATGCGGCTGAGACCCAGCGGCAGCGCGGGTATTCTCGTCAGCCAATTCGAATCGTTTGCCGCCTATCAGGTCCAGGACGCTTGGACCTGGGAACACCAAGCGCTGTTACGGGCACGCGCTATTACCGGTGATGACAGCCTTGTCAGGTGGTTTGAAAATACCCGAAAAGAGATTCTGACCCGTAAGCGGGATCCGCTGAAGCTAAAAAAGGAAGTCAAGGACATGCGCCTTCGCATGCGCAAAGAAATGCTGAAGCAAAATCCCGACACCTTTGACATCAAGCAGGGGCATGGCGGTATCGTGGACATCGAATTTCTGATCCAGTACCTCATCCTTTTGCATGCCCATAGATTTCCCGAACTGGTGACTTATTCCGACAATGTCAGGCAGATCAGATCCCTTGAGGAGAGCGGTATTCTGGATGAAACCACAGCCTATCTTCTCAGAAGGGCCTACCTGGTTTACCGCGCCACCACCCACAGGGTGAACCTGAAAGAACAATCATCCACCCTTCCGGGGAACACGTATCTGGATGTGCGCAGGCGGGTCAGCAATGTGTGGGATACCTACCTGGCCGGTTCCTGACCCCCAAAACCGCTTCCCCCAATAAAATCTATTGCCATACAAATTTGTAAGTTTTATATTGTTTTTATAACATTTTTGTATGCTCCTTCAAATAAGTACCTCAACCCATATTATATTTAACTATATGAATTTTATTGTTATTTAAATATCACCTCGGTGATGGCACGCTGTTTGCTAGCTTCTATCTATATTGAAACAGAAGGCTACGGATCTCCTTCGTGATCATGGCTATGGATATGGACAAAAATTACCTGCAAATTTCAAACGCCTTGAAGCAAGATCGGGAAAAACTCATCAATAGGTTCGATGATTTCCCGGTTATTGAATTCATGCGCCAACACAGCAGGATTCTGGATACCTATTTTCAGCAAAGCTTTGAAGAAAGTCTGGTGGGGCCCAGGCTCGGCCTCAACAAAAACCCCTATGCCATCGTGGCCCTGGGGGGGTATGGCAGGGAAGAACAGTGTGTTCATTCCGATGTGGACATCCTGTTTTTATTTAAAAAGCATATTCCCAAAGAGGCCGTCAGCCTGATCCAGGAGATCATCTACCCCTTGTGGGATATCGGCCTGGAAGTGGGGTATGCCACCCGGACCCTGAGTGAGTGCATCGACCTGGCCCGCAAGGATTACGAGGTTCTGACACCCCTTTTGGATGCCCGGTTTATCTGCGGCATGTCCATCCTGTTTTCAGATCTCATGACCGCCACCAGGGAAAAAATACTGAACAAGCGTTCCAAAAATATTGTGGACTGGCTGGTAAAAACCAACACCGACCGCCACCAGCATTTCGGTGACTCCACCTATCTGCTTGAACCTAATCTGAAAGAGGGCCACGGGGGACTGCGTGACTACCACACCATGCTGTGGATCGGGCGCATCAAGCTGAACATACGGCAGGCCAGGGACCTGGAATATTTCGGCCACCTCTCTCATGACGAATACCTGGCCGTGACTGACGCGCTCTCCTTTATCTGGAGGGTGCGCAATAATCTTCACCTGGAGACCGGCCGGAAAGTCGATCAGCTCTATTTCGAAAACCAAATCAAGCTTGCCAAATCCATGAATTTCATAAACGCCAACGGGCTGCAGCCTGTGGAAAAGTTCCTGGGAACGCTTCACAGCAAAATGGACTATATGAAACAGCGGCACCTGATATTTCTCAGCGAACACGGGCATGTTAAAAAACCCCGCTACAGGCGTAACCGCAATGCCGCCAGCTCTTTCGACAAAATCAACATTACCAATGGTACCCTGGAGTTCAGCGGCGCCGAGGCCATTCTCGGGTCTTCCGAACTGCTCATCCACATATTTGAAGAAAGCGCCAGGCTCAAACTGCCCCTGACCACGGAAGCCAAACGCATGGTGGCTGAATTCGGTTATCTGGTAAACGAGCGGTTCCGGTCGTCTGACAATGTCGTCAACGCCTTTGAAGTCGTTCTGAAGGAACCCGCCCCCGCCTTCAACGTGCTGAGGGAAATGTTCAACACCGGATTTCTGGTGAGGCTCATCCCGGAGCTGAAAGACATCGTCAACCGCATTCAATATGACGAATACCACCTTTATCCGGTTGACAAACACCTGCTGAGGACAGTTCAGGCCGTAAAGAATTTCGGCAGCGACCTGGACGAATCCGGCTGCATCCTGTGCGCCAATATCTGGAAAGGTCTCAAAAACCGTAAACTGCTGTTATGGGCCGCCCTTCTCCACGATGTCGGCAAAGGGCTTCCCGAAAAAGGCCACTCCCATAGAGGTGCCGAGATATCCCGCGACATCCTGGCGCGGTTCGGGTACAATGCCGCAGACATCGATACCATCGCTTTTCTGATTCGCGAACACCTGTTGCTGGTCAAAATAGCCACCCGCCGTGACATCCATGACGAAGAGACCGCCATCCACTGCGCCAGAATCATCAAAAAGGTCAGCCGGCTGCAGATGCTATATCTCCTGACCGTCGCGGACTGCATCTCCACGGGCCCCAATGCCTGGAGTGACTGGACGGCAACCCTTCTGCGCGACCTCTTCCTGAAGATTTCCAACATCCTGCAAAAAGGGGAACTGGCCACGCAGCAGGCGGTTAAAACCTCGGCCCATAAAAAAGAAGTCGTGCTGGCATCTGCTTCATCGGACACCGAAGCCGCAGAGCTGGAAAAGCTGTATCAATACATGTCCCCCCGTTATCTGCTCTACATGCCGGACGATGAAATCCTGAACGACATCAAGCTCTTCCGTAGCCTGGGTGACCGTTCATTCGTTTGGAACATCGGCGGTAATGAAGCTGTGAATTCAAGAACGGTGCGAGTCTGCGCCCAGGACCGGCCCGGCCTGTTTTCAAAAATTGCCGGTACATTTACCCTGAGCGGCATCGACATTCTCAATGGCCAGATATTCACCTGGCGCAACAATCTGGCCCTGGATATTTTTCACGTCAAACCGCCGCCGGACCGACTCTTTGAGCAAGACCGCTGGCACCGTACCGAAAAAGTGTTAAATGACGCCCTCTCGGGGAGCCTGGATCTTTCCGAAGCCCTGAATCAAAAAATAAAAGGTGACCGATCCATCAAGCCCAGGGCATCCAAACTGCCGCACCACATTGTCGTGGACAATCACAGTTCCAGCTTTTTCACCATCATCGAGGTCTTTACCTACGATTTCCCGGGCCTCCTTTTTACGGTGACAGATGCCCTCTTCAGTTCCGGCCTGGACATCTGGGTCGCCAAAATTTCCACAAATGTGGATCAGGTAGTGGACGTTTTTTACGTGAGGGACTTTGACGGGCAAAAGGTGGATTCCGAAGATCAGGCAACCGCCATCAAGGCAGCCATAGAAGAAAGGCTTCCCCGAATCGTCTAACGCGGCAAAGCCTTTTCAAGTGCAGATAACAGGATAGAGCGAAAAAAAGGAGTAGGAGACATGAAAAAAATCGAAGCTATCATCAAGCCGTTTAAACTGGATGACGTCAAGGAAGCCTTGAATGAGATCGGCATCCAGGGAATGACCATCTCAGAAGTCAAGGGTTACGGGCGCCAGAAGGGGCATAAGGAAATCTACCGCGGTGCAGAATATGTGGTTGATTTCATCCCCAAGATTAAAATCGAAATCGTGGTTGACTCGCAGCGGGCGGACACGGTGGTTGAAAAAATCCGCGATGCCGCCAACACCGGTAAAATAGGAGACGGGAAAATATTCGTTTTTTCGGTGGAAGAGGCCATCCGGGTGCGAACCGGCGAAACAGGTAACGACGCCATCTAATAACTGAAGGGTTCAAGGATTCCAGGGGCAGAGGGTTCGAGTGAGTCCCACACCCCGGCTATGGTAGAACTCGGCAATGATCCGCAACAGTTCCTTTATACGAATTCAGAAATGAATAAATATTGAGATCGGTATTTAAACAAAAAGGAGGAGAGTAGATGACACCCAAAGAAGTACTTGAGATGGCAAAAGAAAAACAGGCAAAAGTCGTGGACCTGCGCTTTATGGATTTCCCTGGCGTGTGGCAGCACTTTACCGTTCCCATGAGTGAACTGGATGAATCCAGCTTCGAGGACGGATACGGCTTCGACGGCTCCAGCATCCGTGGCTGGCAGCCCATCAATGCCAGCGACATGCTGCTCATCCCGGACCCGGCCTCGGCCAAGATGGACCCGTTCTATAAGGAGTCCAGCCTGGTGCTCATCGGCAACGCTGTCGATCCGGTCACCCGTGAACCATACACCCGTGATCCCCGCTATATTGCCCAGAAGGCGGAAAACTACGTCAAGAGCACCGGCATCGGCGACACCGTTTACATCGGGCCGGAAGCGGAGTTCTTCATCCTGGACGATGTGACCTTTGAATCTTCCAGCAACCGGGCGTTTTTTGAAATCGACTCCATTGAAGGTGCCTGGAACAGCGGCCGCGACGAAGGCCCCAACCTGGGGTATAAACCGCGCCACAAAGAAGGCTACTTCCCGGTCCCGCCCACGGACAAATTCCAGGATCTCAGAACCGAAATGCTGCTGGTTTTGGAGAGCCTCGGCATCGATGTCGAATGCCAGCACCATGAAGTCGCTACCGCAGGGCAGTCGGAAATCGACATGCGCTTCAAGCCCCTTTTGGAGATGGCCGACCAGCTCATGTGGTTTAAATATGTCCTGAAAAACGTGGCCTACCGCCACAACCATACCGTCACGTTCATGCCCAAGCCCCTGTTCGAGGACAACGGCTCGGGCATGCACACGCATGTCAGCATCTGGAAGGACGGCAACCCGCTGTTTGCCGGGGAGAAATATGCCGGCATTTCCCAGGAAGCCCTGTGGGCCATCGGTGGTATTTTGAAACACGCCAAGGCCGTGTGTGCCTTCACCAACCCCACCACCAACTCCTATAAGCGTCTGGTCCCCGGGTTCGAGGCACCGGTAAACCTGGCCTACTCCAGCCGGAACCGTAGCGCCGCGGTACGCATCCCCATGTATTCCTCGTCACCCAAAGCCAAGCGCATAGAGTTCCGTACCCCGGACCCGTCCTGCAACGGCTACCTTGCTTTCTCGGCCATAGTCATGGCTGTTATGGACGGCATTGAAAACAAGATCGACCCGGGTGACCCACTGGACAAAAACATCTACAACCTGCCGCCGGAAGAGCTGGCGCAAATAGACTCCGCGCCAGGATCCCTGGACGAGGCCCTGGACGCCCTGAAGGCGGATCAGGACTTCCTGCTCAAGGGTGATGTTTTTACCCAGGATGCCATCGACATGTGGATCGACTACAAAACCGAAAACGAGGTCAACCCTGTGAGGATGCGCCCACACCCCCACGAGTTTTATCTTTATTATGACATTTGATTATTAGTCAGGAAAAGAACATTGTTTATAAACGCAACAATCCCCCAACCGGTATTGCCCGGTTGGGGTTTTTTTATCAACGGGTTTCAAATTTAATGCCCCCTTTGCGACTCAAGATCACTTTTATTCCCTATCGGTAATATTTTAGCCAGAAAAAGGATGTATCTTCCAAATTATTCCCTATCGGGAATAATATCCTTGACGATGCTTGTATAAGCAATTATTATTCCCGATAGGGAATAAAGGAGGATCTATTGAAAAATAGGGCAGTCACGGTAGCGGATATCGGCACAGCCATCAGGAAGAAACGCAAGAAAGACGGCTTGACGCTGGCAGATGCAGCGGCCTTAAGTGGCGTCGGGTACCGATTCATGTCCGATCTGGAAAACGGCAAAGAGACAATGCAGGTCGGAAAGGTCCTGAAGGTGATGACGGCGCTCGGACTCAACATGACCATCGAAGAAAGGAAGTGGTCGAATGAATAACCATCATGCCAAAGACATTCCTGGGCTTGATGTCTATCTTCAGGAGCAAAAGATAGGACGGCTTTGGCTGGATGAAAAAAGACGCTTTTTCTTTCAATACGATGCGGAATGGATCGGGCAGCGAAACGCTGTACCGTTGTCGCTGCGCCTCCCCCTACGAGCAGAGCCATACCCTGACGATTTCGCTCGACCTTTCTTTTCCAATCTCTTGCCGGAGGCAGACATCAAGCGGGTCATCGCGCAACGCCTGCAAATTTCCCAAAATAATGATTTTGCCATGTTGAACAGCATCGGCGGGGAATGCGCCGGCGCGGTATCATTGTTACCTTCGGGCGAAACGCCTACTGTCAAACCCGGTTTTCGAGAACTGAACGAAGAGGAACTACACAAGGTCATCATCGACCTGCCCCGAAGACCGCTGATGGCCGGCGTGGAAGGCATGCGCCTCTCCCTGGCCGGGGCGCAAAACAAACTGCCGGTGTTCATGGAAAACAACCGGATCTTCATCGCTTCGGGGAATGCGCCGAGCAGCCACATCCTGAAACCCGCGATCAAGGATCTGGAGGATACGGTCGGGAATGAGGCCTTCTGCATGACGATAGCGCAAAGGATGGGCCTGCCGGCGCCAACGGTGACGATCCACCAGGGCCTTGATCGGTTCTTCATCATCACCCGCTATGATCGCAGTTGGGAAAAGGACGGACGTCTGGTGCGCCTCCATCAGGAGGACTTTTGCCAGGCCCTCGGGTTCCTCCCTGAACAGAAATACGAAAGTGAAGGCGGCCCTGCTTTATCGCAGTGCTTTGACCTCTTGCAGGAGAAGAGCATCCGGCCCGCGGCCGATCGCTTGCTTCTTTTACGCTGGACAATATTCAATTTTTTGATCGGCAACGCTGACGCCCATGCAAAAAACTTGGCCATACTCTTCACGGACCAAGGGCCTCGCCTCGCCCCCTTCTACGATCTTATCTGCACACAGGTCTATCCAAATTTGTTGGAAAAACAGGCCATGAGGATCGGTGGGGAAAACCGACCGTCCTGGATCCAGCAGAGGCACTGGGAGCGGTTCGGCGAAGCGGTCGCGATAAAGCCCAGACTTGTCTTAAAGACCTTGCAGGACATGGCCACGTCGATCATGCCGCCGGCGCAAAATATAGCGGCCGAGTTTCGGAAGATCTATGGAACATTCCCTATTATCGAGAAGATCCTGGCAATCATTGAAAAAAGGGCAAAAGCCGTCTGAACTCCATTCTACATCATCCACTATGCTAAGGGTAATGCCCACGAATTATGCGTTCATTGTTTCACCTCTATTCCTAACGCAAACCCCAACGTTGCTAAGAGGTAAACTTCGTTGAGCTATCATCATTTCATTGAAAGCATGCTGAGTATTAATACGACACATTTTGCCAATGTTCGTAGAATTGCATTTCTTTTCTCTTATCAAAGGTTTGGATGAGGCTGTGATCTACGAGAAATAACACAGCCCATCGGGATAAATTCTCGCCAGATGACCACATTGAGGGACCCCAATATATTGTGGTGCGCAAATCGGTAGAAAATTTATTCAACATTTAAAGATATTGTTACATAATCTTTTGTACGGAGGGTTCGACAGCCTTGTTCTAATCTTTAATTTGCTTCGATGCGAAGGATCCAATGTTAGAAACGTAAATCATTTCAAGAAGGAATCACGAAAAAGATTTGAAAAGAATATTATGAAGCCCCCTTCTTGCAGAATTAGGAGAGGCCTGTTGTTTAAATATTAAAGTAGACCAGCTAAACGACGAATCCCTTCCAAAATTTGCTCTTCATTTGAATAGGAAAAATTTAGCCTTAATTCATTTTTCTTCATTATTCCCTTCGGATAAAATTTGCTTCCGGGAATAAATGCCACTTTATTTTCAACTGCACGGGCAAACAATTTATCTGTATCGACCGATTTATCAAATGCGACCCAGATAAACATTCCACCTTCAGGATTTGTCCAGTACACATTATCGGGCATATGGGTCTTCAGGGCCTTAATCATGGCATCCCTGCGGGGGTGGTAAAGATCGATAATGTTTTGAACATGCTGATGCATATGGCCTTGCTCAATAAACCGTGCTGCTACACGCTGGGTAACACAATCAGGACTTACCGTGCTTTTCTGGGCCCATTTTACCATAGGTTTGATTATTTCCGGAGGACCTGCAGCAAACCCAAGACGCAAACCAGGACCCAAAATTTTAGAAAAAGATTTTGCAATTGTCACAAGCTTTGGATCGTTGAACTCGGTTCGTGCCAATTCCCACAACGTAATAATCCTTTCTCCCTCAAAGCGAAGTTCCCGGTAAGGTTGATCTTCAAGGATAGGGATCTTGAACGCCACTGCAATTTCAATAATAGCCCGCCGCCGATTCAGATCCATTGTTCTTCCGGTAGGATTTTGAAATTCTGGAATGGCATAGATAAATTTAACGCTTTCACCCTTACTGATCAGCTTCTCTAAAGTTACTTTCAAACTCTCGGGCACCATGCCGTATTCATCCATTTCGACACCCACCATCCGGGCACCACAGCTTTCCATGGCAGCAAGGGAACCTGGAAACCCTGGAGCTTCGCAGATGATAATGTCGCCTGGGTCAATCAGTGTGCGTGTGAAAAAATAGATCCCGTTGGTGGAACCAACGGTGATCATGATTTCATCATCTGAAAGATAAGGAACTTCTTCAAAGTCCTTGATGATATTTTTAAATACCAAATCCCCGTCACTCGCGCCGTACTGCAGCACATCGTCGCCTTCCTGCGTGATTACATTTGAAAATAGCTCTGCCAACAGATGTTTAGGAAATGAGGCTGGACTTGGAAGGCCACCGGCAAAAGATATCATGCCAGGAACACCTTTGGTTACCTTCAATATCTCCCGGATAAAGGAATGCTGCATGGATGCGGTCGTTTTCGAATAGAGTTCTTCCATCGACTTGTCCATTTAAATTTCACCCCCGCTAATTTTCCTATGAGGATAGATTCATACAACTATAAATGCATAATTCCTACTGATGCAGGTTGGTCGCACATACGACCCCGATACCTGCCCTGGTAAGGGCATCAGCCGTAAGGTTCAATGCTAAGTGTTTTTCAAGATAATTTTGCATTAGCGTATCCATTAGCCCTTTTTCAATTACCTCGGCTTTTGGCAGAAAGTACTCCAGGATATCGGATGGATGCTCCAATTTGGCTTCCCTATCCGGGTCTCCGCCCTCATGCTTGGCGGCAATATTGGGGACCTCTTTGGCAATTTCCACGAGCTCTTCTCTTCGATTGTAGGGCTGGCGCACAATAGATTTATACGTTTCCGTAATATGATGCTCGAAGCGAACAACCTTCTCAAGACCCAATGCTTTCCTGATTTTAGCGGCTTCCCTGATGGTAGCGTTGTTTACAGAATTGGATAAATTGAAGCCAATGAGTGAGGTACTTCCGTCCGGTCGGGAGAACATCCGCGCGGTCATCAGCGTCCAGAAGATGGAATACGGGTTGTCGATACCCATGAACACGGATATCTTGAATTCGTTATCAACTCCCATTCGGTGGAGGAGATAGGCGGCGAGAATGGATCCGGCATTTATGTTGAGCACTTGTTTAATACCGTAGGTGGTATAATACTTAAGGTATTCATCGATCCATTTGAGCGGGTATTCGTTGGGCTGACCAATACCACCGAAATATCCGGTAATGGTTTCAGGGCCTCCCAGGTGTACATTGGATCCATCTATTCCTTTGGTATCTAGTGTTTCGACATAGGATGCCCCGACAATCTGCATACCTGCAGCAACGGCAAGTGTGTCTCCCTGATCGGTAGTCTGTTCCGCCATATTGCGCACCCTGATATAGCGCCCCGGCATCAAATCTTTCTTTTGAATGGCGTGTTTGGCTTGAGATATGAGCCAGGGGAAGTATTGCAACGCACTGATTTCGAGCGTGACCGCATTTTCTTCGTTGATGTCGTTCTCCGTTACTTCTTGATCCACAACCCGATTTCGATATTCTGCCATGGATATAAATGCTTTGGCATCCCGCTGCTCGATCAGCCATTCCAAATCCGCCACATAAGGTGAATTCTGGGTTTTGAGCTGATCCATCAGGTGATCCAGATTTCTTGCTTCGGCAGCCTTGCGATTGATCTCTTGAGGCCCGCCGTAGCGTTCAACAATTTCAAGAAGTTGGTTGACCATCTCATTGTTCGGGTCTAACAAGAATTCATTGATCTCATCCACGCGTTCGGCTGTTATTTTAAGACTTTCTCTGAGTTCTGACATGTTAAATTTCTCCTTAATTAAAGCAAGTGATCCGGTCACCAATTATTTAGCCGTTTTCATTAATTCAACAAACTTTTTTTCTTCCCCCTGGATCATGTGATAGCAATGTTCTTCTTGGGGAAATTGGCCGGTTCGGATTTCCTCACAATATGATTTCATGGCATTGGTTATGATTTCAGCCACATTGCAGTATTTCTTTACAAATTTAGGTGTAAATGCCTGGAATTGACCGATCAAATCTGAAACAATCAACAGCTGTCCATCGCCTTCGGGACCTGCGCCGATCGAGAGTACCGGAATATCCAGTTGTCCCGCAATGAATCCACAAACTTCCGGCGGCACAGCTTCGACAAGCAGCATGAGGGCTCCGGCTTCCTTTACAGCTATAGCATCCTCATAAACCAGCTTCGCAGCCTCAGCGGTACGCCCTTGCGCCTTATGGCCGCCGAGTTGCCCTGAACTCTGTGGTGTCAAACCAATATGGCCCATTACAACGATACCAGCATCGGAAATGGCCCGAATCTGGTCAGTAATCCGGACACCCCCTTCCAGTTTGATAGCGTCACAGTCAGCCTCTTTGAGAAAACGGCCGGCATTTTCGACGGCCTTTTCTGCAGAGCTCTGATAGGACATAAACGGCATGTCTCCAACCACATAGGTATTTGGTGCACCCCGCCGAACCGCATCGGCATGATATATCATCTGATCCATGACCACCGGAACAGTTCCTTTATAGCCGTAAACACACATGCCGAGGCTATCACCGACCAGCAGCATATCCAGGCCGGCATCCTCTGCGAAGGTTGCCGTAGGAAAGTCATATGCCGTAAGAAATGTTATTTTTTCTCCATTTTTCTTCATCTCATAAAAATCGTGAATTGATTTTTTCTTTCTCATAACCATTCTCCTTCATTGGTTTGGCATTATTTTTCGTTCGTTTGCTGATCCCCGTTTGCCCGCATAATGGGCCAGCCTCGGTCAGTTTTGATCTCGGCGAAAATGATGAATGTCTCAACCCTACCGATACCCGGAATGGAAGCAATCTCGCTTTTCACCAATGTACTCAGATGGTTCACATTCTTGGCCGCAACATGGATTAAATAATCGAACCGCCCGGCTACGTGATAGCACGCGCGCACGTATGGAAGCTTCTGGATGTCATGCTCAATGTTACGAATATGGTCTTTTTGATGATGGTCAAGGGAAACTGATATAAAAGCTTGAACGGATAGTCCCATCTTCTGAGGATTGATCCTGGCCATATATCCTTGAATTATCTGATCCCTTTCCAAGCGGCGTAACCGTTCCATCAAAGTCGATGTGGGTACGTTCAACTCCCGGGCTAAAACAGCTTTTTTAATACGCCCGTTTCCTTGCAATGCCGTAAGAATTTGATA
>JAOZRT010000562.1 GCA_029940035.1 Desulfobacterales bacterium
AACATAACAAGGAACTTCGTAATAGTGTGCCATTTCAGCGACAGCTGCGCTAATCATGCCCATTTCAGGAGCGCCAACAGTCGCGGTTGCGGTTTTCATATTAAAAGTAGTGGTTGAACTTCCATAAATTATCGGGGTTCCCGGATTTGTCAGCTGCGCCAATACAATACCGCTAATGACTTCAGCATTGTGAACCACCAATGTTCCGGCCAGAGGAATCGGTGCCGTGGCCCCTGATAATGCCATACTTAAAACGTCAACCGGCATCCAGTTTCTGGCTGCCACGATAATCACGTCACAACATTCATCGATAAGCTGCAGGGGACTGGTTGGGCAAACGCCAAAAGATACAATAGGTCGATATTTCAGTTCGTCTTTCCCGCCTGCAACAGCCGCAGCCATTTCAATCATCAAATTACAGCGCGCACCTGATTCAGTGTCTGTGGCCACATGTTTAGTTGTATTGGGTAAGGTCACGGCCAGACCATGGAGGTCGTATGAGCTCTCTGGCATGTCTTCGGCTGAAACTGGTGGTGTAGCAACATCTACATGTTCCAGGGCGTCACACATTATCGCCATGTTTTTGACGTCCTCGAGGGTTGAGCTCCTGATTTCGTTCGTTTCAAGATCGTGCGTTAGCGCACCAGTACTAAAGGGCGTAAAGCCAACATTTCTGCCTCCCATCATAAAGTCATGTTCAGGCTCTCGCCCTGCCAACAAAATGTGGCTCGGGCATTGAGCCATCGCCTCATTGACCAGGTGACTTGGAAAGCGAACCACTTTAGTCTTCTTGTTAACCCAGCATCCTCCTTTTTCGAAAATGCTCAATGCTTCATCGTGATCCACATAAATTCCTGTGGATTGCAGAACATCAAGAGTTGCTACGTGAATTTGCTCCAGATCATCTTGGGTCAGGGTCTTCATGCCCCAGCCCCTCAGCGTACTTGTACCCGCTGCTGGTATCTGTCCCATTTTAACCTCCTATTTTTAATCTTGTCTCTGCAACTAATTAAACAATTGAATCAACGCCTTCACTCTTTTCCAATTCTTCGAATTGGTTGGCGCCAGAACTATTTATACTTCTGAGAGATCAATTTTATATAAGCTGGATTGGTGCCACAGCAACCGCCAATGAAATCTACTCCGGCGTCAATAACAGGCTCTACCAGCTCCACGAATTGCTCCGCTGTCGTATCATAGATGGTTTCGCCTTCATCATACTTAGGAATTCCAGCATTGCTCTTTATCCAAAGCGGAAGATCCGTTTGTTTTTTCAGAATACCGCAGGTGATTAACATACCCTCCAGACCTTGCCCACAGTTACTACCAATAACATCCACACCCAGATTGCTGAAACTTGCAACCGCTTGCTCAACAGTGACACCCATCATTGTATGATCTTTGTTTTTTCCTTTACCAAAAGTCATGCAAGCAACAACTGGTAAACCAGTGCTTTTCGCGGCTTGAACCGCTATCTCCGCTTCTTTCAGGTCCATCATCGTTTCCACCACGAGACCATCAGCACCACCCTCTGCCAATGCAGCCGCCTGTTCATGATAACTTCGGGCAACCAACTCATGAGAAACTTCGCCCATAAACAGGCTTTTCCCGGTTGGACCTATTGACGCGAATACCAACGCCTTAGCTCCGGCAGCCCGCTTTGAA
>JAOZRT010000277.1 GCA_029940035.1 Desulfobacterales bacterium
AAAATAAAGTAACGGGCTCTTTATCCCGCCGCTAAGTTAAATATTATTGATATTTCATTTTTGAATTAAAAGGGAGCAACTTTTTATCGGCGCATTACCCAGCAATCTATCCCGCCCAAAAAAATACAATTAATTTTTATCCCGCCTTTGTTTGAAAAAGTACCCCTCCTGTATTAAAGTAAGTTTGAGGAACACACTAAAAACAAGGAGGGATACTCGCATGCCGCTATCAGCGACAATGGAAGATATTAAAGCATATATGGAGAAAGTAGACAAGAATGAAATCACCCCGTTTAATCTTCCCGACTGCCCGCGTTGTCATTATGACTCGCATTTCTTTCAGTTCCATGCGTACAGAGATCGCCGTTTTTTAATCATTGCTAAAATGCTCGTTGAAGCGGTTTTCTGTGTACTTGTTCGTTTCAGATGCCCAAAGTGTGGTAAGACCTTCACCAGTTATCCCAATTTTGCAATTCCTTATAAACAGTACACCCGTCAGACGATTGAAAGTTTCAGCAGTTCTTATGTCGAAGATAATCAAAAGACATACGAAGAAGCCGTTATGACCGATGAGGGTACGCCTGAACATTCAAATACCGGCCAGGTATTGGCGCCATCAAGTATACACCGCTGGATTTTCACTTTAGCCAACCTTATCATGGCCTATCAGGAAGCCCTGGCAACATCGCATCAAAAAAAGCAGTGTCGGGACCTTGGTAAGAATCTTGCCGCAACACTCCTCTCTAAAAACAAATACAGAACTGACCACAGAAAGGAGTGTCTACTGCGGTGCCGCTGGTTCTTTGCGGCTGGAGACTCCTTCAAAAATCAGTTTCACCGAGTTTGCAATAAGATTTGGCCTCACTTGCAGTATGATACCTCCAGGTAATTGAATAAAAAAAAATCAAGGATTCAAAGGTTAAGGAGGTATAATTATGGCTGATTTATATTCTGGTGATTTTCTCAGAATGCTCCGAAATGAAATAATTATTGACTGGATTATCAGGGCCTTGAGACTTGAGACACGATCTCATAACGGGATCATCAGATTCCAATGCCCGCTTTGTCACAGATTTCATACTGCCACAAACCCGAAAACAAATTTAGGACGCTGTTTCGATTGCGAACGTAATTTCAATCCTATTGATTTAGTCATGGCTACAACCCAGTGCAGTTTTGTTGAGGCTGTTGAATTTTTGAAAAAACATATCGATAAGGCCACGGCTAAAGGGTAAGCAATGTATGACAAATGAATTTATTGGGTCCAAACGCCTGGCGCATCTGGAATCTGTGATTAAAAGATATCGACAAGACTTCTATTCCGTTGGGAAAGCGCTGAAGGAGATCCGGGATCATCGTTGTTATCATAAACTGTCTTTCAAGACTTTTGAAAATTATGTCAGGGTTCGGTGGGATATGGGACGATCTCATGCTTACCGGCTGATTGAAGCAGTTGTAGTCATTGATAATCTTTCTCCAATTGGGGAAACTTTGCCCAGGAATGAAGCCCAGGCTCGTCCCTTGACCAGATTGGATTTATTCAGCCAAAAAAAAGTTTGGGGTAATTTTTTAAAAACAGGGAAGCCGATTACAGCCTTGAATATCAAAAAATTTGTTTCAAATCATATGGGTGTAAAAAATACAGGCGCGCCTTTTGTAGAGATCGTCAGTAAGGATTATAAGACAGTGGTCATGGAGATGTTGTCACAAATCACTATTGCCCGGAATGACCAATGGAAATCAACATCACAGAGAACTGCTTTATACTGGAACAACGTAATGAAAGAAAAGATACAATGGGAATAGCATAAATGCATAAATCAACCGATCTTTCAAGCCTTTCTTTAGATGACCAATTTGTGATCCTGCTCCATAAAAAGCTCCTGAACAAAACAGGATCCGGGAAACGCAGAACCAAAAAATATTATGTAGACCAATATAAAAAAACAGGTGTCATCCCAAAACCCCTGCTGCTTGCAGCTCGTGGCATTATGGAAGGGCGTAAATGTAGTGGCAGAGCACCGGTTTTGTCCAATGATATAAAAAACCGCTTTATAGAAATGATCAAGTCGTCATGTGATGCAAATGATCCACACTTTATCTACATCACCCGCAAGGCCCGCGTGATCACCACTTATCATAAATTTATGGAAGAAGAATTTAAAAAAAAGATTTCTATACATGCTTTACGTCGTCTGGTTCACAAAAAACATCTGGATCTCTACTTGAAACAGCCCGATTTTGAAGAAAGCCAGATGGATAAAGGCTACTTCAACCCTGAAAAAGTTTTTGCTCTGGTACAGATGGACGGGTGTAAATTTCAATACGTTAAAATCAAAGATGAAAACGGAAAATGGTGTAAACCTCAGGTAATTGAATTTTTTGATACCGGATCGAGGTATATGTTTGTTTTGGATTTCTATTTTTCAGAAACCAGCGAAAATGCGGTGGATCTGTTCACCCTGTTTTTATTGGATGTTCCTTTTCCAAAAAAAGAAATCCGGCTTCGTCCTGACCAAGCTAAAGGTTTTGTGAATTTGAAACGGCCGATCCACGAATTAAACATTAAATATTCTATGCCGGAAGGATTTTGTATGGTGCCTGATTTCTCCGGTGTGCGATCACCTAAACACAAGGTTCACCTGGAATCAAGTCACCGCAGTCTGCATAATTTTGAAATCCGTATCATAAAAAAGTTTGAACACAAAATCGCTAAGACAGAACCGGGCTTTTCCTTTAAGGGCAATAAGAAAGAGCAAATCACCGTCACCTGCCTGGACATAACCATTGAGGAGTTAAAACAGAGTCGAATGATCGAATTGTACCGAAGAGAGCACAATGAAACAATCCATCGTTTTTCTGAAGGCGGAAAAACTCAATCATGGATACCCAGCCAAAAACTGCAGGCGTATTTGTCTGATAAAGAAACCATGGAGTTCGATCCTGCTCATATAGAAGCATTTACGAGATATGGTTTTGACAAAAAAAAAGCGACTGTGTCTAAGCAGAAAACCATCACCTGCAATAAACAAAAATATACAGTGGTTGAGGGAGTTGAAAATTTTTCTTCATACAAAAGCACGACGGTTCAGGTGTCCCAATACAACAATAAACTTTATATTTTTAAAAATACTAAAGACGGGGTCTTTTTGGGTGAAGCATTATGTCAAAGGCCTTCTCAAAAGCCTGTGTCTGTTACGAAAAAAGCGGAAAAAAGATTGAAGAAAAATCAAGTTGAGCAGATTGCCGGATATCTTGAAAGCAAAGCAATGAGCGTGGATATAAACGCTCTCATTTCCTGTTACCAAAATGGTCTTACATTCAATACTGCAAAAACAATTTTTGAAAAAAACATAATCAGGTATGAGCAGCTTGGGGCCAAACTACAGGACCAGAGTAGAACCGGTTTTGTAAGATTCAATGCGTTTTTAATCGATTATAAGCGGTATCAGCAAATGAAACATGATCTGCCTTATGCAAAGGAAGGTATCCATGACGTTTAAACGAAAGGAAAGTTTTATTAATGACAAACGTCGTATATCTTACCTCCGCTCTGTTTATACCAGAATATATCGAGGGCAAAGTTTATTGATTGAAGGCACCTATGGCGTTGGGAAAACCAAGTTTTTAGAATTGCTAAACCCAAAAAAATTAACAACTGTCTGGTTGGAATCACTGGATAATAAACATGAGATACTGGCATCGATTCTCCAGGAACTTAATTACGAAGCAAAGCCGTCCCATTGGCGAACGTCTGAATATTTGAAAAAGATTTGTAACATGTCGGGATTTTATATCATCATCGATGAAACTAATGATCTGGACCGCCGCGTCTGGCCATATTTTAAAAGGATAATTGATTCAGGCAAACCAATGGTCTTTGCAGGATTGCCTAATGTAAGAACTTTCCTGGCAAGTAAGCATCCGGATATTCTAAGTCGCTTAAAGGTTTTGAGGCTGTATCCTATTATTGTAGAAGATTTTATTCAAAAGTATAAGCATCTCATCATGCCGGAGGCAATTGAGCAGATATATGCTGCAACCAGTGGAGATATGCGTAAATTTGAAGAAATCTGTAATGATTGTATTGATGAAGCAAAACGATTGAAATATAGTATCGTGGATATTAATCTGGCCCTTACTTTTCTCACGAATCTTCCACAAGATCATTGATCTGGTTGTGAATTTAGAAAAATTAGTTTGTAATCTATGGCACATTTGTGTTGAGTGTCCATTTTGTCTGGTAATACGAAAGACCGCCTATTTTTTCATTTTTCAAAAATCTCCTTAACTTCGCCGTCCAGGCGTTTCCAACTCAGTAGCTCACAATCAAACCGTTTTAATTAGCTCGAGTATACTGAGAAACCTCCGATTAAAGTTGTTTGCCCAACGATCTATTGTTTCTCTCCAAAGCTCGAAGAACCCTTACATATCACTCATATTAGGGATTATGTTAAGGCACTACTTTGGCCTCAAAAGAGCCGGGCGGCATACAAACGGATAAAGTGAAAAAAACGTTACAGTATTTTGCTACAGCGTCAATAATTGGTTGGATTTTGTAACCTCTTTAAAACAAAGGCAATTCTGTCTTTAAATCTGTCATCATTGTACCATTTTTTCTAAAAAACAATAATTGAATTTTTATAACCCCTTGAATTTATATACTTCGAACTTGCAACTTGGCTCGTAGCCTGATACAATTGTGATAATTTTATTGATTTGGTCACAATTGTATCAAGGAGAGTCGATGCTTAATAAGCCTGATTCGTTAAAAAAACTTCAAAAACTATTTCTTAAACAACCGATCGTGGACATGAGTGCACTATCCAAAATTCTTCAAACGAAATCTCGAATGAGTATTTTTCGGCGATTGAAAGAAATAGGATATTTTTCTAGCTTTACACATGCCGGAAAGTATTACACACTGACTAATACTCCACAATTCGACGACAAAGGATTATGGTTTCATCAAGAAATTGGGTTCTCTCAGTTTGGTACACTAAAAGCTACAATCATTGAATTGGTTTGCGGATCTTCAGCTGGCCTTACTCATTTGGAATTAAGCCAATTATTGCGTATCAAAGTATACAATTCATTGCTTGACTTGGTAAAAGAGGGCCAGGTTGGTCGTGAACGTATTGATAAATCATTTTTATATGTGGCACCGGAGATAGGCAAGGCTAAGGAACAAATTATCAGGCAACGAGCCGCAACATCTGAATCTGTTAGAGATGTCACAGTGGTATCCGACACCACTGTGATCGAAGTCCTTATTGAAACCATCCATGCAGGAAGGGTGGAGATCTCCCCTTCACTGGTTACAAAGCGGCTATCTGATAGAGGAATACCTATCGGTAATAAGCAAGTCGAGCAGATATTTAAGCAGTATGGAATACCCTTAGAAAAAAAAATATTGTAATCAGCCTTGAGCTGCTTGAATCCTTGAGACGCAAGATCAAATCCTTGAATGCCAAGAACCATCACCTCATGCTTCGCACCTCCGGCGTCCTCATCCCGGTCCGTGATAAGCCTTTGCATTGTCCCCTTTGCTGTGGGCCATGGCACGTTCAAAAATCAGTGCCCCATCTCGGCAGGACCATAGCACAAGGGCATTTCCAAGCCCGAGAGACCGTCCATGTCTGTGCAAACAGATGCCGTTATGATTCTGGAATGCTGGTTACACGCCGGGCGGCCTCACTCAGCAAGCATCTAATTCCAGGGATGGGAATCGGTTACGATGTGATGGTCTACGTTGGGCTTCAGCGTTTTCTTCATCATCGCCAGAGGGAAGAAATACGCTCGTCTCTGTTCCATGAACACGGAATATCAGTATCCTCAGGGACGGTAAGCAATTTGGCAAAGCTCTTTCTTGGATATTTGCGGGAACTCCATAATGACCGTGCTGATCAACTTCAAGACGCAATGGCATGCGACGGAGGTTGGCCGCTCCATATCGATGCCACAGGTGAAGATGGTCGAGGCACACTGCTCGTCGTATTTTCCGGCTGGCGGCAATGGGTGCTCGGCTCTTGGAAGATTCCGACCGAAA
>JAOZRT010000050.1 GCA_029940035.1 Desulfobacterales bacterium
ATGCAACGATAGGGTTAATCCAATGGAACTATAGCGCAATTTTGCCTGTTGTGTCAAATTTTCATGCCATGACTCACACAACCAAGCATGTAACATGGGTCTTGATTGCTATATCAAATCATCATTATGACCTAAAGCACATGAAAAACTGATTAATTTTCAATATTATGCAGTTTGATATTCGTATCAAGGTTTTTCTGTACGGCTGTTTCTAATGAACACCTGATGTAAAGGAGCCCTCAAATACCGCCTTTCTCTTCTCCAGAAAAGCGGTCGTCCCCTCCTTTGCATCCGGACTGGACATGCACAAAGAAAAGGCCCCCACTTCAATCTGGCAACCGGTGACGATATCCACATTCATGCCGCGGTTAACGGCCTGTTTGGCTGCACGCAAGGAAACCCGGCCCCGGGACGCAATGGTTTGGGCGGTTTTCCGAACCTGGTCCATTAACGCATCCGCAGGACAGACACGGTTTACAAGGCCCAATGATTGCGCCTCTTCGGCTGCAATCATTTTTCCGGTAAAGATAAGTTCCTTGGCAGCATTCTGACCAATGAGCCTGGGAAGCCGCTGGGTCCCGCCGAAACCGGGGATAATGCCTAGGGTGATTTCCGGCAAACCGAATTTGGCATTTTCAGATGCATAGATGAAATCGCATGCCAAGGCAATTTCACTGCCCCCTCCCAAGGCAAAGCCATTCACAGCGGCTATAGCGGGGATGGACAGTTCCTCGAGCTTGAAAATGGCACCTTGCCCCCTTTCCGAAAACAGCTTGGCTTGTAAAGGATTGAACGTTGCCAGTTCGGAGATGTCAGCACCGGCAACAAAAGATTTATCCCCGGCACCGGTCAGAATCAACACCTTGATATCCTCATTGCCGGCTATGTTGTCCAATGCATCGGAAAGTTCATCGATCAGGGCGCCGTTTAGTGCATTCAAAGCCTTGGGGCGGTTAAATGTTATCAGGGCAATATTGTCCTGGACTTCATAAATGATATTTTCATAGGCCATGGTTTTTCTCCTTACTTGTGTTTTGTATTTGGTGTTTTGTATTTTGTGTTTGGTCTATGTTTCGGGTTGCAGGTTAAGCTCCCTACGGTCAGACAACAGACCACTGACGACAGACAACCGTCAGGTCAAGTCCTGATTAAAAGTTGTCACTTTTTTATAGATTTTTATCAACCTGTCTTCCAATTTGTTTTTCTAAAAATGAACATCGAACATCCAACGTCGAATGTGGTTTGTCAGCATATTGTATTCAGTTTTTATGGGCATTCAGCCATGCGTAACGGGCCAAAAGTTTGATGTTCAGTGTTCGACGTTGGACGTTCATTCGATCTGACCACTGACCACCGACCACGTTCTTACCCTCTTACCTTCTGATGTTCCGATCTTCCGCCTTTGAGGTTCTGTCCTCTGCCCTCTGGTCTCCGGCATGTCAGCTGTTGCTGCCCGGAACCTGATTGCTTCTGAGCAGGGCTGTCGGGTTGATCTCCTTGATATACTTTCGAA
Organism: Desulfobacterales bacterium; assembly: GCA_029940035.1. GTDB lineage: Bacteria > Desulfobacterota > Desulfobacteria > Desulfobacterales > B30-G6 > JAJDNW01. The sequence goes on from JAOZRT010000050.1 coordinate 1,514, forward strand.
TACCTTTAATAATCCCGTCGCACAGGTGATTCTGATACTGTTCATTGGTCAGGCGTTTGCACTCCCGAGAGTTGCTTATGAACGAGGTTTCCACCAGAATAGCCGGCATCTGTGCGCCCAGAAGAACATAAAAGGGGGCCTGCTTGACCCCTTTGTTTTTGATCCGGTTGTAGAACTTTTGCATGTGGCTGTTGAGGGACGTTTGGACACTGGTTGCCAGCCCTTTGGATTCATGAATCTTAGCGTTCTGCATAAGATCGTTCAGGATGGTTTCCAGGTCGCTGATATTCTTTGTGGAGGTCTGGTTTTCCAATGCCGCCACACGAATGGCCTCATCATCGGTGGCCAGGTTTAGAAAATAGGTCTCTATCCCGTACGCCCGGCGGTCCTTGACTGAATTTGTGTGGATGGAAATGAATAAATCCGCGTTCTTGGTGTTGGCAATGGCGGTCCGCTCCTCCAGAGATAAGTAACGATCCGTGCTTCGCGTCAGATAAACCGTGCAGTCGAGTTCCTGCTCAATCTTTTTTTTCAGCTTTTTGGCAATATCGAGGACAATGCGTTTTTCGTGAACACCTTTGTAATAGCCGGGCGCCCCGTAGTCTTTTCCGCCGTGCCCCGGGTCGATGACAATGGTTTTCACACCCAGGGCCAGCTGCTTCGCGAGTGCATTCGGGCCGATTTTTCCTTTCAAACCTGTCTGGCCGGTAGTGCCCGTGCCTCGTTGAGCAACAACCTGATCTTCCCCGCGAACATCGATAACAATCCTGAACGGGTTGGAGAGGTTGAAAATCTTGTAGTATTTATAGGATTTGATATCAATCACCACCCGGACCGAATCCGGCCGGTTCTGCCCGGCCCTCACCTTGCTCAAGAGATTGTCATTAATGGGCACTGACGTATCTATGCCTTTTTTAAGCCTGCTGTTCATCAAATCCACGTACAGGCGCGGCGGTTTCCTTATGGAAGCATCCGGCTTGAGAATATGGTGCTCATATTTTGTATTGCGGTCCGCATCGATGACAATGCGTGTATAGCCAGGGTTTGACCACGATCTGAGGCCCTGGACAATGGTCATGGAGCCGTCCGTTGCAGACGGCAACCTGCCGGACGGCTTTTTGGCGCTGCCTGAATCCTGGATCATCTTGGTGATATCATCGGATTGATCGGCATACAGACCTGTGGGAGCCTCCTTCTTCTCGAGGCCATTTAGGACCGGGCTGTTTTTACCGTGGATGGCAATAAGCTTCGATTCGGCCTTTTTTGCATAAGAACTGTCGGGATAACGCTCTATGATGTTTTTCAACCGCGTGGTGGCCTTTTCTTTGTCAGCCCGGATATGCGACCATCTGTAGAGCCCGTGATAAAGCTCCCCGGTCTGGTAAAGACTGGCTGCGGCATAGGGTCCGCCCATGTCTGTTTTATAGGCGGCATCGTACGTATCAATACAGGCCTTCCACTGGTCCCTGTATTTTTGTTTTCCAGGTGATTTGCGCAGCCGGCTGTAGCATGCATCCGCCTGAAGGTACTTTTTTTCCTGAAGTTTCTTTGAAGACGAGGTAACCGTACTTTTTGGCTTGGATTTGATGGCGGCGATGGCTTTCTTGGATTCGTCGCGGTACCTGCTCTGGGGGTAGCGTTTGACAATCCGTTCGAACCGATCCAGAGCTTCGCTGCGGTAGGCATTTTTCCCCGAACGCTTATAAAGCTCGTGGTACAGTTCAGCCGACCTGAACATCCCCGCAGCCGCCCATGGGCCGGTGGGGTTAAGTTTGTAAACAGTTTCGAAACTTTTGATGCATGCCAGCCACTTGTCCCGCCGTTTCTGGTGAGCTTCATTTTTCAGCAGCCGATCGTATTGTTGCTTGGCTTTGTAGTATTGCTCCTTGGGTGTCAGCGCATTTGCGTCAACAGCAATCACCAGGACGGTTGTGAGGAATACCAGGGCTGACAACAGGGCTGCTGCCCGTCGCAGAAAAGGTATCTGTGTTCCCGCAGCACGAATGCTTGTATGCTTCTTTGCCATATGTTTATCCAAGATTTTCATTGCACAATTAATTATGGTAACTACGCTGCGTTCTGTGGTTCTGGGTCAAGTCCTGATTAAAAATTGTCACTGTTGCCTGGTGTCGGGTTTCGGGTATCGGGTGTCGGGTTGCAGGTTAAGCTCCCTGCGGTCAGACCACTGACGACAGACTACCGCTCACCTTCTCATTTTCTTACCTTCTGATCTTCCGACCTCTGTCTTCCGTCTTCTGTGTCACTGACCACCGACCACGTTCTTACCCTCCTACCTTCCAAAATTCCGGTCTCTGGGTCTTCTGTGGTTCTGTCCTCTGCCCTCCGTCCTCAGACCTCTGCCCCCCGGCCTCTTTCTGAAGCTCATCAATATAATTCAACGCCTCAATGGGGGTCATGGAGGCGATGTCGAGTCTTTTAATTTTTTTAATGATTTCCTGCCCCGGCAGCGTGAACAGTTCCAACTGCAACTGTTGCTGGTCTCCTCTGCCGTCCTGACCCGTGCCACGGGATCCTCCTGCGGGTTCATACGCTGCATTCTCAATACGGTTCAGAATTTTCTTGGCCCGTGAAACCACTTTGTCGGGGATGCCGGCCAGTCTGGCCACCTGGATGCCGTAGCTGCGGTTGGTCCCTCCCTCAACGAGTTTGCGCAGGAAAATAATCTCGTCGTTCCACTCTTTGACGGCAATGTTGTAGTTCCGGACCCGCTCCTTGGTCTGGGCCAACTCGGTCAATTCATGATAATGGGTGGCAAACATGGTTTTAACGCCTTTGCCGTGCAAATCATGCAGGTGCTCGGCCACCGCCCACGCAATGCTCAGGCCGTCATAGGTGCTGGTTCCCCTCCCGATTTCATCCATGATGACCAGGCTGTCACCGGTGGCATTGTTGAGAATATTGGCGGTCTCCTGCATCTCGACCAGAAACGTACTGTGGCCCTGTGAGAGGTTGTCCAGTGCGCCCACACGCGTGAATATTCTATCAGCAATGCATAATGAGGCATGTCTTGCCGGCACAAAGGAACCTGCCTGGGCCATAAGTGTCGTGAGCGCCACCTGTCTCAGGATGGTCGATTTGCCCGCCATATTGGGCCCGGTGATAATCAACACCTGCTGGTGGTCGTCCAGCAAGACACTGTTGGGAACAAAACGTTCACCGGTAATCATTTTCTCGATAACCGGATGGCGGCCGTCTTCGATCAGGATCCGGCCTTCATTGTTCAGTTCGGGGCGAGAATAATCATTCTCGTCGGCAACCACCGCCAGAGCCGTCAGGCAATCCAGCCGGGCGATGAACTGCGCGGTTGCCTGCAGATCATCCTTGTGGTCCATGATTTTTTGCCTGATGTCCTGAAAAATCCGGTACTCGAGCACTGCACGCCGGTCCTCGGCTCCCAATACCTTGGATTCGAACTGTTTCAGCTCGTCCGTAATGAATCGTTCCGCATTCACAAGCGTCTGCTTGCGGACATAGTGATCGGGTACATTTTCAAGTCGGGCCTTGGGCACCTCCAGATAATATCCGAATACCTTGTTGTAGCGCACTTTGAGCGTAGTGATGCCGGTTGCTTCCCGTTCCCGGGCTTCGAGCTTGACCAGCCAGCCCTTTCCATCGCGGCTGATTTGAATCAACTCATCAAGTTCTGAGTTGTAACCTGTTTTGATGATGCCCCCGTCCTGGATGGTGGGAGGGGCATCCTCCCGTATGGAGACCTCCATGAGGTCTGCAAGGCTACTGAGAACATCCGGTTTCAGTTCTGGCTGAAAACTGCAGGTCGTAAAATCGTTCAGAAGCGCGCTGATTTCCGGAAGGGCCTGCAGCGATCTTTTAAGGGCGACCAAGTCCCGCGCATTGGCATGACCCATGGTTATTTTTCCCTGAAGCCGTTCGATGTCCTGAACCTGTTTCAGCTGCCCCCTGAGTGCATGGGTGGCTTTCAGGTTTTCAATGGATTCCTGAACCGCATCATGGCGCGCCTCCGCTTGCAGGAGATCAATGAGCGGGTAACGCACCCATTCCCTCAGTTTGCGCCCGCCCATGGCTGTCAGGGTCTTATCGATAACGCCCAGCAACGTGCCGCGGGGGCTTCCATTTCTGAGGTTGCGTTCAATCTCGAGGTTCTGATACGACCGTTCATCAAACAGCAGGTACTGGCCCAGAACATAGGATTCGATGTTCTGTATGTGCGCCACGGATTGCTTCTGGGTTTCCTGGGCATAAGCGACCAGCGCGCCTGCAGCACAAATGCCCGCCTTGAGCTTCTCACAACCGAAACCTTCCAGCGACAGGATTTTAAACAATTCCAGCAACCGTTGTTTTGCGCCGGCAAATTCGAAATCCCGCTGATCGATAAAGGTCAGATAGTGCCCTTCCAGTTTTGTTTTGAGTTGAGGGCCAATGGAAAGGGATTCGACCTTAACGGAGAGAAGGATCTCGCTGGGGGCAATCCGCAGAACCTCATCCAGGGCATCGTTGAACCTGCTGGTTTCGGTGAGTCTGAACGTGCCGGTGGATACGTCGAGGTAGGCAAGGCCCACCAATTTGTCCCGAATATCCATGGCCAGGACATAGTTATGGGATTTTTCCTCCAGCAGGTCATCTTCAAGAATAGTGCCCGGTGTGATGACACGCGTGACTTCCCTTTTTACCAGTCCTTTGGCTTTGGAGGGGTCTTCCACCTGGTCGCAGATGGCAACTTTGTACCCCTGGGTAATGAGTCTCGCGATATAGGTTTTGGCCGCTTTGTAGGGTACGCCGCACATGGGAATCGGTGAGGCGACGTTCTTGTTTCGCGACGTCAGCGTTATGTTGAGGATTTGGGATGCTTTTTCAGCATCTTCGAAAAACATTTCATAAAAATCCCCCATGCGGTAAAACAAAAGGGCATCCGGGTATTCATCCTTAACGGACAGATACTGCTGGATCATAGGGGTGGGTTTAGCCTGGGTCATGAAGCATCAGCGTCTTTCTGCTCATCCTCTTTGGAACTCTCTTCAGGCGGTGCCGGCACATCTACTTTGGCTCCCTTAAGCCCCTCATTTTCCGCTTTGAGGGTGTCGAGCATTTTTTCGGATGCACGCAGGGATTCAGACAGGTTTTTAATGATTTTACGAAAATTGAATCTCTCTAACAAACTGAAAAAATATGAAATTATTAAACCTACAAAGAAAAACCCTAAAAATAGAATAGCATTGGGAACATCGGGTGTCTGGTATTTGTAGAACATGAGATCGATGCTCAGGCTGTGCTGTGACATATAGAATTCCCGATTCTGGAACAGGATCAACCCGATGAAAGCGAAAAGAATTACCCAAAAGGCAATCTTGGCATTTTTCATTTTATGTCTCCCTTGCATTAGAAACAATCAATCTCATTTAGGAACAAAATTACCGCCCCAAAATCTGTTATATCAAATGTTTTCCCAATTCATCGAACCGCGGTTTCAGATTATTGTAGGTTTGCTCCAAATGTTCGGGTATCACCCTGACATCGGCAAAAACAGTCAAGGCGTTGACATCGCCGGACCAGCGCGGAACAATGTGAAAATGAAGATGTTGCTCTACGCCGGCACCAGCCACTCTTCCCAGGTTCAGTCCCACATTGAACCCTTCCGGCGCCATCACCTGCTTCAAAATATTTACTGAACGGTCAACGGTTACCAGCAAATCCCGGGCCTCTTCAGGGTCGAGTTCATCCAGCCCTGCCACGTGGCGCACGGGCGCTGCCAGAAGATGGCCGTTGATGTAGGGAAACTTGTTCATGACCACCAGTGTCGTATTCCCCTTGTAAAGGGTCAGGTCGTCACTGCGGTCCATAGCATCGCAGAATACGCAGCCATCATCCTTTTCCGCCAGAATATAGTCCATCCGCCATGGGGCCCACATGGTCTGCATAATCGGTTCCCCTGTAAATTGAATTCATCCCGTACTCATAAGCGTGCGGGATGAATGGACGATCTAACTGAATCTTACACGATTCGGAGGCTTTCATAGGCAAGGCGTCCAAGGGTGAAGTCGTAGTGTTTTACTTCGAACCTTTGGCAACGCAGCGTATGGAAGCCTCCGAATCGCCCGAAGGGTGAAATTTGATTAGCAGGAAACGGCCTTCATCCGTAATTTATCAACGAGTTAACAAATAAAACCTTGAAAGACCGCCTAAACCCGCCCTAACCACATGATTGAAAATGTTCATCAAATTTCATGTAGAATTCAGTTATTACTATTTTAGCGTCTAAAACTCAACCTTTTTTTCCTGAAGCGGAACGATTTCAAGGTCGCCCCACATACCGATTTTATCTTTGATAATAATGATGATCCCCTCAACCCCTTTGATTTTTTTACCAATTTCGATTGCTTGCTTGATATCGCCGGCTGTTTGCACATGATTCCCTATGGAGGTGGCCGCGGCATCCGCCAACGGGCAGGAGGCAGACACGGTACACACGGCATCAGCCTTGCCCATGCTCAGGGAGTGCCCCACCGTCCCGGAAGAAGTGCAGACAGCCATGGGTTGTCTGCCGGTATCCAACCGCAAACCGATGCGCAGGCTCAGCGGCGACGTGTTTGCAAAAATACCGATGGTAACCGGTTTATTGGATTTGATAAACAGATCCCCCCCATTCTCGACCATAACTTCACCTGTGCGGACCAGAAGATCATGGCCCACGGATTCTGCAATAGCGCCGGCAACAGCTGCCATGGGCCCGACACCGGCCTGTTGGCCGGCATACGCCATAGCCCTGACGATGCCCGGTGAAGGCCCCCTGACTTCCCATGGTGTCAGCATTTCGGCAAACCCCGCATGCTCACGCATATAATTTTCAAGAAAACGCCTATGGCGCAGGACCGATTCCCGGGCGATGTCCTTCAAATTATCCCCGGCACGGATGAAAAGGTCGGTTTCCTTTACCACCACGCGGAAAGATGCCTGCAGCTGTTTGCCGTATACCTGATTCCTGTAGGTTCTTTCTTCGAACATATCATTATAAATACAATTGTGGAACACGATTTTACTCGAACGCATAGACGTGCGGCCGCATTTTTTCAGGTGCCTGGTGTATAAAAAACTGGTCGGTCATACCGGCAATGAAATCCCTTACAAATTCCTCGGGTTTATGTCCCAGAATATAGACATCGTTTTTACCCTCCAAAAACCCCGTGAAAATAACCGAACTGTGACGGTTCTTCCGCAGATCGGTTAGATAACGCTCAAAAAGGTATTCAAAAAGTGTTTTTATTTTCGTTGATTCGGTTTTGATCTTCGGGTTCAGATAGATGTGCTCGAGGTTGAATTTTTTCAGGGTTTGGAGTGCTTCGGAGATGCCGGGGCTGAAGGCGACATAACTTTTTCCGTGGCTGTTTTGAATGACATCGGTCACCAGATTGAACACAATCGTGCCATTGGTTTTGCCTAGATACTTTTTACTGGCAGCGGGCAGATCAATCCTTTTGATGATTTTCAACCGGATGGCATCCTCGATGTCCCTGCCAATATAGCTGATGGTATCGGCCATACGCACCACGCAGCCTTCCATCGTCATGGGGGTAAGTTGCAGGGCAGGGTTATGCTTTTTATTTAATACCTCTTTATCAAATATTTCAAATGATTTATGACGTATTGGTTCAAGTTTTTGATTATGTATTTCTCCATCGTGGCAGAGGATGCCGTCCAGGGTTTGCAAGCATAAATTCCATCCATCCCCCTGGCGTTCCACTTGATCGAGAAACTGTACACTCTGTACGTTGTGAAGAAAATATCCGATATCGTGGTCAAGGCAAAGAGCGGTCAAATAACGTTCGCCATCATGCCCGAAAGGCGTGTGCCCAATGTCATGGCCCAGGGCAATGGCCTCGATAAGATCTTCGTTCAGCCGCAAAAAACGGCCTATGGTCCTGGCAATTTTGGAAACTAGCTGAACATGCAGCACACGATGAGTGATGTGGTCATCTTTAATGAGCGAAAACACCTGCGTCTTGTCTATGTAGCGGGTGTAGGCTTGTGAATGTAAAATGCGGTCAACGTCCAATGAGAACGCCTGACGATAGTCGGAGGCGCTTACATTTTTTGATTGACGTCTGAAACCCTGACCGGAGGGAGTGGCGAGCCGTGATAGGCGCTGGTGTTCCAGGCCATCCAGCTCTTTGATAATATTGTCAATTTTAGTAGTCATAGTAAATAAGGTATACGGTTTAAGGTATAAGGTGGTCAAGTCCTGATTAAAAGTTGTCACTTTTTACTATATTTTTATCAGCCGGTCTTCCATATTTGTTTTTCCAAAAATGAACATCGAACATCCAACGCTCAACATCCAACGTCGAATGTGGCTTGTCAGCATGTTGAATTCAGTTTTTCTGGGCATTCAGCCAAGAGCAAAGGGCCAACGGTTCGATGTTCAGCGTTCGATGTTGGACGTTCATTCGGTTCTCTGTGGCTCTGACATCTGTCTTCTGGTCTCTGTGGCTCCGTCCTCTGGGGCTCTGGCATCTGTCATATCTCGCCCTTTGCGATCATCGTGTCCATGAGATCATAAAAATCGATTCCCGCCGCACGAAACCCCTCCTTACCATACTTCATATTCCCTTCCAGCACAAAAAACCGTCCGTCGTATTCGCAAATATCCAGTCCTACATCGTTCCACCCGCACGCCGAGGCGGTGTGCAGGGCTAAATCAAGGGCTTTCCCGGGAACAGAGTCCAGTTTAACCGTTGCCCCCAGGGCCACATTGGTGCGAAATTCCCCTTGAGCGGCAACCCGCCAGTAGGCATGCACTATTTTCCCGTTGATAACGACCACGCGCATATCCCTGTCAATGGGCAGATAGGCCTGGATATATGCAGGTGTGTGAACATCTAAATAATCCTGCAGATCCCCTTTGTTCTGGATCAGAAATACGTCACGTCCCATGGCTGAACCTCGGGCTTTCTTGGCCACAAAGGGATAGTTGAAATACTCGAGCACTTTGGTTTTCTGACGTCGTCCGTAAAATACACGGGTTTTTGGATGCGGTAGGCCCAATAGGGTAAACAGGGCGGTCTGTTTTATTTTATCCTGTGAGAATAAATAGTTATGGATATTTGGAAAAATCTGTTTTCCCATTGCATCCAGGAGTTCCGCATACAATCGTGTGGGATAATAGACTTTTTCCGCTTTGCGAATCTGTTTTTTTTCATCAACAGCATAATCATTGAAATTAGGACGCACCCCCAGCGTCAGCACATTCCGGCAGTTTCTGAGCCTCGCTTCCAGGGCAATGATTCTTTTCATATGATTCAATGGGGTTTGGTCAATACAAACAGACGCTCGGAAACCGGGGCATTGGGCCAGAACCGCTCCACCACTAGCTGCAGGCTGGCCTGGTTTCCATCTGAGATTCGCAATTCGCCTGGCACCTTAAATCCGGAAACAGTCCGCATGTGAACAAATTCCGCACGGTATGCCAGGTTTCCATCTGTATCAAATACCTCGATCTGGCGGATGTCACCGGATGATGCATCAATGAAAATTTTTTTATCCCCTGTTTTGCGATCCAGCCCCTTTAAAATTAGAATCTGTTCACCCTTCTCTTCCCCTTGCACGGCCATGGGCAAAAGGGGTGCTTTGGCTGGTATTCGGCCTGCCAGAAGATCCAGGCACGCACTCACCGTGATGGGCAAAGAGATTAGTTTTTCCAGATTGGCATTTGAGCCCCGCTTGGAATAAAATTGGTTTTCTGTGTGCGATATCAAATAGATCCGCTCCCCGTCATTGGCGAAGCTGAACACGGGTTGTCCTGTGGCTCCCATGATTTCAAGGCGAAGTTTCTCATTCTGATACCCCGCCCACATGAGGCGGGCCTGCTGGATGCCGCTTGTCCCCTTAATCCGCATGCGTCCGGTTCCCTTGAACGAACGCAAACTGGAATTTCGGGACTGCAGGCGACTGAATAGAGCTTCCGCTTCCGGGGAACTTGACAAGGCAAGAGGTCCCTCCGCCCTCTGCTTGAGGGTGGAACAACCAGTGGCAATAAGGGTCAAACTTATTAGAAATAGTACAAAATGCTTCATGCTTGAATATCCAACAATCATTCGTTATTGGATATTGTTTATTCGTCCTTTAACTGACTCTCTGTCAACAGAGCCTCTATTTTTCGTTGAACAACCTCAGGGTCTGTATTGCCTTTTTCAAGGGATAGCCGGTAATACTTTACGGCGTTTTCGGCGTCGTTCAGCTTGGCATGGGCATCTCCCACGTGTTCCATGATGATGGGGTCTCCAGGGGTCAATTCCGCTGCCTTCTGAAGATACTCCAGCGCCTGTTCAAAACGCCCCATTTTGAAATAAACCCACCCCAGGCTGTCGGTAATGTATCCATCGTCGGGCTGGAGTTTCAAAGCTTCCTTGATCAGCGCCTCAGCCTCCTCCAGATGGATGCCCATGTCCGCATAGGTGTATCCGAGATAATTCAACGCGCTTGCGTTCTCAGGATCCAGCTCAATCACTTTTTTCATCTCGCGGATGGAGTCTTCTTTTCGTTGCCATTTGTCGTAAACAACCCCTAGCCGGAACCTCAACCTGACGTGCTGGGGGTCGATTGAAAGCCCTTTAAGCAGCATTTTCTCAGCACGTTCAAACTGTTTCTCTTCCTCATACAACGATCCCACATAGAGCAGAAACTCGGGGTTGTCGGGATGCTGTTCGATAACAGACTCCAGATATGCAACGGCCTGATCTATCTTGCCCTCTTCCTGGTAGATGGCCGTAATATGAACGACGGCGTTCTCAAAAAACCGGGAATCGTCCTTGACTTTTTGCAGGTGGCGCACAGATGCCTCGGGTTGTTTTAATCCGTCATAGGCAACACCCATCAAATAATTGATGTCCGAACTTTCAGGAGCGGCCTCCAGCATGCCTTGCAATATGATAATTGATTCTTCATATTTTTTGGGGTCCAGGTATTCACGCACCACTTTTCTGAGGATTTCGGGTTCCTGCTGGCTTTTTGCGCCGAGCGAGGTCAAAATCTGTTTGCTCTCCTGAGTAGAGCCCCGGGTGTGATAAAAAAGTGCCAGTTCCAGGGCTACTTCAACATTATTCGGGTTGTAATCCAAAATTTCCCGGTACATACGGAGAATCGTTTCATCGTCTTCATCCGTTTTATAGATCCGGAGCAGTTCGATTCTGGCTTCTTCGAGTTCCGGTTCCAGCTCCAAGGCCTTTTTAAACTCGACCTCGGCTTGGTCCCGCTTTCCCTGGTCAGCATAGATTTTGCCCAAAAAGAACCGGCCCGCATATGAGCCGGGAAAATTCTGCACCAGTTGTGAATAAACCCGAAAAGCAGCCTCATAATCACCGGCATCCATGTATATACCGCCCAGCATCAGGTACACCCGTTCTTGTCTGGCATCCAGAGCGATCGCCTTTTCATAGGCCTGCGCGGCAGCATCGGTGTTTTTCATGTTCAGGTTGATATTCCCCTGAAGCACCAGGGCCGGGACGTTTTGAGGGTGGTCGGCCAACACGCGGTTTAAAATATCCAGCGTTTTTTGGGTATCCTTATTCTGGAGGTGCAGTTGGGCGAGTTCTACCTGCAGAAAGGGCGTTTGGGGATCCAGTTCCACAGCCATACGCAGTTGTTCGATGGCCTCATCCAACCGGCCCTTTTTCAGGAATATCTGGGATTGGGTATAATGGTAATAGCTGTTGTGCGGCTGCTCTTGTTCAACAGCCGGCGGATTTGAATCAATATCCCGGGAAACATGCCGGGTATCTGTACAACCAGTCAGAAAAGTATATACAAGGAGTGCGGCAATCAGCCTTCCAAAAGCGAGTTTCATGATCCGTCGGCTTTCTTTTCATAGGCATACGCATCAAAATCAGGTATCTCCCGTTTAAAAAACTCTCTCATCTTCTTGATGACATTCTTCTCAATCTGCCTGACCCGCTCCCGGGATATGCCGTAGCGATCACCGATCTCCTGAAGGGTCACCGGAGAATCCGAAAATACACGTTGTTCAAAAATAACCAGCTCCCGTTCGCTCATTTTTTCTTTGAATTCAGCTATTTTGGTGTGGAGCAAGGCCTCCATCTGCTTCTTGGCCACATGGTCTTCGATGGATTCCGTCTGGGTACTCAAAAACTCGATTCTTTCTGTGTCCGAGTCATCCTTCAGGGGCGCATCCAGGGAAACATCCCAGCCGTCCAGGCGTTGATCCATATCCACGATCTCGCGTTCGGACACCCCCAGCCGCTCCGACAGAAGCTTCGGCTTGGGATCGAACCCGTCATCGATCAATTTCTGTTTCTCTTTTTTCAGCTTGAAGAAAAGCTTGCGCTGCCCCTGGGTGGTGCCGATTTTTACCAGGCGCCAATTATCCATGATAAACTTTAAAATGTAGGCTTTGATCCAGAAAGAAGCATAATAGGAGAATTTGACATTTTTGTAGGGATCGAATTTTTTCACGGCCTGCATGAGCCCGATATTGCCCTCCTGGATCAGGTCCAACAGGTTCTGCATCCAGACCCGCTGAAACTCGAGCGCGATTTTCACCACAAGCCTGAGGTTGGCGGTCACCAACTGATAGGCTGCCTCGGTATCCCCTTGTTCCTGAACCTTCGCGCCGAGTTCCCGTTCTTGATCCCGGGTGAGCAGCTTATACTGGCTGATCTCGTTCAGGTAGCGCTGAAGGGGGTCATATTTGACAAGAGACTTGTCAGATGAGGCGTCCTTCTTGCGCGCTGCCTTTCTTACAGCCTTCTTCTTGGGGGCAGCCTTCTTTTTGGGAACAGCTTTCTTTTTGGGGGCAGCCTTCTTGGCCGAAGCGGCTTTTTTAGGTGCTGATTTTTTTTTGTCGTTCGTTGTCGCCATTAACGGTTCTTCTTTATTTTTATGGACAATATTGGGGGCATATGGTAAAGACGCCTGCACTCATATCAATTCATGTGCGCCTGTAGCTCAGCCCGGAGAGAGCAACGGACTTCTAATCCGTAGGTCGCAGGTTCGAATCCTGCCAGGCGTACCATCTTACAAGCTATCGTTTCACTCTGTCTGCAAAGCTGTAAATATAGTTTAACCGGCCGTAAAAAGCAATAAATAAAGTGAAAGCAGGGACACTTGATGAAAAATAGTGACCAACTGAAAGTAAACATCGCTGTTGCCGGCTCAGGGTATTGGGGAAAAAACCTGGTGAGAAATTTTCACGAACTTGGTGCGCTCAAGCTGATATGCGACAAAAATGAAGAACTGCTGCATCAATTTAAAGGTCAATACCCGGGGGTAGACACCTGCATCGCTTTTCATGATGTGCTGAACCGCAAAGATATCCACGGTGTCGTCATAGCGACCCCGGCGGAAACCCACTATGACCTGGCCCGGGAAGCACTGCTTTCAGAAAAACATGTCTATGTGGAAAAACCCCTTGTGTTTGATGAAAAACAGGCCGAAGAACTGATCGAGCTGTCTCTTCAAAAGAATCGCATCCTGATGGTCGGCCACCTTCTCCAATACCATCCGGTTTTTATTTATCTGAAAGATATGGTTGCCGCGGGCGAGATGGGGAGGGTCAATTACATCTATTCCCACCGGCTCAATCTCGGAAAAATCCGCAGAGAGGAAAATATCCTATGGTCCTTCGCCCCCCACGACATATCCATGATACTGGGCATTGCCGGCGAGGAACCGGAGACCGTGATGGCCACCGGCGGCAATTACCTGCACAACAAGATAGCCGATGTAACCACGACCCACATGGCGTTTCCATCGGGATTAAGAGCGCATATCTTTGTTTCCTGGTTGCACCCTTTTAAAGAACAGAAACTGGTTATAGTGGGAGACAAGAAAATGGCGGTCTTCGATGACACCCGCCCGTGGGAAAATAAACTGTGGCTCTACCCCCACAGCATCGAATGGCAGAACAATGTTCCCGTGCCCAACAGGGAAGAACCGGAAAAACCGAACATTGAGCAAAAGGAGCCGTTAACAGAAGCCTGCCGGCAATTTTTAACGAGTATCTCGGGCGGGGAACCCCCCATCACTGACGGGCCGGAAGGCTTGCGTGTGCTCCGGGTACTGAGAAGAAGCCAACTTTCACTGGACAGCCAAAACAACGCTGTCCAGAAATTGGATAAAAAAACGGAAGCAGGTGAAAAAAATTTCTATATGCATGAAACAGCGGTAATCGATGACCATTGCAAGATCGGGGTGGGAACAAAAATTTGGCATTTTTCCCATATCCTGGGCAACTCATCCATCGGTGATAATTGCAATATCGGGCAGAATGTCATGATCGGTTCGGATGTCGCCATTGGAAATAATTGTAAAATTCAAAACAATGTTTCCGTCTATAAGGGGGTGACCCTCGAAGACGGTATTTTCTGCGGCCCAAGCATGGTTTTCACCAATATTTACAACCCGCGGGCTGAAATAGGCAAAATGGACCAGGTGCGGCCCACCCTCGTAAAAAAAGGGGCCACCATCGGCGCCAATGCTACCATCGTTTGCGGCACCACCCTGGGAAAGTATTGCTTCATCGGCGCAGGGGCTGTGGTAAACCGCAATGTACCGGATCACGCGCTATATGTTGGTAATCCCGCCAAACAGATCGGATGGGTTTGTCGCTGTGGTGAACGATTGACCGACCAGTTTGAATGTTTGGCATGTGGGATGAAATATAAAGCCGCAGATTTAAAAAAATAGCAAAGATCAAGCCGTAAGCTGGCCTGAAAAGTCTAATAACAAGGCAACCTCAAGACTGTACCTACACCTATATTTTCCTTAAAGCTGTCGGTCATATCCAAATGTTTTTCTAAGCTCATTGCAATGATGATGCAATGTACTTTTTTGTTGTTGAGTCCAATCCGTGTATTGGGGAAAATATTTGGGGCATGATTTATTGATTTTATTGTTTACCTTTAAAGAAATATTTGAATGAATCTCCACACCCAAGAAACAGGCAAGCTTTTGAAAGGCCTTTATATGGGTAGATGGATTGATCAAATCTTCCATTCTAAGCAACATGTGGTTATGATCAATCGATTTAGAATAGCAAGAATTTTTATAATTCCAGACCCAGCAAAATATTTCGAATTTGGACATTTTTAACCATGATAAAAAAGAACATCCATGGAAAAAAGGAATGGGATTCCAAAAAAATACCAGGTGATGTAAAATAGTGCGCTTAAAAGACTGTCGTTTCCAATTCATAAATGATGTGACAAATGTGCTGGGCGATCGGACCAAGTGAACAATCAGACACTTGGTCCGATCAATACGGCCATACTTAATAAATTTATAGATAGCCATGGACAATAGGGGGTCAATTGTAGAATGAGGCGGATATCCACGGCCAAACAACTTAAATAAAAATTTAAGTAAAGACAAATAAACTGAATTGGTGAACGGCAAATTGGCTACAATATTTATAATGCGAGAACCACGCTGCTGGTGCGTTAGTTTGAGTTGAGAAAAGTGTGTATTTAGCTGTTCGAATAAAAAGTTTGTCCCTGTTCGTCCTGTTGATAGAACATAAATATACATCTAACTGTCCTTTACTTGAGAAAAAATAGTTTGCCCTTTATTCACGCCTTCTTTTTGATCAATTTTATCCGGTTTATGCCCCAAAACGCCAGTTTGTAAAACATCAGCACCGGCATGCGATCCGTCCATATGTTGGTGTGCGTCAGCATCGCCCCCTTCAAATCATCGTGCGTGGCAATAAAATGGATGAGGTGCGGGGTGTTTCTTATCTCAACTGTCTCTTTTGAATCAACGATATCACGAAGATTAAAGCGCCGGTTGTTCCAACATAAACCGGTATCCGAGAAATAATACATGTCTGAATAATCGATGGTGAGATAGGGTTCAGCCGCCAGGCCAAAATCTTCCAGAGAGTTCTCTTTCCAGAAATCCAGGTTGTGATATTTGGATAACGAACGACCATGCATACAGACCGTCTTTACAGAAGCGATGCTCCTGAATTTTTCAAGATTGGCTTTGAATAATTTTCTGGCAATTGCCATCTCCCCCTTCGCATCCGACAGAACTTCATAATGATAGCCGATTTCATGGCCCAGATCTGCAATGGAACGGATGAGCGCGGGGCGAAACAGCCGGGGTTTCATCCGGAAATAGTATGTTGCCCTTATTCCATAGTGTGCATCGACCTTTGCCATCTCAAGAGCGTTGCCAGCATTGCCATCCACGTCATGCCGCATGATAAAAAAACGATCTGCCAGGGTTTGATTTCGGCAGGCGGTCATGTAATCGAGCACGGAATAGCACTCACAACTGTCGACAATTGCCGCCATCAGCTGGCCATACATTTTCTGGGTATAGTCAACCGTCATTACGCATTACCCGCTTTATCTTCATTTTTTTTTGCCGGCATAATACCCCATTCCGAACAAAAGAAATTCGCCAACCAGGAACCATAGCCTGGAAATGGCTGACATGGTAATAGCCTCGGCCAGGGGAATGTTCACCAGTACAAGAAACCCCGTGATAATACTCTCGCGTATGCCGATGCCCCCGGGTGCAAAGATAAATAGAATACCCAAGGTGCCGGCAAGCGGGAAACTGTAAACAACCGTCATCGGCACTACCTGATTTGTCAGACTTTGCGCCATCAAGAAAAATCCAGTACCCCACAAGATCCACCCGCTGGTGAACCAAGGCGTCAACGCCAGCGATGTTGGCAGATCAATTACCGGAAGATGAAAGGTTTTTCCGAGCATTTTATTGACAGCACCCAAAGACACAGTCTGGGTTTTATGTGAAAACAGGAACAAGGTGAAAAAACCAAAAAAGCCAAAGCCCAGCCAACTGATGAGATGCAGCGCATCGATGGCTATGAGGCCGCAAATTCCAAATGCCAACCCGCACCACACGCTGATTAGCTGTCCTTTTAACAGCACAAAGAACACTTCCGCCACCGGGAGGTCATGCTTTTCAACGATATACAGCGCCCTCCCCATAATGACCCAGATTTTTCCGGGGATGTATTTCCCGAATATGTTCAAACCGATCATCGCCACAGCCCGGCTGAAACGGATATCGATTTTCGCTGTCATAAGCAGCCGCTGGAGCGCCAGCGCGTTGGCTAAAAATCCACTGACAAGACAAAGTATGGAAATGAACATTAAAACAGGGGAATGAATTCTGGGGATTTGAAGATAGTGCGATTTAATCAGGGCGACAATTAAAAATACAAGTGAAACATAAATGAATAGTTTATACCAGCGGGATTTCATAAAATATCAATATTTCAATATGTTGGAATAGATATCAATGCAGTTGTTTTAGCTGAACGATTGCATGTCATGGATTCCGTTCAATCGTTATCCGGTCCAAGCCTTTTATTGTAATCCATATCGAACCACATACCAAAAAAAAGCATCTGGAACCCGCTAATCAGCGTAAAAATGAGCGTCATGGTGTTGATGTCAGGGATATCCCCGGTTATACCCCATATGTAAAACAATCTTATCGTTAATGGAATGCTTACGGTCAGCAGTAAAATGGAGAAACTGTAAAAAAAGACCAGGGGGTGAAAATCCTTGATCACATACTTGAAAAACAGCCTTCTCCAGAACCCCTTGAACAACAGCCATGAAATCCTCGGAATAACGTTGATCAACCTGATACCTGATTTTTCTCCAACGTTGTAAACCGGTTTGGTGTGAATATCCCGCACGGGAAAGTCAAACTGGTTCAATTTAATCAGGATATCGTTGGGCATACCGTAGTTTTTATAGATGTCATCCAGCGTTATCCGTTTCAACGCCTCCAAGGAAATGGCTGTATATCCGCTTTGGGAATCTGCGATGTGCCAGTATCCAGAGGCAATTTTAGTCGCCAGCGACAAGAAGGAATTCCCCAGATACCGGTAGTGGGGTATCATATTCCAGGCATCTCCGAAAAATAGCCGGTTCGCCTTTGAATAGTCCGCAACTCCGTCGGCAACCGGCTCGAGGATGCGGGGCAGATCTTCCGGGTCCATCTGGCCGTCTCCTGCCATCACCGCTGTAATATCGAAAAGATTGTCGCGCGCCCATTTATATCCTGAAACAATGGCGCCCCCTACTCCCTGGTTTTTTGAATGTTCAATCAGAACGATCCGATCGGAAGTCTTCACATACTGCTTCACAACTTCCACGGTCTTATCCGGGCTCGCATCGTCTACGATAACGATTTTGTCCACATACTCGGGCATGGTTTCGATAACGTTGCCGATTTGTGTTTCTTCGTTATATGCGGGAGCAACCACACAGACAGATTTGCTTTTAAACATATTCCCTATTATCTTTTATTTATGGGTTCTTGATCCTTGGCCTTGACACCATAAGGCCGCCAATATTCATGAGTCGCCTCATTGTGTGGTCTTGGCTCCATGTGATTTGACAATCGAAAAAGTCCGTATCCGTTTTTTAATAAAATGGGATCGCACCAACCTTGTAAAAGGTCTTTAACCATCTGTTTTTCTTTTTTATTCAAGTTATCATGGCACCATTTAGCAAACATGTCAAACCTAATTACCATGTGGCTGAAACCCATATGGGATATCTGTTGGTGCAAATCGCCGACCAGGGTGGTTGCTTGTACTGCCTCCCGAAACAGGTCAATGTCAAAACGGATTGCATGCTCACTGTAGTATCCTCGATTGCCTATAAAAAGCGCCAATATCATGGCACCGGAGGGCAGTTCAGTATTCGCGTGGTGTATAGCTCCATATTCGGGCCGGAATTTTTCGATATACTGATCCCTGGACAAATCGCCTTTTAAATATTGCATGGGAACAACGGTTTGGTATTGATCGATCAGATAAAGCAGGTTGCCGCTAAACATCACCACTATAACAAAGCCGGTCACGCCTGTACGCATGCCGGGCTTGATGCCGGGCACATATTTTTTCATCATCGATTGAAAGCCTTCCAAACCGAACATTGCCAGGATCACCAGACAAGGAATGGCCGGACCTACATAGCGTATACGCATATCTGTCTGGAAAAACACGAACAATATGAAGAATACCGCAAACAGGGCCAGTACGGTTTTTTCAAATCTTAACGTAGGGGTCGAGGTCTCCCTGTTCACGGCCATGAAACCCAACACCGGTAGTACCAGCAAAACAGGGTTCAGCTTACCGTCAAAATATTGGGGGGAATGATCCTGACCTTGGAAAAAAATGCGCAGCGGCACAAGCAATATTTCCCACCAGGATTCCCCATACAGGAGCTTCCGCAAAACAAACGGCGGCACGGACTGCATCTCGTAGGGGTCAACGGCATTGAACCAGTGATCAAAAACCGGGTAAACGGGATTCCCTGTCCACAAATAGTTCTTCAGCCCCCAGGGCAGGTATATCAATCCAGCCACGGCAACAAAGATTGCAGTTGCCGCCAGTGCCCGGGATAGGCGGCCCGTGTGCCCGGCAGATGCCCCTAAAGCGGT
>JAOZRT010000278.1 GCA_029940035.1 Desulfobacterales bacterium
CCCTGGCTGATGGTTTCCTTGCCCATGGCGATGGCCAGAATCGATCCCAGCTGGGGTCCTGTGCACGGGCTCCAGCCGGCTCCAAAGGCCATGCCCACAAGGAAGGTCCCGAAGATATTGAGCGGTTTGCTTTTTAAATGGATGCGTTTTTCAAATTCCAGGGCCGGGATACGCACAAGGCCTGTGAGGTGAATGCCCAGGACGATGATAATGATCCCGCCTGCAATCCGGATATAGTCCCGGTAGGCATGCGTCAATCCGCCCAGAAACGATGCCGATGCCCCCAAAAGGATGAAAACGACTGAAAAACCGAGGATGAAGGCCAGCGTGGACACCAGCACTTTTTTACGGATGCCGGCATCGTAGTTTTCGGTCAGATCCTCGAGGGACATCCCCGTGATGAAGGAGAAATAGGCCGGAATCAGGGGCAGCACGCAGGGAGAAAAAAATGACAGAAGTCCTGCGGCAAAAGCGGCTGAATATGAAACGGTTTCGGCAAACATCTGTATGCGCGACACTCCATTCGGGTTGCAGAAACAAAGACCTGGTCCTGTGGGCCAGGTCTTCGGGTTTTTAGGTAAACACGGCCAGTTGAAATTTCTGGCCGACGTCAATTGCTTCAGCTCTTAATATAAAAATGATTGCCGCGATGTCAACTGGTGCCGGTCCCTGCAAAGCAGCCGTGGGCACACGAGCCTGGTTCCGCCTTTGTGAAATGCCAGTTGGTCAGGATGCCGAAATGATGATGGACTTTCTTAAAAAAACGTTTAATAGTGGTTGTCTTCGGCAAAGTTTTTGATCATGGCGTCCCCGAGTTCCTTGGAGCGGGTGGTGGCCGCTTCCACAGCGTTGATCAAGGTGGTGCGCATGCCCCCCTTTTCCAGCGTGTGAATACCGGCGATGGCCGTGCCTCCGGGCGAGGTAACCCGATCCTTCAACTGGGCGGGGTGCTCTTTGGTATCCAACAGCAGCTTAGCCGCCCCCATGACCGTCTGGGAGGACAGAAAAAGAGCGTTTTCGCGGGAGAGGCCCATTTTTACACCGGCATCCGCAAGGGCATCGACGATCAGGAATATATAGGCCGGGCCGCTGCCGCTCAATCCGGTGATGGCATCCATCAGGACATTTTCTTCTATGAATACACTCTTGCCCACGGAATCGAATATGGCCTTGGCAAGTTCGATGTCACCCTTGTCGGCATGTCGGCCGGCCGCGATGGCTGTGGCGCTCTCTTTCACGAAAGCGGCAATGTTCGGCATGACGCGCACCAGGCGCAGATCTTTTTTCAGGCAGGATTCTATGACCGCCATGGGCACACCAGCGGCGATGGATATAATGAGCTTGGTCCTGTCCAGGCTGTCGGCGGTTTCCTTGAGGATCGACGCCAGGATCTGGGGCTTCACGGCGTAAATGACAATGTCGGAACCGCCGATGGCCTCGATATTGTCGGTGGTTGTCCGAACGTTGTATTTTTTGGCAATGGTTGCCAGCTTGGGTTCGCTGATATCGGTGCAGATGATGTTCTCCGGAACAGTGGCTTTGGCGCAAACCAGCCCGCTGACCAGTGCTTCCCCCATGTTGCCGACGCCGATAAAACAAATTTTTTTATTCTGCAGCATTTTTTATTCTCCAGCCCTTTCTGCCCGTCGAATTCATGTAGCAACGGGCGTAGTTAAAAACGAAAGATACTTTAAAAGGTATGTTTTCATATATCAAGCAAAATCCGCCCGCTCTCAGTATGCCCTATCGTTGCAAAAGCCGGAGAGCTTCAGAGCCAAGGCGTCTGAGGGTGAAGTCGTAGTTTTTTACCTTACTTTGCCATATTGTTTATGTAACCATAGGGTATGCTGTCGGCGGGCACAAGGCATGCTTTGGATCGATATGGCGCTTTGATAAGACAGTGGCCCGCATTTTAAGACATTCGGGATGTAACTTGGACAAAGGCTATCTTGGAAACCATCGCCGCCCATCAGGCAATGGCATAGCTTGCACCGTTATCGTGAATTAGCTTGACTTATTGGCGAAAATATACTTTATTTCCTATTCATTAGAAACAGTTAACACTTGAATCTTGCATGAGATTTGGCAATATTTATGGCAATACCCATATAGCAAGAATTCAGGCGATAGCTTTGCCCGAGAGTGGTTCCTTTGAGCGTATATATCGGTTATTTCATAATGGCGGTGGCGAGGGTCCTAGATTTCGTCCTGATTGCCTACATGTGGCTTGTGATAGCCAGGGCGGTGCTTTCATGGGTGAATCCGGACCCGTTCAACCCGATTGTCCGCTTTATTCATAATGTCACCGAACCGGTGCTTTATCAGATACGAACGAGAATCCCCGTCAATTTCGGCGGTATGGATGTTTCACCGATCGTGGTGTTTCTCGGCATCATTTTTCTGAGAACATTTGTTGTGAACAGCCTGAACCAGATGGCGCGTTCGATGATGTAGCCTTTTAGAAATTCACTTCGTTCCGGCAAGTCCGGGTTGGGAGTAAAGATGGCCAAAATTGATGCTTTTTTCAAATTGATGCATGAGCAGGGAGCGTCGGATCTTCATCTCATGGCCGGCCAACCGCCTGCATTGAGGGTAAGGGGGGACATCGAGAGGGTAAAGTACAAGGAACTTACCAATGATGACCTCAGGAGCATGCTGTACGAGGTCACGCCGGAGGAAAAAGTAAAGATTTTCGAAGAAACCGGTGATGTGGATTTCGGTTATGAGATTCCGGGGCTGGCGCGTTACCGCTCCAATTTTTTCATGCAGAAAAACGGTGTAGGGGCTGTATTCAGGGAAATCCCCAGCACTATCATGACAGCTGAGCAACTGGGGCTGCCGCCGGTGATTTCCAAGCTCTCGGGCCTTCCCAGGGGGCTGTGCGTGGTGACCGGTCCCACCGGCAGCGGTAAATCGACCACACTGGCCGCCATCATCGACCAGGCCAACCGGACTCGCATGGATCATATCATCACCATCGAAGACCCCATCGAATTCGTGCACAAAAGCCGGTCCTGCATTGTCAACCACAGGGAAGTCGGTATTCATACCAAGACCTTTACCGCGGCCCTGCGGGGTGCTTTGCGCGAGGACCCGGACATCATCCTGGTGGGTGAAATGCGTGATCTGGAAACCATTTCTTTGGCCATCGAAGCAGCCTCAACCGGCCATCTGGTTTTTTCGACACTGCATACCACGAGTGCCGCCAAAACCGTGGACAGGATTGTTGAAGTGTTTCCTTCCAATGAACAGGCCCAGATCAGGTCCACCCTCTCGGACGGCATCCGCGCTATCGTTGCCCAGGTTCTGTTCAAAAGAATTGATCGCAAGGGGAGATGTCCGGCGCTTGAAATCCTGATCGCGACCCCTGCCGTGCGCAACCTTATTCGGGAATCCAAAACCCATCAGCTCAATTCTGCGATGCAGACCGGAAAAAAATACGGGATGCAGTTGCTGGATGAAGCCATCATGGAGCTTTACAACAAGGGGTGGATCAGCCCTGAAGATGCGTACCAGAAATCGAATGACAAGGCCCGTTTCAGGCCCCTTCTGAGGGAGCCGCCCACTGATTTTACGGAGGCCTAACACGCTTCATGCAACACCGCACACGCGGTGAGGGAGGTGGATTTGTGAGAAAACAGGAAATCGACCATATTCTGACCCGTATGCTGGATTCCAACACCAACGTGTCGGATCTGAATCTGACGGTCGGCAAGACCTTCCAGGTGGAGAGTTCCGGGCAACTGGTACCGGTGGACATCAAACCCAGCATCAAGGAACTCACCCCTTTTCAAACAGAGATGTTTGCCATGAACCTGGTTAACCGCGACCGGCGGCTGACCGAAGCCCTGATCAATCAGGGATCCTGTGACTTGTCCTACAGCCTTCCGGGAAAGGCCAGGTTCAGGGTCAATATATTTTCCCAGCAGGGACACTACTCCATTGTTTTACGTCAGCTTGAATCCAAGGTCCCGACCATCAAGGAAATGAAGCTGCCCGAGTCGTTTTACAATGTTGCCAAAGAGTTGAATGGCATTGTGTTCGTGACCGGTGCCACCGGTTCCGGTAAATCGACGTCTCTTGCGGCCGTGCTGGAGGATATCAATGAAAACAAATCCGTGCATGTGGTCACTCTGGAAGATCCCATCGAATACCAGCACCCCCATAAAAAATCCACCTTTAACCAACGTGAATTGGGAACCGATTTCGACTCCTTTGCCAACGGTCTTAGAGCCGCCCTGCGGCAGGCTCCCAAGGTGGTTCTGGTAGGTGAAATGCGTGACAGGGAAACCGTGGAAATCGGGCTGAACGCGGCCGAAACAGGCCATCTGGTGCTTACCACCCTACACACGGTTGACGCAGGTCAGACCATCAACCGTATACTGGGTATGTTCAGCATTGAAGAGGAGAGGCAGATCCGCATACGGCTGTCGGAAACAGTGCGCTGGCTGATTTCGCAGCGCCTGGTTCCTAAGGTCGGTGGCGGGCGGATTGCGGCATTTGAAATCATGGCCAGCAACCTGCGGGTACAGGATTCCATCCTCCAGGGAGAATCCGAGGGTAAAACTTTTTATGAAATCATGCAGGCCGGCAAGCATGCGGGGATGACCACATTCGATGACTACCTGGTGGGGTTGTATGAGCAGGGGCTCATCACCCAGGAGAACGCACTGGCCTACGCATCCAGAAAGGGCGTGGCCGGACGGGGCATCGACTCGGTCAAACACGCTAGAGGAGAGGCAACCACGGATATCGACTCCCTGCATATGGATCGGGATTATGACAAAACCATGTAGCTCCCTGCGGTGGGTGTTCAACCACGGCAGGCGCTCAAAATAGCTGCAGATTTCAGATAGGAAGGAGTTGTAAACATCATGGAGATCATCTGCAAAAGTTGCCAGAGCAAGCTGAAGATTCCCGATGAAAAGATACCCGCAGGCAAGGCGGCATCCTTTGCCTGCCCAAAATGCAAAGGGAAGATAACCATTACACCTGGTGATGAAGACACGCCGGAAACTGTGGATGAAAGCACCGGGGATCTTGGCGACCTCGGCGTCCTCGGGTTCGAGGAGGAATCTTTTGGGGACGAGGATGCGTCTGGGGGGTCAAAGCCGTTTCAATTCATCGAAGAGGAGGGAGAGACGGCGCTGGTATGTGAAACAGATCCGGTTATTAGAAAAAGCGTCACCGATGCCCTGACCCTCATGGAATATAATGTCTCAACTGCCCAAGACCCGCGCGATGCGCTCAAAAAAATACGGTATAAGAGCTATGATGTAATAGTGGTAAACGAACATTTCGGAACGGACGACGACCCTGACACCAACGGTGTCTTGATATACCTTGAACGGCTATCCATGGACACGCGTAGAAACATGTTTGTGGCCATCATCAGCGACCGGTTCCGAACCCTGGACTACATGATGGCTTTCAACAAGAGCGTCAACCTGATTATCAACAAAAAGAACTCCGCTGAAATGGACAAGATTTTGTCAAAAGGGCTCACTGACAACGATATGTTTTACCGGATTTATAAGGAAACCCTTAAATAGAGGATAGTAAGCGATTTGTCTTCCAATAATGCCTATACCTGCCTCGAATATCGCGAGGAGATGCTGCTTCTGGGTCTCCAGCGACGTCTGCATGCCGAGGATATTTCCGACGAAGAACGCGAACACCTCAAGGAGAGAATCCAGGAGATTGAGTCGTCGATGGGGATGACGTGACGGCCGGAAGACAGAGGACAGAACCTCAGAGCCACAGAGGCCGGAACCACAGAAGACCCAGGGGCCGGAATTTCGGAAGGTAAGAGGGTAAGCTGTAGACGGCTTTGCGTATGTCTGCGGCAAAAAAAAAAGAAGACACAGGACGGAAGACGAGAGACCGGAGCGACAGAGGACAGAGCCACAGAAGACGGAGCTTCAGAGCAGCTTGTGGTCAGCGGTCTGAAACTGAATGCTATAAGCCGACAAGCCACATTCGACGTTGGATGTTGGGCGTTGGATGTTCGATGTTCATTTCTGGTTGACCCT
>JAOZRT010000003.1:0-44862 GCA_029940035.1 Desulfobacterales bacterium
CTACATAAATGGCGAATATTACCGTTTTGACCAAAGTACAGATACCATCATTATAGGATGTCAATCAAGTATGCCTTTCAAATCAAGAATGTACCCAATAAGCCATGAAATATGATATGATAGTGGCATGAGACCAACCGACCGAATGGAATGCCTGTCGTGTGGATGGAGGGGAGAGGCCCAGGATCTCAAACACCTGACGGTCAAGCTTCAGGCTTCCCCTATGAACCTGGAAGAAAAAGCCTGCCCGAAATGCAAGAGCATTGCAATAGAAAAGATAAATCCCCGCCGCCGGAGTAAGTTGCTGTGAGGCCCACGGATGATGAAATTGCCCGGGATTATGAATTGTGGATCAAGTACGCCCATGATGAAATTCCGGATGGTGAATTTTATGCAATGACCATCAAAGAGAAATTAGAGATCATTGTGGCCATTCGAAATACGCCAGTGAGATGACCACCCTGCCGGGCAGCACCTATAGCTTGTCCTCACTTTTTAATTGTGATCCTGTCTTCCTGGTTAACCTTCAACCAGTCTTCTGGAGCTTGGATCACATACACAGCCTTCGGATAGATCGCCACATAGATTCCATTATGGTGTTTTTTACAGCTATCAAATCCAGTGGTTTTACAGGTGCAAATGGTGTAGACCGCCGGAGGCTGCTCATAAGCACGTCCTGTGAATACCTGATAATCCATATCCGGATGAGGTCCGTGCACCTCCCACTGATCATCTTCGTCCATGAATAGATTCCTACGGTGTAACGCCGATCTGATTATTATTAAATTTTCCTTTTCGTCATCAAAATCCAAATAGCCCATCAAAATCCTCTCTCTCGCACTTGTCTTGGCTGGTTTTGACATCCCATTTTATCTGCTATTTTTGAACCACCGGAACCGCAGAGCCAATATAATGATCGATATTTGCACAATATTCACATCAATGATTTCCCGCGTTGCAGTTGCAGGCAGGGTCATGGCCATCGCTATCCCCCCCCATAGGGTTACTTTTCCGAGATCTCCAGATATACGGCCTCTTAGGAAGTCTTTTCCCTACAGTTTGACATGAATCTGGTGGAGTTGTCAAAAAAGAAGGGGGCCGGTATTACCGGTCACCCTTTTTGTTATCTGCGGGGGAATCTCCCCGTGTCGACCTGCAGTGCCTATCCCTTTAAAGGCGGTCAAAAGCCTCGGACATATCCTTCAGAATCTCATCCACCATTTCCATCACTCCACCCAGCAGATAAGATGAGGCCGGGGAGTTTGATCGGAATGCTTATTTTTCAATAGTTATGACTCATTATTCTACCGATAATTCTTTTGGGGGATAGCGATAGAAACCAGAATCGTCCGTGGCGGTAATATAGAATGTGGAAGCCCCGGTTGGTATTTCAGGATTCACAGTTGCGCCAGCTACTTCAAACCAGTCTGTATTGTCAAATCTGTAACGGATTCGATCAACAGGCTTATCAGTTTTAGCGGAACTGATGTAAGTAGCAGACACAGAGGAACCATTTGTTTCCAAGGTATCCAACTGTGGTAAATAATCACCATCTATACCAAACCCAAAGTGTCTTTCAACTCCATCACCGGTCCTAATTCCGATATAAATCGGGACAACATCCTCTATAAAGATTTTATTCCCGTTGTTCAGTGGGTAGATTGGCTTCGTTATATCTAAATACCTAATATTGTAATTATAAAGATTTACACTTGTATCATAGTATCCGTCTCCCCGGAGGAGCCGGTTGGCCATTTCACTATCATCCCAGATGGGATTCATCCAGATACCACAATGTAAAATTGGTGGGTCTTTCAACTCATTCCCATTTACGTCTTCAAAGCGTAACGTAATATGATCAATACGCTTTTGGTCATCAATAAAAACCTGTGGTATCACATATACGTAGGTTTGTTCACTAATTTCATGTATATAAAAACTATCCTCATGTGTTTGTTTATTCTGATCATCTCCTACTGTGTATGTGACCGAATAAACGCCTTCAGGCGCCCTCTCGGGGTCGTAAATAAAGCTTCCAACATAAACAGATATGCCGCTGTTATTGAGAAAACTATCACTAACGTCTAAACAACTTATACACAAAGGCAAATTTCCAGTCACAACATTTTGTTTATACTCACATTCATTTGTTCCTTCATTATAACCGAAATAACCATAGAACAGATCAATCTGTTCCGGAAATTCGACATTGCCGCCTATCAAACCTTGACCTTCGACCAAATCTCGCAACTTATATTCATTTAGATTCGTAGAAAAGATTAAATCATAAAAATCATAAAAGTCTTGTTCTGTTTTCCATTCTCCATCTCCATCATAGTCGATTGGATACATCACACTGCCATTCTCAAAACTTGTTATAACGTGAGGATCAAATGAATAATATTTAGTATATCCCAATTGAAGATCAGCAATGTAGCCGTTTCTTTGACGTTCAATCTGTGTTAAAAGGTGCTCCCACGGCATTCGGCACTTAGTCCTATCCTCGTCTGATGTAGGATTAAACGTTATAATGTCCTTCCAATCAATAATGCCATCGCTATTAATATCATCCGGGTGATTGTCTCCATCAAGATCATCAACAATTCCATCACCATCTTTGTCCTCACCAATGAGAAACGCTTTAGCTACACATTTTAATACATTTTTTACCTCTTCCGTGCTGATTTCATCTTGTTCATAAAGGGTGCCGATAGCGTATTGAGACGCCAGCAATAACAAAGGATTAAATTTGGTCGTAAGTTTTAAATCTGATAAATCATGTGCGGAAGGAACAATAAAATTGAACTCTATATTATTAAAGGTTGGATCCAAATCACGTTGCCCGTCATCATCAACATCAACATCATATCCTTCTGATACACTAATATAAATTGGTTCCTCAAGATGGTCTGTTGGGATATCAACTACAAATTCTCCGGCATCATCAAGCAGTTCGGCGTCTTTCGTTGAACCAATCGCAATAGGGCTTGCCTGTTCTCCGGTCTTGTTGGAATTAATCATATCTTTTGGCAGAAAAATCCTAACGTTTGCCTCGATAATTGGCCCCATGACAACTTGAGCACTAAATGATTGCGTTGACTGGCCAGATGCACCGGATCCATCACTGCACCCCAACAAACCTAAAAAACCCAATGCAATCATAAGTCTTGTCAATGTAGGACCGTATTGAATTGCAGCTTTCATGAAACCTCCATGTTAAGAAAACACGGCAAATACTACCTTTTATAGGAAAATGCCCAGGGGATGGCAAGTCAGTTCCTGGATAATTACAATATCTGGAATATGTTATCAATAATTTATGACCAAAGTACTGATACCATCATTATAGGATGTCAATCAAGTATGTCTTTCAAGTCAAAAACGTACCCAATCACCCATGAAATATGATATGATCATGGAATGAAATCAACCAACCGAATAAAATGCCTGTCATGTGGATGGAGGGGCGAGGCTCAGGATCTCGAACACCTAACGATCAAGCTTCAAGCCTCCCCTATGGACCTGGGAAAAAAAGCCTGCCCGCTGTGCAAGAGCATTGCCGTTGAAAAAATCAGGCACAATTACACTCTTTTAAGATGAAAGCAAAGGCCCTATGCGTGTTGGAAACATCCGACTCTCAGACAATGCTATGTTAAGAACCACGCTTGGCGCTGTGATGATCAGCTTTTCCGCAGTGTGAGACGTAGTTTTTTTCGACCGCCATACCTCTACCATGGCGTGGGTCGGGGTGGCCCTATCCCTGGCGGCTATCTACATGGGTGCAACCAGTGGTCAAAAAGCACCTCAATCACTTCAGCATAGCCACCAGGATAAATATCTGGTATAGTGACGTTTATGATAAAACACATTGTTAAAAATTTCAGCTGTCTTTTTTCCTTAGTAATTTTCATTATATCCTGTGCGGGAACAGAACTCACCGAAAAGCCGGTTGAAGATATTTATCATGGGAAGCCCGTATCTGACATTCTTGTCATAGCGATTACCGGAAATGAGCACAATCGGCGGGCCTATGAGCAAAAGTTCGTTGCGCGCCTCAAATTTGTTGGTGTTGACGCCATCTCCAGCGAAGCAGTCATCCCTATGCCTCCAGATTTGGAAATGGAAAGAGAGACCATATTGGATGCGGTTAATCAATACGAAAACGACGCTGTGATCATCACGCATTTGATTGACAAAAAGGTAGAAGATGTCTACACGCGGGGCGTTACCGGACAAAGAGGCTTCCATGGTTTTTATCTCAGCCGTTACAGTTATGCTTATGATCGGGGATATTCAAGCACAAGCACTACGCTCTGGTTGGAAACGAATTTGTACCATGTAAAAACGGATAAACTTATCTGGGCAGGGGTATCAGAGTCATGGGGCAAAAGTTCCCAAGAACAGATTGTCGATGAAGTGATCAAGGCTGTGATTGATAATTTACATGAAAATAATTTAATCGAACCAAAATAAAAATTGGGTGCGTTGATAACTGCAACATCATTGGAACTATATACAATTTTCAGGAGTAGAAAACAGTTCCGGGATCGTCGTCAGACATCTTAACGTTTTTTTTCGAAACCCATTCCCAGTTTTTTGAGCAGACTGATTGATCCAATAGCCTTCCAGGACAAATCGTTCAGCGTCATGTAAGGACTTCAATTCAAGCTACTCAGCTCAATAGCCCCATTCGATGTTCGACACGAAACTTTCTTTCCGCCTTCGCCCAACCTGCCACGCAGGGATGTTTTGGAGATTTCCTGGACAACGACTTCCAGGTCTTTAACCGTAATTTTCCCATTGGAGTTTTTTGCTTCCAAATCGATGTCCAGCGCTGGATCGATTTTGAGTTCGATGGCACCGTTGCTGGTGCGAACGCGCAAGCCGTTTTCCCCTACGCCCCGCACGTCCGTTTCTATGGTGCCGTTGGAGGTCTCCAACACGACCACACCGGTGGTCCGCTCAACCCTGATGGAACCGTTGCTGGTGCGGGCGCTCACGTATCCTGTGACGTCCTTGATCTTGATGGTACCATTACTTGTACTCGCATCGATATCACCCTTGGAATCCTCAACATCTATAGTACCATTCGAGGTACTAATCTCGGTATCACCGTGCGATCCTTTGAGTTCAATTGCTCCATTTGAGGTTCCTACGCTTTTGACAATCACATTGAACGGCACCTTGATGTCGTAGCTCACAGAGACCTTCGGGTTTCGGATTGTACATATCTGACATGCTTAACAGGATCTACATGATATAAATTAGGTGTAAGGTAAACGGTATAAGGTACAAGGTGGCTATACGCAAATAGCAGACAGCGCGCTCTCCATAATAATCCTGTTAATCCCGTCTAATATTTCTTCTGATGCATTGGCAGTCTGTCTTCCGTTCTCTGTCTTCTGGAATTTGCGGATAGAGATTCGCCGACTACCGGTCACTGATCACCGACTTACCTTCTCACGTTCTGATATTCTGATCTCCGTCTTGTGTGACTCTGGTTTCCGTCCTCTGGGGTTCAGGTGTGAGCCGCTTTCCTGCGCTCGCGCTCCTTGACGATCACCTCGAGCTCCTTGCTCATCTGACCGGCGATGGCCGTGTTTTCTTCCGCCCGCCGGGTGAGATAGGGCAGTGTCGACTCCAGCGGCCCGAAGGGAAGGTATTTGCTGACATTGTAGCCTGCATGGGCCAGGTTGTAGCTGATGTTGTCGCTCATCCCGAACAGCTGGGAGAAATAGATGTGCGGGTGGTTGTTGGGAAGCTTGTACGCCCGCATGTGCTCAGCCATCAGCCGGCAGCTTTTTTCATTGTGGGTGCCTACGCAAATCTCGACCGCATCGATGTGCTCCATGGAAATCCTCACGGCCTCGTCAAAATCCCGGTCCGTGTCGTCCTTGGTGGCGTTGATGGTGGAAACATACCCTTGGAGAAGGGCCCTTTCGCGTTCTTTTTCCAGATAAGCCCCGCGCACAAACTTGATACCCAAATGATAAGGCCCTGACTCCGCATCTGCTATCAATTGCTTCAGGTAATCGATGCGATCCCACCGATACATCTGCAGCGTGGTAAACACGATGGCCTTTTGTTTATTGTATTTTGCCATCATCTTCTTCGCCAGGTCGTCCATGGCACCCTGGACCCAGCTCTCCTCTGCATCGATGTAAATGGGTTTGTCCGCCTGAAATGCAGCCTCACAAATTTCCATGAGACGCCGTTTCAGGTTTTCCCATTCCTTGCTCTCAGCATCTGACAACACTTGTTTTGAAGTGACTTTTTCAAAAAGATCGGATGTCCCGATGGCGCTCATTTTCATACAGGTGCAGGGGATATCCGGGTTCGACCGGGACTGCCTGATGATTTGAATCAGTTCTTGCTTAGTGGCCTCGAAACCGTTTTCGTCCTCAATTCCTTCCACCGCATAATCAAGTATGGTGCCAATGGAAGAGCCGGCCAGGCTGTTGATCACTCTGGTATATTCGGCCTTGGTTTCCCCGCCGCAGAATTGCTTGAACACCGTGGCCTTGATCAGGGGTTTTACGGGCAGGCCTATGGCCAGGGCAAACCTGGCTGCCCGGGAAAGAAACTTCACCAGGAAAGGACTTTTTGTCAGCCAGAAGATCAGGAAGGACAAAAAGAGTTCCCTGTCCGACTTTCTGTTAAAAGCGATGGCTGTATCTTCAAAGGAAACCGGGGTATCATTTTTCTTGTTCATGACTTTAAAATTAAATCCTCCAATTTGTCCGCGTATTGTGTCAGGGGCACACACCCGTCATCTGTAACCAGAACCGTGTCCGAGTGCCGGAACCCGCCCACACCCTCGACATAGATACCGGGTTCGATGCTGATGACCATGTTCTTCTCCAGAACATGACTGCTGCCCAGGGCAACCCAGGGAGGCTCGTGACCGGTGATGCCGAACCCATGGCCGGTGCGGTGCAGGATCTTGTCAGCGTACCCGGCATCTTTGATGACCTGCAGCACCTCACGATCAACATCCTCGGCCCGAACACCCGGCTTAACCAGCGTATACGCCTTTTCCCGGGCTTCCATGGATATGTCGAATACCTTTTTAGCCCCATCCGGCACATGCCCGATGAAAAAGGTCCTCTCCAATTCTGCTGAATAACCGTTGGCCTGGGCAGTGATGATGGCCACGTTGGGTCCACCCTCCTTGAGCGTATCGAACATGCCGGGAACCGAGTGCGGCTGGGCGGAAAGGGCTTCCGGCCAGACAGCGGCCAAAAATTTGGTCACCAGCAGATTGGGGTTCGGGACCTCGAACAGCACCTTGACCATCATTTCGCGGGAACTTTCACTGTAAATCGTAGCCAGAGCCGCATCCGGCGTACACTGCTCAAGGGCTTTTTTCATGCCCACTTCGGTGACACCCGCGGCATAGATTATACGGCCGATTTCATAGTCTGTTTTCACCAGCCGGGCTTCATCGATCAGATCGGCAACCACCAGCTTGCCGGGCATGCTGTTCTGGTGAGCGACTGACAGGGATGACTCGATCCCCACCGTCAGGCTGTGGCCGACAACCGCTTTCAGGGTATCCACGTATCCGTTGCCTACCGGTGCCGGATACTCCTCATAGGTGCTGTATTCCACATCGATCAGAACACGCTGTCTGGCATGGCTGACCTCCAGAAGCGGTACGACCAGAACCGGGATGCCGGTCGCCGGAACCACCAGAAAAAAGGGCCTCTCAAAAGGCAGATAGGCGAAATTGGTCAGGTAATAAACATTGTCCGTGTGGGCGGCGACATATACATCCAGCCCTTTTTCAGCCATCATGGAGCGCAGGTTGGCAATCCTGAGATCGAGTTCCTCCTTTGACGGCGCCTCGGTAGCGGGTTCGGGAATGGTCATGCATCTCTCCTTTCACAAATAACTGCTTTTTTCGGTATGCGTCTTTTCGTAGCCAGGATCAAGTATTTGGAAATCTATCAGGATTTTTCATCAATCGCAAGGGGCGCCCGTTGCAGCCGTTGCCCCGGAATCATGTCGCCAACATTTTGTTTGCATGATATTGTAAACATGTTATGTTCACTTGAAATAAGTATTTCAAATTTTAACATTAAGAGGAAGCACTGCACATGGATACGGATCGTGATTTCGATCAATTCCGAAGGCGGGATGAAAGAAAAAAATATGAAGCTGAGGTATATTTCTCGGTTTCTAAAAAAGCATACACGGCGACCATAAAAAATATCAGCCGGGGTGGAGCCCTGGTCCGTACGGGCGGCATGCCCATCATCACCCCCGGGGAGCAGATCATCATCACCATTCCTTTCAGCAATAAAGCCCAAAACGTCAAACGCAAGGCCACGGTCATGTGGGTGGACAGCACATTTATGGGAGTCCAGTTTGTTTGACCATGGCAGGCGTCTTATGAAACAGCACCATATGTGGCTTTTTTCATTGACAAACCCCTACATGTTGTGATAATGGATTTAGTTGAACAAAATGAACAGCTCAATTGTCAACTATTGGTCAATTAATGATGCCGTATCCATATCTGACACCGATTCATAGCAACGCCCTCCAGAACCACAATTCGTTCTTTATTTTAAATGCATTGCATGGTAACACCCATCCATCCATCATCAGGAGGAAGAAGAACATGAACAGAGTATCGTGTGTTGACAACCACGGCCGCCGTTGCGGTGCCGACAGACGTCAATTTTCTTATGCTATGCACATTCCCGAGCGCAGAATGGATGACAATAGACGAGACATGTCCGACAGACGCAACAAGCCCAGGCCTTGATGCGATCGAAACGCCGTCCTGTTTGAGCCAAAATACCATCGCTGTTGCTGA
Source organism: Desulfobacterales bacterium (assembly GCA_029940035.1). Classification (GTDB taxonomy): domain Bacteria; phylum Desulfobacterota; class Desulfobacteria; order Desulfobacterales; family B30-G6; genus JAJDNW01. The sequence continues at coordinate 8,825 of JAOZRT010000003.1, forward strand.
CCAGGCATTTTTGGCTGTTTTGACCTATCGTTCCAAACTTCCCCCCCCCTGTCCGCGTTCAAGGCAATTTGTTTGACAAACACTCGAAACAAAAAGTGAAAGATCAGCGTAAACACTGCTTACGTATGGGAGTATTGTGTGCAGCAACATAAAGGACATAAAAAAAGGGCGATATTGACCGGATTGATCATGGCCACCGTAACCGCCATGATGTCCACCCATCTGTATACGCCCAGCATGCCTCACCTGTCGGCGTATTTTCACACCACACCGGCGGTGGTCAAGCTGTCCCTGAGCCTCAATGCCCTGGCCTTCGGTTTAATGCAGCTCATATACGGCCCGGCTTCAGACCGGTTTGGGCGGCGTCCCACCATGCTGCTGGGAATGGTTGGTTTCACAGTGGTCAGCTTGGCCTGCGCTGCGGCCCAATCCATCTCTCAGCTCATCGCCATCCGTATTTTTCAGGGAGTGTTCTCTGCTGCCGAAGCCGTGCTTGTGTACGCCATCATTCATGACTTTTTCAAAGACACCCACCGGGTGAAGGCCATGGCTGTGTACGGCATGGCCATCGCCCTGGCACCGGCAACAGCACCGATCATCGGGGGGTATATCCATGTGCTGTTTGGCTGGCGTGCCAATTTCCTGTTGATCACACTTTTCGGCGCCATTACATCGGTGATTGTCTGGAGAGTCCTGCCGGAAACATCAACGCCCACTCGGGCTGCTGTCAGGCCCGGCCTGATTATCAGGGACTACATCAACCTTTTAGAAAACCGGGAATTTATGAACTACGCCATTATGACCGGAGCCGGATCGGGCACGATCATGGCCATGATCACGGCAGCCCCCTTCATCCTGATCTCCTATCTTTCCGTACCCACCCAGTATTATGGACTTTTCATGACCGGGCCGGTCCTGGCTTACATGGTTTCCAACATGGTCACCCAGAAAATTGCAGGCCAGCTGCCTGTGAGCTTGCTCCTGCGTGTTGGCCTCATCATTTCAGCTACCGGCGCCATGGGCCTTGCCGCAACCGTGTTCAGCGGGCACCTGTCAACCATTGGGCTCACCTTGCTTTTTTCCGTGACCACCTTCGGCATGGGACCGGTTTTTGCCATTGCCCCCATGAAAGCCATCGATGCCACCGACCGTCCCACTGGTGTCGCTTCTGCCATGGCCAACACCATTCCCATGGTCATGGGCGCCCTGGCTGCCTTAAGCCTGAGCATTTTTCACGATGGCACGGCCCGCCCGTTGGCCGGAACCATTATAGGCCTGTTGCTGATTGCAACTGCTTCATACTTCATCGCGGGAAAGCGCACAACCGCCAATAGACCCTCCCCTAAGTCCGACTAAGCAGGATAACGTATTGCGGTTGGCATCATGCTGACCCGATTGAAGAAAAAAGAAATCAACTCTGTGCTCTCCGTGTCGAGTGAACGAAGTGAACAGGTGGTAAAATATAGTCACGCACCTAATCGCATAGCAAAGCTTGGACCTTCAGATTAGCTGAAGGTTTAAGTGGAAAATGATTAAAGAATGGGAGCCATGAGGCGAACCAGGCGTGTCAGAACCTTGAATCTCAACTCAAAATACGGGCATGCCTTTTGTGGATGGATGTAGTATACAGAAGCAGTTGACTGTTTTTAACGAAACCGATATGGATGCTTCTCATGCTTAGCAGTTTTTCTCTTTTCAAATGGCGGCGGTTGTGCTCCGCAGCCGTCTTATGGATTCTGGCCGTCCAAATCACATGGGGGTTGGACCTTCAGCTTCCGGAAAGGTCATTCCAGGGAGACCTGGTTGTCGGCCGCGTAGATCCTGGATCGAAGATATGGGTCAATGGTCGTCCCCAGCTTATCGGTTCTCAAGGGCACTTCGTGGTAGCCGTCCCCAGGGATCTTAAAAGAGACCTTCTGGTTAAGGCCCGGAATAAAAACAGCACCGCATCCCACACCATTCAAACGCTCAAATATGAATGGCGTGTGCAGCACATCGACGGCCTGGCCGAAAACCATGTGAACCCGGGGCAGACCGAGCGCATGCAAATTGAAACGGATCGCATGAAAATCAAGGCCGTCCGCAAGACGCCGCCCTATGTTATGCCGCTGTTCCTGAAAAAAGGCTTTATCATGCCGGTGAAAGGCAGAATTTCAGGCATTTTTGGAAGTCAGCGCGTGTTGAACGGCGAGCCCCGTGCCCCTCACTCCGGCCTCGATATTGCCGCTCCCCGGGGAACGCCTGCCCGAAGCCCGGCGGACGGTATTGCCCGGCTGGTGGCTGAAGACACCTTTCTCATGGGTAATGTGCTGATGATCGACCATGGCCTGGGCGTCACCTCCATATTCATCCACCTGGACAGCGTGGCAGTCGAGGAAGGGGATCTTGTGCGCCAGGGTGAAGTCGTCGCCCGCGTAGGCCAGACCGGACGGACCACCGGACCGCACCTCCACTGGGGGGTCAGCGTGGGCAGCACGCCTGTCGATCCTTTGCGTCTGGTTGGTCAAAAGATGCCTTAACGCTGAATGGAAATGAACCCAGGGAATTGTTATGCCAGTATATGAATACGAACATGTTGAATCACCCTGCAGCCTGGGGGATCCCTTCGAGGTAACCCAGCCCCTTGCAGAAAAACAGCTTGTTGCCTGCCCTGCCTGCGGCCGGCCTGTCAAAAAACTGATATCCCTGGTAGGCATCAGCGCGCCGAAAACAAACAGCGAACTGCGCGATCTCGGCTTTACCAAACTCGTCAAAAAGGACGACGGCGTATATGAAAACGTTACCGCCCGCGACGGAGAAAGCCGTTACATGCACAGAGACAAGCCGGAAACCATGCCGGACCTGTCAAAGATAATTAAAGATTGATATCGCCCAGCGATATCAATCTTTAATTAATTGTGGTTGAAACCCCACGGGAGAAACATTTCATATGGACAAGCTGAAAGCACAAATAGCGGAAGTAGCGGACCTGATCCGCAATTCGGAAAAGGTGCTGGTATTCACCGGCGCGGGGATCAGTACCGAATCGGGCATACCCGACTTCAGGGGGGCGGACGGCATCTGGAGCAAATACGACCCCGAAGATTTCACCATCCAAAAATTCATGTCCGACAAGAGAGCCCGTAAGTTGCACTGGGACCTTCTGTCGGACGGCGATCTCTCCATGTTCAAGGCCGATCCCAACCCAGCCCACCACGCCATCACAGAGCTGAAAAACACAGGCAAGCTGTATGGGGTCGTCACCCAGAACGTTGATGGACTGCACCAGAAGGCAGGCCTTCCCGATGAAATGGTTTTACAGTTGCATGGTGATTTGAGCCATGCCAGATGCCTGGACTGTGGCAGCCGGTTTCCCATGCAGACCGTCGTGGAATGGATAGGCGCCGATATCGACGAGCCTGTTTGTGAAAACTGCAGCGGCATGCTCAAGCCTGATGCAGTGTTGTTCGGCGAGCAGCTGCCTTTTGAGGTGCTTTCTGAAGCCGAACAGCGCTCCAGGGACTGCGACCTCTGCATCGTCCTGGGATCGACACTGTCCGTCTATCCGGCGTCACTTATCCCCAGGTATGCAAGTGAGGGAGGGGCCAAGCTGGTGATCATCAACCTCGGCCCCACCGAACTGGACAGCTGGGCCGATATCCGCATCGAGGGCAAAGCCGGGGAAATCATGCCGGAGATCGTTGCCGGAGTAGGAAAGTAGGTAACCAGGCCCAGTGAGCCCTTCAATAATAAAGGATATAGCCACATGCCCAGGAGAAAAAGCCACCCGAGTTCCCCGATGAATAGGGGTCGTTTTCGATTTTTCCAGCCTATTGACGGATATCATCCATAACTTCATCTGTTGAGAACAGCACCCGTCCCTCCATGCCGCCGGCAACTGTTATGGTCTGACCGCTCACATGTCCTGCCAATTTATCGGAAGCGAGGTATAGAATGGCATGGGCTATATCGGCAGGTGCTGCGACCTTGCGAAGCGGAATGGTCTGTAAAATTTTCGACACCATGGCTTTATCGTTTAAAGCGACCTCCGCCATGGGTGTCACGGTCCATCCCGGATTGACCAAATTCACGCGTCCGCGTACGCTAAGATGAACAATTTCGTTCTTCAAGGTCAGCAACAGACCTTTAAGCCCGGCTTTGGACGTGGAATAATCACAATACCCAGCTTCGCCAAATTCCCCGGACGTCGATCCCACTATAACCAGGGATGCATCATCCCCTGGATACATCTTCAAGTTTGCAATAAAATGTTTTGCACAGAGAAATACACCAGTCAGGTTCACTGCCAGGGTTTTGTGCCATCGATCGATAGACATTGCATGTATGGCCACTCCCTCGTGAGAGGCGATGCCGGCATTTGCCACAGCAACATCGACTCTTCCGAAAGCAGCGTTTGCTTTTATAAAAAGAGACTCGACTGAAAATTCGTCCTGAACATCCGCGCTTACATTATTCAATTTCCCGGGGAATGCATCCAAGAGAGTTTTCAGACCCCGTGGATCACTATGGTAGCATGCTGTCACCTTGGCACCTTCTTCCAGGAAACGTGATACCACATCGAATCCAATTCCGCCTGATGCACCTGTAATGACAATATGCTTGTCTTTCAATCCTGTTCTCAACTGATAACCCTCCGCGATTTCATTAATTCGGTATATACATAGTTCTGGTCGGAAATCATGCTGCCGAAACGGGCAATAATGTCGCCTGTTTATCATAGTGCCAAAATGACATTATTGAAATTTATTTTATAATTTTATACAAATATATAGTGCTATATACGAATATTACACTTTTGACACAACCAAAACTACCTTGTATCTTGCAAATGAAAAAGGTAGAAGTTTAAAGGGCTGAATTTGTTTGAATAATCACATTGGGTTGGAAGTAGCCGGCACATGTTGAAGAAAAAAAAGATAATCATACCCGGTCTGGTCGTTATTCTTCTGGTGGGCATCGCTGCCGCTGTGATCTATTTTTTCGATCTCAACAGGTTCAAGCCTCTCATCAGTCGAACGGTCAAGCATTACACCGGCCGCGAACTGACCATCAACGGGGATATCCGACTTCTGGAGCTATGGCCCCCTACCCTTATGGCGGAAGATATCGCTTTTCAGAATGCCTCCTGGGGATCCAAACCGCACATGGTGCGGGTTAAACAGGCGGCATTTTCCGTATCTCTTAAATCCATTCTGCGTGGTGAATTCCGTTTTTCCCACATTCGACTTCAGGGACCTGAAGTTCTTTTGGAATTCAACCAGGCAGGCGTGTCGAATTTTCTGTTCGACATCCCTGAAACAGAGGAGGAGGTTGCCGTTCCGGTTCTGGCCTTTAACGACATTTTGATTCAAAACGGTTATTTTGAATACAACGATCAAAGGTGGGACCTGAATGCCTCCGTCCGTGTGGACGACCTGCAAGCCGACATCCCCGGTCTGGACAAATCCATACAAATCCTGTTTGAAGGCAATTTCAGAGACTTGCCGTGCTCATTGGATGGCAGCATCGGCCCCATCATAGCCTGGATACAGCCCGGTTTTATCCTGCCTGTGGATCTAAGCGGTCGTCTGGGCGGCGCCTCGGCCCAACTGAAGGGTGACATCCGGGATCCGGTGCATCTGAAAGACATCTCCCTTCACTTCACGGCTGACGGACCCTCGACCCGTGAAATGGCCGGCCTGGTAGGTAGGGGATCTGTCCCCGATCTAGGGGCTTTCACGGTCAAAGCAGAATTGACCGACCGACCGGGACGACTCGCCATCGACAAGCTGGCCGTACAGATCGGAGCCCCTGACCTGGTATCCTTCTCTATCGCCGGCATGGTCGGCGACCTTATCGCAATGAAGGGTTTTGATCTGGACCTCGGCATACAGACACGAGACACTGGCAACCTGATGCACCTGGCAGGCGTGCCGCCCCCCCCTTTCAAAGCCCCCCTCACGGCAAGAGTCACTTTTTCAGATACTGCCAAAAACCAGTACAGCCTTGATGACTTTGTTGTCAGCATGGGGGACAGAACCATCCAGGGCCAAATGGATCTGGACCTCACCCGGGCGCATCCTGTGCTTGAAATGCAGCTTCAATCGGAAAATACCACCTTGGGCCCCTTGGCCCTCAAAACCCGCATGAGCGGATCCCTGGACAGGGTCAGTGTTGAGCACCTGGAACTGCAGATGGGGCACGACAACCTGTTCAAGGCGTTTGTCAACGGCACTGTGGGCAACGTAAGCCCCCTTGAGGACCTCCATCTCAACTTTCACATTTTAGGAAAGGATCTGGCCCATCTGCAGAAGCTCACCAATCGACCGCTGCCAGTACAAGGGCCGTACGCCATATCAGGCACCCTCTTGATGGCGGGTCACAAGGCAATCCACGTACCCGAGCTCAAGATCATTCTAGGTAAAAACAGTATCAACGGCTCCCTGGGGCTCGAAATGAACCACGAGTATCCAATGCTGCACGTCAATCTCTTCTCCAGCCGGCTGAACCTTGAGCAACTGTTGGCTCCAAAGATATTACCTGACAACCTGCACAAGAACCTGTCTTCGGTGGGCCCCTCCCGGCTTGAGTTCGAGCTGTCCGGCCCCATTGAGCACCCCACGCTGGAAAGAATCAATTTGCAAACCCAGGTTGAAAATCTGGCAAAGCTTAATCTCAAGGGCTCCATCAAGAACCTGCTGACCATGACAGGGGCCGATCTGCACCTTGCCGTCAAGGGAACCGACTTGACTAACCTTGCGAAAGTGGTCGGCCAAGACATTCCATTCAAAGGACCGTATTCCCTTTCGGGTAAACTGCTCAGACCTGACAAGACCGCTTTTCACATCGAAAATGTGAAAATATCAGCTGCTGCAAACAATTTTCATGGCCGATCCGTCATCAAACGCTCCAAGTCAAATATTGTTGCATCTGTGTACCTCGGCACGAAAAATATCTCCCTGGAAGCACTGAATGAGGGACAAAGCGCCGTTTTGGACAGGCTGAAGTTAAAAAAAGATTTGGGTCCCCTGGAGATCAAGGCCAGCGCTGTATTATCCGCTACCGGCCATCGTCTTCAAAATTTTGATCTGGCGTTTGGGAAAGATGAATTCATTCGCATGCACATAAACGGATCAATGGGCAACCTAACGGGCATGCAGGGTATGCACTTTAAGTTTCAGGCATCAGGCAGGAACATTTCCAGCATCGAGTCCATTGCCGGCCGAAGGATCCCCCTGAAGGGTGCCTATGCGCTGTCCGGTGAAATCTCCGGGCATGCGCCCCACAACATCTTGCTGCGCAAGCTTGACCTCATGCTGGCCCGTAACCATTTTACGGGGAGGGCGGACCTCAATCTGGCCGGCGAGCACCCGGTGGTGGATTCGGAAATTTTAGCCGACCATTTCTCCCTGGTCCCCATCATGCTTGAGGAAATCGACCCGTTGAAAAATATTCCCGACATGGGACCGCTCAAGCTGGCCTTCACACTTTCAGAGGCGAGCGGCGTGCCGGCCATAACACACCTGGAGCTCCGCCTGGGCAGAGAAAGCACCATCGCCGTCATGTTGCGTGGAAGCATTGGAAACCTGGATCCACTTGGTGAAGTAACCCTCGATTTTACCATCGACAGCCAAGACCTTTCCATTCTCAACAACGCGTACGGCAGTGGATTTATCAAAGGCAAACCGTTCCATGCCATGGGCCGGCTCAATGACCCCCGATTGGAAAAAATCACCGTCACCTCCTTTGAAGCGAGCTATGGCGACAGCAATCTCTCCGGAGCCGCCTCCCTGGACCTGTCTCTTGACCGCCCTAAAATGAACGCAGCCCTTTCATCAAAAAAAATGGACTTGCGCCCGCTTATAAAAATTTTCGGAAAGAGCGACCGCCTCCCCCAGATGCCATCCAGGTCGGCCACGCCCAAGGACCGTGTTTTTTCCAGGGAGCCCTTTAATCTAACCGCCCTCCATCTTTTAGATATCACTGTAGCCTTTCAGGCCAGGGAGCTGCTTCTTCAAAATATCGCCGTCAACGATGTTGAAATCAGCCTGCAGCTCAGTAAAGGCGATTTGAATGTAGACCCCTTGAAATTCAGCATAGGAGGAGGAACGGCCGAGGGCACATTTGTCCTGCAGGCCAGCAAGTCCCCCCTGTTCATGGCCACCAGCCTGGCCGTTCATCACTTCGATATCGGCCCCATGCTCGAACAGCTGGATCAGGAAAGCACCCTCCAGGGAACCTTGAACACATCCATCTACCTGCACGGCAGCGGCAACTCCGTGGCCGCTCTGATGGTGGGACTCGACGGAAAAGTGCATTTGGACATCCATGACGGCCGGATCGAAAGCCGACAACTGGCCCTTTTGGAAAGATACCTGGGCAGCAACATCCTGGATCTGATCAATCCGTTTATCAAACATCCCCCGCACACCGCCATCAACTGTCTCATCACCACCGCCACCATCAGGGACGGACTGGCCGACTTCAAGATGATTCTCGACACCGAACAGACGGCCCTGGCATCGGCCGGTACCATCGATCTAAAAACAGAACGCCTCAATATCGGCATCAAACCCTCCCCTAAAAAAGGCTTTGGGGACGTGCATGTCGGCTATATCAGTTTTTCCCTCAAGGAGCTGTCACAACCATTTGGCCTGGGGGGGACCCTTAAGAGGCCGCACCTTATCCTGGATCCAACCCGCACCGTCTTTACCGCGGCGAAATTTTCCGGTGCCGTATTACTGGGGCCAGTGGGCATTACCCTCTTTTTCTCGGATATCTCATTGGGGAAAAAGAATATATGTGAGGAGGCCTCCGCAGCCACGCCGGGAAATTAATGATGACACACCTTTCATATCATAAAGTCTTTGTCTGTCTCGCCTTATGGTTTTTCTTCACGTCCAATGCGACTGCCGGCCCGCCTGGTAGAGAATGTGTCATCATTCTGCACGGCCTGGGCCGAACAGACGATTCCATGGGAAAGATCGAAAAAAAGCTGATTAACAACGGCTACCGGGTCTGGAACGAAGAATACCCTTCAAGAGAGGCAGACATCGAGAGCCTGGCCGCGAACTTCATTCCGCCGGGCATTGGTAAATGCAGGGAATGGAATGCCGGGGCCATTCACTTTGTCACCCACTCCATGGGGGGTATCCTGGTCAGGCAGTACCTCCAGTCTAATGTGATTCCCGAATTGGGCAACATTGTCATGCTGGCGCCTCCCAATCACGGCAGCGAGGTGGTTGACCATCTCAAGGACGCCCAAGTTTTTCAGAATTTGATGGGACCGGCCGGTCAGCAGCTTTCTACGCACAGGAACAGCAAACCCAATTCCCTGCAACCCATCCCGGGCACAATTGGTGTCATAGCCGGGTCGGTCACATCAGATCCCTGGTTTGCATGGATGTTCGACAGCCCCAACGACGGCAAAGCCTCGGTGGAGAGCGCCCGGCTCGCTGAAATGTCTGATTTTCTGGTGGTCGAGCATGGCCACACCTTCATCATGAGCCACAATGACGTCATCGAACAGGTCCTGTTCTTTCTGAAGCATGGAAAATTTAAAGCCGATCGCCATGGCGATCGGCTTTATCATCAAAATCCCCTCACCCAAACAGACGTCAGGTGAGCAATGCATAGAATCCCAAATCTGCAGCTTTGGGGTTAGCCGTTTTTGCGTTCAAACTCCTTCATAAACTCACAGAGCGCCTCGATGGCTTTCAGCGGCGTGGGGTTGTAAATCGACGCCCGGCATCCGCCCACGGACCGGTGCCCCTTCAAACCGCCCAACCCGTTGGCAAGGGCTTCCTGAACAAAGGATTGTTCCAATTCTTCCGTGGGCAGCCGGAAAGTCACGTTCATCATGGAACGGCTGCCCTCTGCTGCAGTTCCGTTATAAAAACCGCCGGCATCTATCAGGCCGTACAGCATATCTGATTTTTGCCGATTCACTGCCTCCATTTTTTCGAGACCGCCCATGCTCTCCTCCAGCCACTTCAGCACCAACTGAACCGTGTACACCGCAAAACAGGGGGGCGTGTTAAACATGGAATTCTTGGCTGCGAAGGTGGAATACTTCAGCATGGTGGGAATGTCTTCCGGCACCATCTTCAAAAAATCTTCCCGTATGGCTACGACGCAAACCCCGGCAGGCCCCATGTTTTTCTGGGCGCCGGCGTAGAAGAGACCGAATTTGTCCGCATCAAAGGACCGGCTCAGAATATCCGAAGACATGTCGGCGATCAACGGAACTCCCCCGGTATCCGGAAATTCAGCCCACTGGGTGCCTTTAATGGTGTTGTTCGACGTGATATGAGCGTACACGGCACCCTCACTGAAAGCGATGTTTTCCGGAATGTAGGTAAAGTTGTCATCCTCCGAAGAGGCCGCGACATTGATGGTTTTTCCCTGAATCCGGGCCTCCTGGATCGCCTTGGTGGACCAGGTTCCGGTATTGACGTAATCTGCCTGTTGCCCATCGGCCAGAAAATTCATGGGGATCATGCAAAACTGCATGCTGGCCCCGCCCTGAAGAAATAGCACTTGAAAGCGGTCATCCAGGCCCAGGATCCGCTTGATGCGCTCGACAGCATCATTGATCACCTCATCAAACCACTTGGAACGGTGGCTCACTTCCGTGATGGACATTCCCGAACCTTTGAAGTCCAGAAAGGAGGCTTGTATCTCCTCCAATACGCTTAAGGGAAGGGCCGCCGGCCCTGCATTGAAGTTGTGAATTCTGTTTTCCGTCATGTGCCTATCTCCTCATATTTTTCATCTTGGATTGCTTAGTTAAAGAAGGCTATTGTACCTTGCTTGAACATGTGTCCCTATTTGAACGATCAATGCTACAATGTCAAATAAAAATAAAATCGCCGGAGGCGATTTTGCGTGACGTGGCTGCGCCATTATATTTTTTTATCACCTTTTATTGACAAAACCACAGCAGAATTTTAGTACCAAAATCATTGGAAACAGTCTGTCACCTTTCAGAACAGTATTTCTGCCCCATATTATGGGACATGAAACACCATCCGTACTGATCCATGTTTCTAACGTGTATGGCACCTAACTTTACATGAGGTCTATTTTTTATGAAAACATATCGATACCCTTCCCAGGCGGCCGAAAAAAAACTCTCCATCATTGAAAACCGCTCCATCGGCTTCAGAAAAAAGGATGTGACGGCCGTGGCGCGCATATTAGACAATGTAAAGCAGAACGGTGACGACGCGCTCCTTAGCTACACCCACCAATTCGATTCGCCGGGATTGAAAAAACCCGCCATGAAAGTTAGTGAAAAGGAAATAGCCGCAGCCCACAAACAGGTTGACCGCGCCTTTATGCGAGCATTGAATCGAGCCACCCGGCAGGTGCGGCATTTTCATTGCCAGCAACCTCCTTCCTCCTGGATAAACATCGAGCGGCCCGGCACCCTGTTGGGCCAGATCGTCAGACCGGTGGATGCGGCCGGTATCTATGTTCCCGGCGGCAAGGAAGGCAAAACACCGCTGGTCTCGACCGTTCTGATGTGTGCCATACCGGCCAACATCGCCGGCGTAAAAAGGATTTGCATGGTCACCCCGCCCATGCGCAATGGAAAAGTGGATCCACACCTTCTGGTCGCCGCAAAAAAAGCCGGGGTACACAATGTATATAAAGTCGGAAGCGCCTGGGCGGTGGCAGCCCTGGCATACGGCACGCAAACCATTCCCAAGGTCAATGTCATCGTCGGCCCCGGCAATATTTACGTAACCCTGGCCAAGAAGCTGGTGGCCGGAGAGGTGGGCATTGACATGCTTGCCGGACCCAGCGAAATTCTCATTGTTGCCGACCGGACAGCCAACCCCGCCTACATCGCGGCTGATCTGCTTTCCCAGGCTGAGCACGATCCGCTGTCATCCGCAGTGCTGGTGACAACATCTCAAAAGGTGGCGGCCGCGGTTTCATCCGCCCTGGACAGCCAGTTGGCCGCCCTTGCACGCCGGGAAACAGCCGCGGCATCCCTGGATCACTTTGGCGCTATCATGGTCGTCCCGGACATGGCCACGGCCATTGATTTCGCTAACCGGATCGCACCGGAGCATCTGGAGATGCAGGTCGAGGATCCGCTGAGCCACATCGCATCCATCCGCAATGCCGGGGCCGTCTTTCTTGGAGATTACACCCCCGAACCGGTGGGCGATTACATGGCCGGCCCCAACCATGTTCTACCGACAGCCGGCACCGCACGGTATGCCTCAGCCCTGTCGGTGGACCACTTCACAAAAAAATCGAGCCTCATTCAGTATTCCCGGGAGGCCTTCCAAAAGGAGGCCAGGGACATCATGTGCCTTGCCGAAGTGGAAGGGCTGGGAGCCCACGCTAATGCAGTTCGCATCCGGCTGGAGAAATAGGCTTTTCTGGTAATCAGTTCGACATAAACCGTAAAAATGCAAAGGCCAAAACCAGAGGTCAGAAAAAAATTTAGACAGGATTTTCAGGATTACAATGAAAAACCGTGCTGTCCGTAATTAGCGTGTAGGTCTTGTACCTTATACCGATTGCCTTATGCCCATTTATATCATGTAAATCCTGTTAATCCTTTCAGATATTTACAACCTGAACCCGGACAACCGATACCGGGCTATTCGGCATTATACTGACAACTTTTAATCAGGACTTGACCGAAGGGTCTGATTTCTGTCTTCTGTTTTCTGAACTACAAGGAAGATACCGTCCCCATATCGGATCCGTATTGGAATACCGCTGCATCCCGATCATACGCTGCACACTGATTCGTGAATGCGATCATGCCTTCCTCCTTGCGTTGGGTATAGAATCCTACTCCATTATCTGTCCCTAAGAACCAGGCTTTAATTCTAAAAAGCAAAAGCCGTGAGGCCCCAGGCCCCACGGCTTTCATGAATAAAAAAACCGCGGGCCGTCAAGAGGCGGCCTGCGGTTCCAATATCCTATATCAGGGTCTTTTCAGACGGCGGCAGCACCTCCCCCAGTGAAGACGCACCACCACCAGTTGCCCGAAAAAAGATCTACAATTTTATATAAGTAATTGCTCATAATGCTCTCGTACCGGTTCTCGAATAGATTATCAAGCGGTCTATAGACCCATCCACCGATCATATTTACAACTTCCAAGTTGCAACCTTGATTTTTTTTACAGTATAAAACAATAGGCTGGATCTTGCACGGGTCAGAGGCTTTCATAGGCAAGGCGTCCAGGGGTGATGTCGTAGCTCTTTACTTCGAATCCCTGGCAACACCGCCTATGGAAGCCTCTGGCTCGCCTGAAGGGTGATATTTGGTGATTAAAGATTGGACGATTATCCTATACGGGGTTGATAAAATCATCAAATATCATGCAAGACTATAGGGCGACCATGGCGACCCTGTAGCACCGCAAACAGCGCCGAGCCTCCTCCCGGGCCTCCGGCGTCGAATAGCCCTGTTCCACTTCATCGAAGATGAACTTGCGGGTATCCGGGGGAAGCATCTCCAGATGTTTGCGCCGGTGCTTTCCTATTTCTCCCAGGTTTTCATCCGGATCATACACCTTGACGTCCTTGAACAGCTTGCGGAAGTGATCGTCGACCGTGTACTCCAGCGGCAATCCGTTGATCTGCAGGTCAATACTTTGTGCAGCCTTGCGCCCGCCGGCACATGCCGTAATGAGCGCTCCCGGGCCAGTCTCGCAGTCACCGGCTGAAAACAGCTTCGGCCGGCTGGTCTGTTTGGTCACATCATCCACGATAAGGGTATTCCAGGCGGTTGTTTCCACACCGTCCACACTTTCCAGTAGGGAGAGGTCCACCCGCTGGCCAATGGCCGGCACAACCGTGTCGCAGTCGAATACGAATTCGGAGCCTTCGATGGGCACGGGACGTCGGCGACCGCTCTTATCCGGAGCCCCCAGTTTCATGCGGATGCACTCGAGCCCGGTCACCACGCCGTTTTCCTCTATAATCCGCACCGGTGTCGTCAAAAAATGAAACTGCACTTTTTCTTCTTCGGCATCCACGATTTCAACTTCATCGGCAGGCATTTCAGCCCTCGTCCGCCGATAAACCAGGTTGACGTCCTCCTTGTCGATCCGGAAGGCGCACCGGACACAATCGATGGCCACGTTGCCGCCGCCGATCACCACAACGCGTTTGCCTTCCGGATAGGGATCGCGGCCCTCGTTGATATCCCGGAGGTACTGCACACCCGGGATGAACCCCTTGTACCCCTTGTCCTCGCCATCAACCCGCATGGGCGAACTGTCCTGGGCACCGATGCCGATAAAAACGGCATCGTAGTCTTCCTCGAGTTGAGACAGTTTCACATCCCTGCCCACCGCGGTATTGTAATGGATGGTGACGCCCATCGCCTGGACCTGCTCTACCTCGTTGCGCAGAATATGGCGCGGTAGCCGGTAGTCCGGTATGCCCATGGCGGACATGCCGCCCGGCTCACCCAGACCCTCGAAAATAGTGACAGCATGGCCTTTGCGGGCCAGATGAAACGCACAGGTTACCCCGGCCGGGCCGGCACCCACAATGGCCACCTTGCCGGTTTTCCCGGACGGCTCGATCTTGTAATCAGGCCCTTTGTGCATGGCCAATTCACGGTCGGCCACGAAACGTTTGAGATATTTTATGGAAACCGCATCGTCCAGGTTTGCCCGACGGCAGTTCTCCTCGCAGGGACGGACACATACTCGGCCAACAATACCGGGAATCGGGAGCCGGCAGCGGATCACATCCAGGGACTCCTCGAACTTGCCTTCCTTGATGAACTCGACATAGCGCGGGATATCCAGATGTATGGGGCAGGCGTCCGCGCAGGGAGCCGTGACATTGGCCTGGTAATCCCCGGCCTCCACCTGTGTACCGCCGTGGACCGCCGCCTGAAAAGCTTCCGGGAAATGGGCCAGCGCATGCATGAGTGCCACAGGGCCGGTTTTACCGATGCCGCACTTCGCCGAACTGCTGACGACTTGAGCCACGGCACCCAGGTTTTCCACGTCGGCGGCTGTCCCGTCGCCGCGGCAGATTTTGTCAAGGGTCGCGGCCATAACATTGGTGCCGCTCTGGCAGGGAATGCACTTGCCGCACGACTGGTCGCGCACGGCAGCCATATAGGCCCTACAGAGGTCCACAATATTGACATCATCGGACCGGAGGACAATGCCGTCCCACCCGATGAAGGCCTTGATGGTTGCATCCTGGTTGAACTTCTCAGGCAGAGCGATTTGCGAGTTTGTCCCGGAGCTCTGTTTTGCAGAATTGCGATTGTCGGTTATCTGGTCACCCCAGGAACTAAACAGAATCTCATTCATAGTGTCACCACCTTTTCTCTCCCCCTAAACATCGGGATCAAATGAGCGTTTTAAATGTTAAACCTTCAAGCTGAAAATGAAGTCCCTTTTAACATCAATCCCCAGAACCTTCAATTTAAATGTGCACCGCACCTAAAGTGCGGAGCACATTTAAATTGTGTCAAGAATTTTGTCTTTGTCAGTTTTCATCTATTATCGCATTTGCACACATATCTCAAAAGGTTGAACATTTGGCTATAAAAAAAGAAATATGGTTAATTCCGATTTTTTAATATTTTGTACCCAACTTATTAAAAATAACAAAGACAAAATTCTTTTTCCCTAATTTAAAAGTACACCGCACCCTTGGTGCGGTGTACTTTTAAATTAGTGTTTGAAGCTGCGCTGCCCCGTATACACCATGGTCACATTGGCTTCATTGCAGGCCTGGATGGACTGGTAGTCGTTGGCCGATCCCCCGGGCTGCACGACACAGGATATTTTTTCGTTAAGGCCCACATCGATGCCGTCCCTGAACGGAAAAAAAGCATCACTGACCATAGCAGCGCCGGTAAGGCCGCCCCTGGATTCGGCCACCTCCCGGTCGATCTCCGCCCTGGCGCCAAGGTCCTTCATATCATTGTAAGGGGTGGTATGCCTTTCGAAACAGATGCGATCAGCCAGTTTCCGATAAGCTTTGTCCCTGGCGATTTCGGCCACCCCGACCCTGTCCTGCTCGCCGGTGCCGATGCCCACCGTGGCGAGGTCCTTGACATAGATCACCGAATTCGACGTGATGCCGGACTCCACCAGCCATCCGAACAGCATGTCGGCAACCTCTTTCTCGGTAGGTTTTCTCTCGATCGTATAGGTCTCGTTTTTATATTCGCAGGAAGCGAGCATCAGGTCATCCTTGGTTCTGGCAGCGGGTACGAAAGACCACTGAGTGATGATACCGCCGTCAATCAGGCTCTTGAACTCCACACAGCGCTGGCCCACAAAGGTCTGCAGCCGGTTGATGTTATCGATACGGATAACCCTGAGGTTTTTTTTCTTTTCGAAAACAGCCATAACCCCTTCTTCGAAGTCCGGCGCCACCACTACCTCGGCATACTGGCTGGTGATCGCTTCCGCCGCAGATCTGTCCACGGCCCGGTTCAGGGCAATGCACCCGCCGAAAGCCGCCACCCGGTCCGCCATGTTGGCCTTTACATACGCATCCTCCAGGGAACCGGCCTGGGCCACACCACAGGGGTTGTTGTGCT
Source organism: Desulfobacterales bacterium (assembly GCA_029940035.1). GTDB lineage: Bacteria > Desulfobacterota > Desulfobacteria > Desulfobacterales > B30-G6 > JAJDNW01. The sequence continues at coordinate 25,364 of JAOZRT010000003.1, forward strand.
TGACAATAACCGCCGTGGGTTTGTCCACAAAATATCTCAAAATATTCAATGAATTATCCGCATCGGTCAGGTTGGTCTTGCCGGGGTGTTTGCCGGATTGCAGCAATTCTATGTCCGAGGCCAGGAACGTCCCGGGCTGGATGGTTTGTGTCTCACCCAACACAAGGTTGCCGTTCACCAACCGATACAAGGCAGCCTCCTGTCCTGGATTCTCACCATACCGCAAGCCCTTGTCCACATCGTCAATCCGCCAGGTCACCTTTTCATAAAAAAGCGTCTGCCGGTTGTTTTCGTCTACAAAGCTGATTTCCATTTTCGGCGGAAAGTGGTCGTGGACAATGGTGCGGTACATTTTTTTCAGGTCTTCGGCCATAATAAGTCTCCTCTTGGTTGAAGTCTCCGGCTTTCCGAAGAGTAAAAGCAATCACGAAAACACGAAAACTGGAAAACACGAAATAGTGAAAATTAAAAAATGAGCCGTAGGGCACGTTAAGGCAATTCGTACTTAAGATCCCCCACATCAATCCCTGAAAAATCTAAACCTGATGATTGCTCAAAAGATATATCCAAATAATTTCGTGATTTCATACTTTCGTGCTTTCGTGATGAATATATCCTTACATCCGAGGCGTTCGATTTCAGCCCTGGTTGTAGCAGGAACCCACATCCTGAATGGCTTTGGCCGCCAGAAAGTCCCTGATGGTGCTGTCATATTCTGCCGTGTGCCCGAACGCCTTCTGGGCCAGGCGGAAGCGCAGATCCAAAGACAGGGAGCCGCTGTTGGCCGCCATATCGGCCAGTATGTCAGTATAGTCACCGGGATCCACCACCGAAGCCACCCGGATGAAATTCTTGGCCGAGGCCCGGATCATGCAGGGACCGCCTATATCGATATTCCCGCGTGCCTGCTCAACCGTGACGCCTTCCCTGGCAATGGTCTCCTTAAACGGATACAGATTGACAATGACCATGTCAATGGGCACGCTCTGGGTCCTGCTCAGGTCTGCCTGGTGGGCGTCGTTGTACGTTTCGGTCAGCAGCCCCAGGTAGATTTTAAAATCCAGTGTTTTAACTAGCCCCCCCTGGGTTTCCGGCTGGCCGGTGTACGCCGATACCTGGGTGAGGCTTGATGCCGCCCCATCGCCGAGGATCTCTTTCAGACGACCATAAGTCCCGCCGGTGCTGAAAAATTTAACCTCTGGATTGATTTCCGTAAGGCGGGGGATGAAATCCTCCAGGCCGTTTTTATCCGAAACGCTGATCAGCACGTTACGAACCTTTACCATCCCATCGATCTTGTCCACAACATTGATGCTCATATCCGTCTCCTTATATGGTTTTTTCTCAATGGTTTATTGCAGCAACTTGTTTTCTTTCACAGAAGTGCCTGCCGGGGCGAGCCTACTCATCCCCCCTGTGTTCTATCTGCAGACGCTCGAAAAAGGCCGCCATAAAAGCATGCCTTTTTTCTGCCAGGCGGGTCCCCTCGCGGGTCAGCATGCATGTTTTGATTTTGGACAACTTGACCTTGAATTCCCTGAAACCCGTGTCCTCACTGGTATAGGGCCGGGTAGCCTTCACATCCACATCCGGATTGTGCAGCCGGGCGCCTATCTCACCGGCAAACAGATATGCCCTGGCCACCCCCACGGCACCGATGGCATCCAGTTTGTCGGCATCGAACAGCACCCGGGCCTCTATCGTTTCCGGGTGGGGCGGTTTGCGGAACCTGTGGGCGTGGATGCAGTGCAGGATATTGGTTTTGCGCCCCTTGGCCATGGATAGCGGGTCGATGACCGGGCGGGCGAGTTCCACGCCTTTTTCAGAATGGCACACCTCGCCGCCCGAGGTATCCTGATAAACCCTCCCGATATCGTGGAGGCAGGCGGCCATCAAGAGCACGTCCATGTCGGCACCCTCGGCGGCGCCAATGTGCCGGCACAACCGGAATACCCTCTGGGTATGTTCCCAGGCATGGCTGCCTCTGGCAGATGCAAACATCTGTTCAGCACTCAATTTTATGTGGTCGACCAATATGCTGGTTTCAGGTGTCAGGTTTCGGGTGTCAGGTTTGTTCATGGCGATCAGCAAGGCGTTAAAAGTTCGATGTTGGACGTTCATTCGGTCTGACCTCTGGGGCTCTGTGGTTCTGACCTCTGGGGCTCTGGGATCCCAACCTCGAGGACCACCGCATCTCCGGCAATGAAAATTTACTCCAGGTGCATGACCCCTTCAAAACGCTCGTATTCCGTGGCCGTCGGCGACCCTCTTTCCTTCAGGACCTTTATCATTTCCGGATCATTATACCTTACAAAGGGATTGACCTTCAACTCGTCCGCAAGCCGTGACAAAACGTGCTCAGGGTTGTAGTTGGCCAGATAACCGTCGATGTCGTGGTTGTCGGGCTCCACCAAACGGGCAAACGCCATGGCATATTCCACATAATCATGACCGGCATAGACCTTGGTATCCATCGGCAGGTCGAGCAAGCGACGAATCGAGCCATGAAACGCCTGCAGGTCGCCTGAAAAACAGGTTCCCACCGTGCCGTTGAAAAGCGTGTCTCCTGTTATCAGGCAGCCATCGTAATAAAAAGTAACCGAGTCGACAGTATGGCCGGGCGTGGGGAAAACCTTGACAATCTCATTTTCGAGGACAACGCCCCCCTCCCGGGCCAGTGCGTTGTGGTCACACAGATGGGCGCCGGATCTTTCCAGCAGGGCATGGTTCCCGGGCGTGTGATCCGGATGGTCGTGGGTGTTGGTGATGTACGTGAGATTCAGCCCGGCAGACCCGATGAAGGCCATTATTTCTTCAACAGCCCCGCCATCGATGGCAATTGATTCATTTTCGCCATAAATCAAATAACTTAAATTATCCGCTCCATATCTGAACTGTTGAATATTCATGTACTATTTAGTATCAACCCTGCCGAAATTTTGTCAACGTATACATTTAAAAATTCCAATTTTAGCCTTTCATGCTGCTTGACCTCTCCAGAACAATGATGCTAACAATTGCCTCCACATAAATCCACATCATAATAATTTATGAAAATTGGATTAACATTCAATAATTATTATAAAAAATTTAATATTTTTTTATTTTTTCCTTGACTTTTTTTCTATAATGTACTTTTATTATAAAAAAGTGGATTTAAGTGGATATTATTGGTGAAATATGTTCAGGGGAAGTTCATTTCATACCATTGATGCCAAGGGCAGAATCATCATTCCCAAACGATTTCGCGTCACCATAAAAACAAGCGAAAACAATGGGTTGATGATATCTCGCATGGACAACGGCCTGGTAGCCTACACCCTGTCCGAATGGGAGAAAATCGAAGCCAAGATTCTCTCCATGGCTGAAAAAAGCGACAGCATGCGCCGCTTCAGGCGGGTTTTCATTGGCGGTGCGTTCGATTGCAGCTGTGACCGGCAGGACCGCATCCTGGTCCCCCCGACACTGCGTGACTATGCTGCCCTCGACAGGGATATCGTTATCGTAGGGGTTCTGGACCACTTTGAAATCTGGTCGCGTCAGAACTGGGACAGGGAAAACAGTTTCATGGAAAAAGATATGCAAAAGGAGGACGTCCGCAACGAAATCGCAAGGTTAGGAATTTGATCCTATGGCCTATGAACATATTCCGGTCATGCTGGCGGAAGTTATCGAGTGGCTTAGCCCCAAGCCCGGAAACATATTCGTCGACGGAACCGTCGGCGGGTCCGGTCACGCCACTGCCATCTGCAACGCCATCGCGCCTGACGGAATCTTTATCGGCCTGGATCAGGACCGGGACGCCATCGACAATGCCAACCGTGTCCTCAAGGGTTTCAATACGACCGTCCACCTCTTCCACGGCAACTTTGTAAAAATGCCGGATTTCCTCTCCCAAATAAATATTCCCGCTGTAGATGGGATCCTTCTCGACCTCGGAATATCTTTTCACCACCTTGCCACATCAGGGCGTGGGTTCAGTTTCAGAAAGGACGAACCACTGGATATGCGTATGGACACCCGCTCCCGTGTGAACGCCCGGGAACTGGTCAATGACCTTGGTGAAGCCGAACTTCGCAGGCTGTTTCAACGTTACGGAGAGGAACGCTGGTCCAAACAGATCGCCCGGAGGATTGTACTGGAAAGAAAACAGCATGCGATCCATTCCAGCCGGCAGCTTGCGGATATCGTTTGCCAGGCAGTACCCAAAGCCGCCTGGAAACCCGGTTTTCATCCTGCGACGCGGATATTTATGGCTCTACGCATAGTTGTCAACAAAGAACTGGAACGACTGGAACAATTTCTCGATACAGCTGCGGATTTTTTAAAGCCCGGTGGGCGCATGTGCGTCCTTTCGTTTCACTCTCTGGAAGACCGGATAGTAAAGCAGCGGTTCCGGGCCCTTGAAAATCCATGTACCTGTCCGCCGGACCTGCCAGTCTGCGCGTGCGGCCGGCAGCCCATACTCAAGGTCCTGACAAAAAAAACCCAGCGTCCTTCTGCAGAAGAGGTCATGGCCAACCCCATGGCCCGCAGCACGAAATTAAGAGCAGCGGAAAAGCTATGGAACTAAAAAAAGGCAAAAAGCTGAAAATCACCGGGTTGTGGATAGTTATGCTCTGTTTGTTCCTGGGTGAGCTTTTTTTTTACACATGGTGCCGCGTCAACAATGTCAGGCTCGGGTACGAAGTGGCCAATGAAACCGAAAAGCAAACCAAACTGATAGCGTATCAGGAAAATCTGAAAATCGAACTGGCACGGTTGAAATCCCCGGAACGTATTGCACGCATTGCCACGGAGCAGCTGGGCCTCTCCATGCCGCGGGCTAACCAGACCATTATGATACCATGAAAAACAAAGCCCGGAAATATATCAACATGCGGATCGGCATCATCGGTGTGATGTTCATAGTGCTGATCCTGGCCATCGGCGCCAAGGCTGTCTACCTTCAGCTATTCTGCGGCAGCTGGCTCTCGGAAAGGGCTGCCAACCAGTATGCCACAGACCTGGTCACCGCCGGCAAACGCGGCGTGATATACGACCGCAATCATCACCAAATGGCGGTGAGTATCGGAACAACATCTTTGGCCGCCTACCCTTCCCGGTTGCAGGACAAGGGTTCCGTTGCCAGGGCCCTTGCTAAAATTTTGGATCTAAGCCCGCAGAGGCTGTCCAAAAAATTGAATTCCCAGCGAACTTTTGTTTGGATAAAAAGGCACGTTTCCCCCAAGGAACTGAGTGAAGTCAAATCCCTTGATCTCAACGGCATAGACTTCATCCCTTCCTACAGCCGCTTTTATCCCAATAAAACCCTGGCCGCTCAGGTCCTTGGATTTACCGGCACCGACGGTCATGGGCTCGAGGGGGTGGAATACTATTACGATAAAATGCTCGGGGGGCAGGAAAACAGCCTGGTAATTCTCAAGGACGCCCTGGGCCGCGGTTTTGCCAAGGAGGCAAAAACGGAAGAAACAAGGCTGACCACCGCAGATCAGGCCAAAAATATAGTGCTGACCATCGACCGTGCCATACAGTTCATCACGGAAAACGCCCTGAATGAAGCCGTGGAACAGTTTTCGGCAAAATCCGGCATGGCCATTGTCATGGATCCTCAAACAGGCGCCGTCCTATCCATGGCCAACATCCCGTTTTTCAACCCCAACACCTTTGGACGTTTTCCCAGGGATTCCTGGCGCAACCGCTCGATCACCGACCCGTTTGAACCGGGATCGACCATGAAAATATTCACGGCAGCCGCTGCGCTGGAATCCGGGACATGCACCCCCAGCACTATCTTCTTTTGTGAAAATGGTGTTTATCGCATCGGTCGAAACATCATTCACGATACCCATCCACGGGGCTGGTTGTCACTCCAGCAGATCATAAAGTTTTCCAGCAACATCGGCGTGGTCAAAGTTATCGAATCCGTCGGTCCTGATTCCCTGCACCGCACCCTGGTCAATTTCGGCTTTGGTGAAAAAACCCGCCTGGACTGCCCAGGCGAAACATCGGGCGTGCTTTCATCGCCCAAACGCTGGACACGGGTCGATACCGGGGCCATTTCGTTCGGCCAGGGCATATCGGCGTCCGCGCTTCAATTGGTCACGGCGGCTTCGGCCATCGCCAACGGCGGCAGCCTTATGCAACCCCATATGGTTGCTGCCATCAGCGATCACAACGGCCGGATCATAGAACGAACCGAACCCCGTGTCGTCAGGATGGCGGTGTCCGCCAAAACAGCCGGCATTGTGAAACGCATCATGAAAACCGTCATCACCGAAGGAGGCACCGGTGTCAATGCGGCGCTGGAGGGCTATTCGGTTTCCGGGAAAACAGGAACGGCTCAGAAAATAGACGACAGCGGGAAATATGCCCGCGGGAAATATGTCGCCTCATTTTTGGGGTTCGCGCCGGCAGATGAACCAAAAGTCGTCATCCTCGTGGTCGTCAACGAACCTGAAGGAGAACACTATGGCGGAATCGTTGCTGCACCGGCCTTTAAAAAAATTGCACACGAAACCCTGAACTACTTGAACATTCCGCCGATGCTGGAGCAGGAAAAACTGAGGGTTGCCATAAAAACAGAGGGCACGGGATGAATTTAAGCCGGCTTTTGCAAACCATCGGCGTACAGGCAGACTCCCCGGAGGCGCAGACGAGCCCGATAGGGTCCGTCCATTACGACTCCAGAGATGTCGTTCCGCAAGGACTGTTTGTTGCCATAAAAGGCTTTAAATTCGATGGGCATGATTTTATCGATGACGCTGTCCAACGGGGAGCATCAGCCATTGTCGCCCAATACCCCGTTGCCGCCGATGTCCCTGTGGTCACTGTCGCCGACACGCGCAAAGCGCTCGCTTCCCTGGCCGACACTTTTTTCGGGCACCCCTCCCGGGAACTCACTCTGATCGGGATTACCGGAACCAACGGCAAAACCACAACCGCCTACATTCTTGAGAGCATCCTGAGGGAAGCGGGGTTCAACGCGGGGGTCATCGGCACCGTCAACTACCGCTACAACCAGAAGGTGTTCGACAACCCCGTAACCACGCCCGAATCGCTGGATCTTCAACGCATCCTGCGGGAGATGAAGGATGATGGCGTGTCCCATGTGGTCATGGAGGTTTCCTCCCACGCCATAGACCTGGACAGGATCTTCAGATGTGACCTGGACGTGGCTGTTTTCACCAATTTGAGCCAGGATCACCTGGATTACCACCAGGACATGCAGTCGTACTGGGAATGCAAGAAAAGGCTTTTTACCGAACACCTGCTGGAAGGGAACGCTCCTGGCCGCAAGACCGCCGTGGTCAATGCGGACACTTCCAAGGGCCGCCAGCTGATCAAGGAAGTCTCCTGTCCCTGTGTGGCCGTGGGCCATGCACCGGAGAACCCGGTTCGTCCCATCGCAATTGACATGGGTCTTAAGGGAATCAACGGCACGATCGATATTTCCGGCGACACCATCCTTTTCCAGTCGAAACTGGCCGGTCGCCACAACCTCGAAAATATACTTTGTGCGGCCGGTGCTGCCACGGCCCTCAACCTATCGCCGCAATGCATTCAGGCCGGCATTGAGAACATTTCTGCGGTGCCGGGGCGACTCCAGCGTGTCCCCGGTCCGGAGAAGCGGCCCGTATTCGTGGACTATGCCCACACGCCCGATGCGCTTGAAAATGTCCTTCAGGCCCTGAAAGCCCTGGGACCCGATAAACTGATCTGCATATTCGGCTGCGGCGGAGACCGGGACAGGACCAAACGGCCCATGATGGGCGAAATTTCAGGCAGGCTGTCCGACCTGACCATCGTCACCTCGGACAACCCGCGAACAGAACAGCCAGCAGCCATCATCACCGACATCCTTCCGGGGGTGAAAGCGGCCTGCCGCACTGAATACCATCCTGAAGACCTTCGGAACGGATGGCAGAAAAAGGGTTATCTGGTGGAACCGGACCGGAAACAGGCCATCCGGCTGGGCATCGAGGCTGCTAAGGCCGGCGACATCGTGGTCATTGCCGGCAAGGGGCATGAAACATATCAGATCGTTGGCGACCAAACCCTCGCGTTCAGCGATGTGGAGGAAGCGGCAGCGGTTATCGGGAATTAGGGATTGGTGTTTTGTATTTGGTGTTTGGTGTTGGAAAAGTTCTGAAACACTTGGCTGAAAGCAATGCCGACTAAATACAATACACAAAATACCAAACACATTCTGGACAAAATAGAAAAAAACATATCAGGAAATTTTAGGACAGCGCAGACAATCAGTTTATGAATAAGCATCCAAAACCCATACCGTGGAAAACAGGCGATATTCTCGATGCAACGGGAGGCGACCTTGTGGCCGGCCCCGGCAACGGTGTGTTTGACAGCATCGCCATCGACTCCAGGAACGTTGCCGCGGGCGAGCTATTTGTCGCCATCGTCGGCGAGGTTCACGACGGCCACGCGTTCGTCCACGGCGTTTTGGACCAGGGTGTGCGGGGGGTGCTGGTGGAAAATAAAAAGGCCCGGGAGCTGATGCACGGGGACCTCGATACACGGAGAGTCACAGTGATCGGTGTGGCCGACACCACCCGGGCCCTGGGCGATCTGGCAGCCTTCAATCGTTGCCGCACCCCTTTGAAGGTGATTGCCCTGACCGGATCCAACGGCAAGACCTCGACTCGCACCATGCTCACCCACATCGTCGAACAGCGATACGAAACCTTGTCGCCTAAAGCGAACTTCAACAACGAAATCGGTATGCCCCTCACCTTGCTCCGGCTTGAAGAAATGCACACGCTGGCCGTGCTCGAACTGGGGATGAACAAATCCGGCGAAATAAGGAGGCTGGCAGAAATCTGCCGACCCGATATCGGCATGATCACCAATGTGGCCCCCGCCCATCTGGAAGGCCTGGGATCCATCGAAGACATCCTGCGCGCCAAGGGGGAGCTGCTGGAAGGGCTGAACATTGGCGGCAGAACCATCTTGAACGCCGACGACTCCCGCGTGGCCGGCCTGGCGAAAAATGCACCCGGCGAGGTATTGATGTTCGGTCTTTCCGATCGGGCGGCCGTACGCGCCAGCCATATAAGCGACAAGGGACATAGACTGTCATTTCACATGGAAGTGCCGGGGGCAACCACCGAGGTCACCCTTGCCACCCCCGGAAAATTTATGGTTTCCAATGCCCTGGCTGCGGCTGCGGCAGGATATCTGCTGGAAATCCCCCTGTCTGAGATCAAGACAGGACTCGAACGTTTTCAACCCGTCAACGGCCGCATGCACATCCGGGAATTGGCCAATGGTATCTGCCTCATCGACGATGCCTACAATGCCAACCCCTATTCTGTAAAAGCCGCCCTCGACACCTTGAAACAGATGGGGCAACAGCGTTCGAGAATCGTCGTGCTCGGCGACATGCTCGAACTGGGAAAAGATTCCGCCGCCCTTCACCGCGACGTTGGACAACATGTGGCCCTCACCGCCCCCCACCGGCTTTACCTGACCGGCAACTTTGCCGGAGACACCGCCCAGGGCGCCCGGGACGGCGGAATGGACCCGGATCAAATTAGCATCGGCTCCATACGGGAAATAGCGGCAGATTTGATCAGCCGGGCGGATTCCCGGGACAATATTCTGGTAAAAGGCTCACGCGGCATGCGCATGGAGCGCATCGTCAAGGAACTGACCAACATGTTTGGACAAAGGTAGCCCATGCTGTACCACCTTTTATACCCGCTGCACACGACCCTGTCGGCACTGAATGTGTTCCGCTACATCACTTTTCGGACCATTTACGCCAGTCTTACGGCGTTTCTGGTCTGCTTCCTGATCGGCCCCTGGGTCATCCGCCGGCTCAAGTATTTGCAGATCGGCCAGTATATCCAGGAAGACGGGCCCGAAACCCACCAGTCCAAAGCAGGGACCCCGACCATGGGCGGCATTCTAATCCTGTTTGCCATCGTCACCTCTTCGCTTCTATGGGCCGACCTGACCAACGGTTACGTCTGGATCGCCCTGCTGATCGTTTGCGGTTACGGTCTGGTTGGTTTTGCTGACGACTACCTGATGCTGATAAAAAAGAGAAATAAGGGGCTGACAGCCCGGACCAAATTTGCGTGCCAAGTGCTCCTGGCGGGCGTGGCCGGTACCTTACTCTATATAAGCCCTGATTTTGACACCCGGGTGACCATACCTTTTTTCAAAGATATGTCCCCGGACCTCGGGTGGGGCTACATTCTGTTTGCCATCCTCGTGATCGTGGGAGCATCCAATGCCGTCAACCTGACCGACGGCCTGGACGGCTTAGCCATCGGCCCCACGGTCATCGCCGCCAGCACCTACATGGTTTTTGCTTATGTGGCCGGGCATACCAAACTGGCGGATTACCTGCAGATCAATTACGTTGCAGGATGCGGTGAACTGACCATTTTCTGCGGCGCCATCGCCGGCGCCGGCCTTGGTTTTCTCTGGTTCAACACCTACCCGGCCCAAATTTTTATGGGAGATGTGGGGTCCCTTTCCCTGGGCGGCGCCCTGGGAACCGTGGCGGTTATCACCAAGCAGGAAATTTTACTGGTAATCGTGGGCGGGCTCTTCGTTATCGAAGCCCTGTCGGTCATCTTTCAGGTAAGTTTTTTCAAGATGACCAACGGCGGGCGGATTTTCAAAATGGCCCCCCTGCACCATCATTTTGAACTTAAAGGCTGGCCCGAGCCCAAAATCATCGTGCGTTTCTGGATCATTGCCATTGCCCTGGCTTTGTTTTCCATGAGCACGCTGAAGCTTCGTTAGTATAATGGACAGATCAAAGGGATACAGGAACCATGGCCGGTAGTACGAAACAGACCCAAGCACCGACTTATGACGTTACCCTGCTCTTTTCCGTACTGTTTCTGGTGGGAATCGGCATCGTCATGGTTTACAGCGCAAGTTCGGCCCTGGCTCTGAAGAAATTCGGCTCTGACTACTATTTCCTGAAAAGACAGGCTTTGTTCTCGCTGTTCGGCATCGTGGCGCTGGTCATCTGCAGCCATGTGCCCTTTAAGGCCTACCGGGTATTGAGCTACCCTATTCTGCTGCTGGCCCTGGCGCTCCTCGCTGCAGTTCAGATATCCGCTCTGGGCCTGTCGGCGGGCGGGTCCCTGAGGTGGTTGCGGCTGGGCCCGTTTTCGTTTCAGCCTTCCGAATTCGCCAGGCTGGCCATGGTTATCTACCTGGCCTACTCCATGAGCAAAAAGCAGGAAATGATCAAGGAGTTCTACGTGGGTTTCATGCCGCACGTCATCGTGCTGGCCATGTTCACGATTCTGATTTTCATGCAGCCCGATTTCGGCTCGGTGGTTATCCTGGGAGCAGTCACCTGGATGATGATGTTTGTGGGCGGGGTCCGCCTGCTCCACCTGCTCTCGGCCCTGCTGTTGGTCCTGCCGGTGGCCTACTATTTCATGATTAGCGCCGAGTACCGCATCAGGCGTATTACCAGCTTCCTGGACCCCTGGCAATACCCCACGGATGAGGGCTACCAAATCGTCCATTCGCTCATGGCTTTCGGTACCGGGGGCATCTGGGGAACCGGCATCGGCAAAGGATATCAAAAACTGTTCTATCTACCGGAGCCGCACACTGACTTCATATTTTCAGTCATTGGTGAAGAACTCGGGCTGTGGGGAGTAATGTTCATCCTGGGTATCTATGTTCTCATCCTGTGGCGGGGCATCCACATTGCCCGCCATAGCGACGATACCTTCGGTACGTATCTGGCTACCGGCATCATCGCAACCATCACCCTGCAGGTCTGTGTAAACATGGGCGTCACCCTGGGGCTTCTGCCCACAAAAGGGCTGTCCCTCCCCTTTTTGAGCTACGGGGGGACCTCGCTTTTAATCAATATGGCCTCCATCGGCATCCTCATGAACATCGGAGCCAAAAAGGCAGGGAGGCAGAATGCAGGCTAACGCCCACGTACTGAGCGAAATCCAGATTCCGGCGGCCTCCGTGAGCCGCAGCCTGGACAGAAACAATGGACAGGCGGCAGAAGGCCGTGCAGCGCACGCCCGGATGCACCCCGTCCGGGTGGTCATTGCCGGAGGCGGAACCGGGGGGCACCTTTTCCCGGGAATTGCCGTTGCCGAGGAAGTGCTGGCGCGGAATGGTCAGAGCGACGTGCTCTTTATCGGAACCGGCAACCCCATGGAAAGAACGGCCTTAAGCCAAAAGGGGTTCAACTTTACAGCCATAACCGTTCAGGGCCTGAAGAACAGAGGTATCCTGAATCAGATAAAAGCCCTGATACTGCTGCCGGCGAGCCTGATCGCTTCGAGCAGAATCTTAAAGGCGTTCGACCCGGATCTGGTTTTGGGGGTAGGCGGATATTCCGCCGGACCTGTGGTTGCCGCAGCCTGGCTCAAGGGTATCAAAACCGCCCTCCAGGAGCAGAATATTCTGCCGGGGATTACCAATCGATGGCTGTCACGGATCACAAATCGTCTCTACCTTTCCTTTCCGGAAACAAGAGGGATGGCGACGGCAGACAAAGCCCTGGTGACCGGCAATCCCGTGCGGCAGGAATTCTTTGCCGCCATACCGCCACGGCAACAGACGCAGGAAGCCACGGAAAAAGAGGCAGCGCCGTTTACAGTGCTGATTGCCGGTGGAAGCCAGGGCGCACATGCCATCAATAAGGCCATGCAGTCGGCACTGGCGCACCTTTCCGACACTGGGCGTTATCACTTCATCCACCAGACAGGGGCGGATGATGAAGCCATGATGAACGAAACATACGCAAACAGCCGTGCCAAGGGCACGGTCAAGGCTTTTTTTAGTGACATGGCCCGTCAATACCAGGCAGCGAACTTGATTGTCTGCCGGGCTGGGGCCACAACCGTGGCGGAAGTCACCGCCCTGGGGAAACCGGTCATCTTTATTCCCTTTCCCTATGCAGCGGACGACCATCAGCGGTTGAATGCCGAAAGCCTTGTGCGGGAAGGCGCTTCCGAGATGATTATCGAAAAGGATCTCGCAGGTCAGATGCTAGCCCAGCGGATCGAACATTATGCAGGTGCACCCGAAGAACTGGCCCGGATGGGCGCCCGGGCATCCCTGCTGGGCCGCCCGGATGCGGCCAAAGCCATTGTGGACGATATGTATCAACTAATTAGCTCATAGCTGGTAGCTCGTAGGTTCTGGCTATCAGCTATCAACTATGAGCTAAGCGAGTGTAAACGAGACTATGTATCAAAAAAAATACCACATCCATTTTGTAGGCATCGGCGGAATCGGCATGAGCGGCATTGCGGAACTGCTGCTCAATCTTGGTTACGAGGTGTCCGGATCCGATCTCAAGACCACGGACATCACCCGGCGTCTGGTCGAACTCGGGGGCATTGTGTACGCGGGCCATCACGAAGATCAGACCCAGGGGGCGGACGTGGTGGTCACCTCTTCCGCAGTCAGCCACACCAACCCCGAAATCGTCGCCGCGGAGCAGGCCTCGATCCCGGTTATTCCGCGGGCGGAAATGCTCGCCGAGCTGATGCGGTTGAAATACGGCGTAGCCATCGCCGGCGCCCATGGCAAAACATCCACAACCTCGATTGTCTCCACGGTGCTGGCCCGCGGCGGCCTCGATCCCACAGTGGTCATCGGCGGTAAACTGAAAAGCATTGGCTCCAATGCCCTGCTGGGCCAGGGGGAGTTCATCGTAGCCGAAGCAGACGAAAGCGACGGCTCTTTTCTGAAAATGTCACCGGCTATTGCAGTGGTAACCAACATCGACCGCGAACACCTGGACCACTATGGCGACCTGGAGACCATCAAGACAGCGTTTCTGAGCTTCATCGATAGAATCCCTTTTTACGGCCTGGCGGTTCTCTGTCTGGACAACGATCATGTTCAGGACATCATCCCCCTGATCAAGAAACGCTATGTGACGTATGGAAGGGCGCCCCAGGCCGATATCCAGGCCAAGAAAATATCTTTCAACGGTCTGCAAAGCGAGTTTACAGTCTCTTTTCGTGGCGAGGAACTGGGCCGCATCAAGCTCAATCTGCCGGGCATGCACAATGTGTACAATGCCATGGCGAGCATTGCCGTAGGGATCGAACTCAATATGTCCTTTGACCTGATCAAGGAAGCCCTCGAACAGGCCGAAGGCGTTCAGCGCCGGATGGAAATCAAGGGCGACATCAAGGGAGCCACGGTCATCGACGATTACGGCCATCATCCCACGGAGATCAAAGCCACCCTGAAAGCCCTGGCGGATGCCTGGCCCGACAGGCGCAAAATCGTGGTTTTCCAGCCCCACCGGTATACACGAACCCGGGACCTGTTCGACGATTTCACACGCGCTTTTTACCAGTCAGACCTGCTGCTGGTAATGCCCATCTATTCGGCCGGCGAAGACAGGATCGATGGTGTGGACGGGCACGACCTCTGCGAGGACATCATGGCCCACGGTCACAGGCAGGTCATCTGCGTCAAGGGCATGGAAGAGGCGGTTGAATGCCTCAAAGACAATATCACTGACCAGGACATCGTCCTGACGCTCGGAGCGGGGGATGTCTGGATGGTCGGTGAAAAACTGCTGGAGAAACCGTAATGCCGCTGGACACGACCACCAGGGAATGGTTGACAGATACCTTTGCCGATGACGTGAGGTTTGAAGAACCCATGTCGCAGCATACGTCGTTCCGGGTGGGCGGGCCGGCCGAGGCACTCGTCAGGCCCAAGGGGAAAGGCGACCTTGTGCGGCTGGTGCAATGGGCCACAGAACATGGCATTGGCTATATGCCCCTGGGGGCGGGCAGCAATATACTGGTCAGACAAAAAGGCATCCGGGGAATCGTGATCATGCTGGACAGCTGTCTTGCGTCCATTGTTGAAAACAAAACACCATCGGATGGCCCGTGCATCACGGCGGGTGCCGGTGTAAAACTGGCCGGCCTATGCACATTCGCCCTCAAGCAAGGGCTGGAGGGGCTCAATTTTGCCCTGGGCATTCCCGGCACCGTGGGCGGGAGCATACGGGTCAACGCGGGCACACCTGACGGGTGCATGGGAGACGTGGTGGTGTCGGTCAACCTCTTGATGCCGGAAGGGTCTTTGCGAAGTGTGGAAAAAACAGAGCTTGTTTTCTCCTACCGGAAAATGGATTGGCCGTCCGATACAGCCTTTGAACCGGGATGTGAGCCAATCATTCTGGAGGCGGCCCTCCGCCTCAAACCAGCTGACAGACACGGTCTCAAAAAGGAGGCCGAACAGATAATGCAGCAACGCAAAAATCACCAACCCTGGACGGCAAAAAGTGCCGGGTGCATTTTCAAGAATCCTGCCGGGGAACGGTCAGCCGGACAGTTGATCGACATGGCCGGATTGAAGGGAAAGCGCATAGGGGATGCGGAAGTTTCTACCCTGCATGCCAATTTCATCATCAACAAAGGGCGGGCAACCGCCGACGATGTACTGAATCTGGTGGACCTCGTGAGATCCACCGTATTCCAGCGCTATCAAATTGAACTCGAGACAGAGGTCAGAATTGTTGGTTAAACAGAAAAAAAGAAGGCTCAAAAAGAACTACTTCAAGAACAGCGGAGCCAAGCAGCGTGCCAAAATAGTTGCGACATTGGGCAATGTGCTGAAAATAGCATCCCTGTTGACCGTCGTGGCCCTCATGAGCTGTGCCTTTGTCTTCGGGTACGACCTGTTGACCCAGTCGTCTTTTTTCAGCGCTTCGGATATCCGGGTGTCGGGTTTCGACCGGCTGACGATGCAACAGATTATCGACCACGCCGACATCCACGCCGGCCGGAACATATTCTCCATCAACCTCACCACGACGCGCAAACGGTTGCTGGCACACCCCTGGATCAAGGACGCCGAGGTCAGCCGGGAAATTCCTTCCGGGCTGGCTATCCAAATAACGGAGTATGAGCCCCTGGCCATTATCGACATGAATCACCGTTTCCTCATCGACCAATCCGGGATCATATTCAAGGAATGGGATGAAAACGACCCTTCGGACCTGCCGGTCATCGCGGGGCTGGGTATCTCAGACCTGAAAGTCGGTGACGGACCTTCCAGCCGTTCTTTCAGCGCCATCATGTCGGTGTTGAAACTCGGCCAGAAAAACAACAGCACGATCCCCATCGATCAAATCAGCAGGATAGAGGTGGACAGGGACATCGGCCTGACCCTCCATGTGAAGGATCAAACAGGGGCAATTCACCTGGGATATCACGATTATCCCAGCAAATACAAATTACTGGAGAAGGTACTGGTCTATTTTGAAAACAAAAACAATGATTCAACGCTGCGATCCATCGATCTGAACAACCCGAACCGTATCGTTGTCAACATAGATACCAAAGCGTCACCCGCCACGGGTCAAAAGGAGGTGTAAGGTGCATGGGGAGGAAAATATTGTTGTCGGTCTGGATATAGGGACGACCAAGATATGTGCGGTAGTGGGAGAGGTGTCCCATGGGGAGATCAACATCATCGGCACCGGAACAAGCCCCTCCATCGGGCTCCGCAAGGGGGTTGTCGTCAACATTGAATCCACCGTTGAATCCATTAAAAAGGCGGTGGAGGAAGCCGAACTCATGGCCGGATGCGAAATTTCATCCGTTTATGCCGGTATCGCGGGGGGGCACATTACCGGTTTCAACAGCCGCGGGATCGTCGCCATTAAGGGGCCTGAAATCAACCAGAGCGATGTGGACCGGGTCATCGATGCGGCCCGGGCGGTGGCCATCCCCATGGACCGTGAGGTCATCCATGTGCTGCCCCAGGAATACATTGTCGATGAACAAACCGGAATCCAGAACCCCGTCGGCATGGCCGGCATCCGGCTGGAGGCCAAAATCCATATCGTCACCGGTGCGGTGACCTCCGCCCATAATATCGTCAAATGCGCCAACCGTTCAGGCCTGGACGTTTGCGACATCGTCCTGGAGTCACTTGCATCGGGCGAAGCCGTACTGACCAACGAGGAAAAAGAGTTGGGCACGGGCCTGCTCGACCTCGGGGGCGGAACCTCCGACCTGGCCATCTTCTCCGGCAAGAATATCAAACACACCTTTGTGCTGTCACTCGGTGGGAACAACCTGACCAACGACATAGCCATCGGCCTGCGAGCGCCGATTATCGAGGCCGAAAAAATCAAGACCAAATACGGCACCTGCCTGTCCACCAGTATAAGCGGCGAGGAGACCATCGAAGTGCCGGGCATGGGGGGCCGTGAACCCAGAAAACTGCCGCGGCAGATTCTGGGTGAAATCCTCGAACCCCGCATGGAGGAAATTTTCACCCTCATCCAGAGGGAGATATACCGGGCCGGCATGGAAAACAAGATCAACTCCGGCATCGTCATAACCGGGGGCACCGCTCTTCTGGACGGCATCATCGATGTTGCCGAAGGCATCTTCAATCTCCCGACCCGGTTGGGGCGGCCCAGCGGCATCAGCGGGCTGGTGGATGTCGTCAACAACCCCATGTATGCCACCGGTGTGGGGCTCGTGCTCTACGGAGCGAGGATGCAGCCGTCCAAAAAGTTCAGAATAAGGGATAAAAACATCTTCAACGGCATCATAGGCCGCATGAAGAAGTGGTTCAAGGATGTCATCTGATGAAAATGAAGCCAGCAAGAAATAGTCATTCAAGCACTGGCATAACAATACCAACATTGAGCGTTGAAGTTCGTTAACCGTTCAAAGGGGGGGAAATGTTTACTTACGTAGAGAATGAAAAATCGGCTAAAATCAAAGTAATCGGTGTCGGCGGCGCAGGTGGCAATGCAATCAACAACATGATCGCCAGCAACCTCAATGGTGTGAAGTTCATCTGTGCCAACACGGATGCCCAGGCTCTCGATGTTTCACGGGCGGAAGTCCGGATCCAGTTAGGTGAACGGCTGACCGAAGGATTGGGTGCAGGCGCCAATCCCGAAATCGGCAGGGAAGCGGCCATAGAAAACGCCGACGCCATCAGGGCTTCCCTGGAAAACAGCCACATGGTGTTTATCACCGCCGGCTTCGGGGGCGGCACCGGAACCGGGGCGGCACCAGTCATCGCCGAAATCTGTAAAGAAATGGGCGCATTGACCGTTGCGGTCGTTACCAAACCTTTTTCTTTCGAAGGCAAGAAAAGAACCCGGCAGGCCACTGAAGGCATCGATGCCCTCAAAGCGATGGCGGACACCGTCATCACCATTCCCAACGATCGGCTCAGGGGCTTGGCATCTAAAAATGCAAAAATGATTGAAATGTTCAGAAAAGCGGACGAAATACTCCTTCACTCCGTCAAGGGCATCACCGACCTGATCATGATGCCGGGTCTGGTCAATCTCGATTTTGCCGATGTCAGGACCACCATGTCCAGGGCCGGCCTGGCCATCATGGGCATTGGTATTTCCAAAGGTGAAAACCGCGCCGTGGAAGCTGCGGAAAGGGCGATTTCACACCCGCTGCTGGAAGATATCGCCATTTCCGGCGCCAAGGGCGTGCTCATGAACATCACCTGCAACAGCGACCTCACCATGGAGGAGATGACCGAGGCCTCTGAACGGATCTACAACGAGGTGGGCGACGATGCGGACATCATCTGGGGTACCGTGGTGGATGACACCCTGGATGACGAAATGAGAGTGACCGTCATCGCCACCGGTATAGGGTCGGGGCCGGATACATCTTCATCCAACAAGGTCATGGACTATACGCCACGCGGAAAGGTCCGGGACATCACGCCCGAGGATATCGAGAGGGGCATCGACTTCGACGAACCCACCTTTATCCGTAAAAAGGAAGCCAACAATGATGTAGGCCTGATGGGTTACAACGGAGCGGAAGGACTCATCATCGACAACAGTGATCTAGAGGTGCCCACTTTTCTGAGGCGTAAGGCCGATTAAGTAAGAAATGTGAAACGATTCAGCCCTGTCGATACTACAGGGAAATGGGAGGCGCAGGAAACGGAGGTTTAAGACAATTCGTTTCTTTTACCTTCAGTCTTCAACCTAAACAGCTAACAATAGATGGCCAAAAAACCTGACAGGGACCGCGTCCGGTTGATAGACGCGGAGACTGGTACCATTTATAAGGAGCATGGCGGGCGGATAAGCGTGGCGCTGATCTACCCGAACACCTACCATGTAGGTATGTCCAATCTCGGATTTCAGACGGTATACCGCATCCTAAACGAATTAGATGGTGTTGTCTGTGAGAGGGCTTTTTTGCCGGAAACCCCTCCTTCCGGCACTAAAGTCCTTTCCACCCTGGAATCAGGAAAAGCCGTCAGCACATTTGACATTGTCGCCTTTTCCATATCATTTGAAAACGATTTTCCCAACCTACTCGCGATCCTAGATGCGGCCAACCTCCCCCTCCTGACCGCGGATCGCGATGGCCGCCGCCCGCTGGTTGCAGCGGGCGGCGCAGCCTGCCTTTTGAACCCCGAACCCGTCGCCGCGTTCATGGACTGTTTTTTGATCGGCGAGGCCGAAGAGCTTCTGCCCCGGT
>JAOZRT010000003.1:44872-54647 GCA_029940035.1 Desulfobacterales bacterium
AGGATCGCTTTGACCCCCAGAAAGATCGCCGGGCCTGGCTTATGGAATCGGCGCAACAATTAGACGGGCTGTACGTCCCGGCCCTTTACGATGATCTCTACAACAAGGACAATACCTTCAAGGCCCTGAAAGCTAAACCGGGCTTGCCGCACCGCGTCAAACGGGCCAGCGTAACCGACCTGTCACGCTTCCGGACGCGCAGCACGATAATGACCCCGCACACCACCTTCGACCGGACCTTTCTGATAGAAGTGTCCCGTGGATGCCCCCATGGGTGTCGATTCTGTGCTGCCGGCTATGTTTACCGCCCACCCCGGTTCAGGCCCCCGGGGGATCTTGCGGACTGTATCCGGGAAGAAAAATTGTCGGCCGCTAAAATAGGATTGGTGGGTGCGGCTGTTTCCGATCTACCCGGCCTTGAAGCGCTTTGCAGCACCATCTCCGGAGACGGCACGGAAGTCTCATTCAGCTCGCTCAGAGCGGACGCCCTCACTGACGGGCTGCTTACCCAACTCAAGCAGAACCGCGTCAAAACCGCCACCATCGCGCCTGATGCCGGATCAGAACGCATGCGTGTGTGTATCAACAAAGGGCTTTCGGAAAAGGACATACTGAATGCTGCGTCAAAACTGGTGGCAGCCGGCATCCCCAACCTTAAACTTTATTTCATGATCGGGCTTCCATTTGAAACCATGCAGGATATCGACGCTATCATCGCTTTGTGCAAAAACATAAAGCGCGCCTTTCTGGAATCCAGCCGGGAAAAAGGGAGAATGGGACAGATCACCGTCAGCCTGAGCCCCTTTGTCCCCAAACCCCACACCCCCTTCCAGTGGGCCCCCATGGAGAAAGTCCCTGTTCTGAAAAAAAAGATAAAACGGATCAAGCAGGCCCTCGGCAATGTGCCCAACTTGACGGTGCAGGCGGACGTTCCCCGCTGGGCGTATATCCAGGCCCTGTTCTCACGGGGTGACCGGCGGGTTGCCGACATCCTCCTCGCAGGCAGGGACCACCAATGGAACTGGGCCAAGACATTCAAATCCAGTGACATCGACCCTGACTTTTATGTCCACCGCCGGCGGGACGAGCTTGAAGTGTTCCCCTGGGATTTCATAGACCACGGCATCCGGAAGTCTTTTCTCCTTACCGAATACAAAAAGGCGCAAAAGGGCAAAAGGACCAGGGAATGCAATCCAGACACATGCAGTCTGTGCGGCGCTTGTCCGCCACCGTCACAGCCCTGATGCATTGTTTTTGGCTCAAATAAAAACTTGAAAGCCAATGCACATTATGGTAGTCGGTTCACTGCTGTACAAAAACGTAAATCTAAGTTGAGCTGCAGGTTAAATAATCAGCACAGGATGAAAGGGTTGTATTGAATATGCTCTCCGATAAACAGCTGAAAATTATTTACGGGTTGATCATATATCTCTTGTTAGTAGGTGTATTGTGCTACGCAGCCTTCCCGGAAAAAACACCGGAAGAACCGGTGAGAATGATGTTCAAAGTCGCCGCCGGAAAGGTTCTCTTTGACCATAAGGCCCATACATCGGATATGCATTACGGCCTTTCCTGCTATGATTGCCACCACCACCCCATGGATGATGATTCCTCCCTTATTGCATGCGGTGATTGTCACCATAGCACCGAAAAAGCCAATGGCCTGCCGGAAACATGTTTGGACTGCCATGATGCTGATGAGGTAGAGGACACGGAGATGTTGAAAAGGTCCGATGCATTTCACGATCAGTGCATCAAATGCCACCAGGACTTCGAAGCCGGCCCGGTTGCCTGCGCAGCCTGTCATGTCCTGCAATAAACCCATGGCAAGCCTGTTACCTTTTTCCATAAAGATGCAGATTATTAAAAGGGTTGAACTATGATAAAGCGCTCATTTTTCGGTTTCACGACACCTCGGATTCAATACCTGCCCATTCCCGGGAATGTGACCGCCCCTGCCGTTTCAAAACAGCCGGAAAACGCCACCCTGCTGGTGCCCTGCCCGGCCGGCGATGTAGACAATCAATTGGCCAAAAAAGGGGATCGCGTTAAAACCGGCCAGAAAATTTCCCTGGCAGCAGCGCCCGGTGCATACGGCATTGCCAGCCTGTCGGGAACCCTCTCATCCATCGATAGGTTCCCCGGAGAAGCAGGCCAGGAATACACCGCCGTTACCATCACCGCCACGGGGGAGGAAGCCCTGGATGATGCGTTTTCATCCAAATGTGAACCGACCCTCGAAACCGCGACCGCTTTTCTGGGCTGCTTGCCAGGGGCGCCTTCATTCGAGGCGTTTACAGACCCGGAAAAACCCATCCACACCATCATTGTCAGCGGCATGGATGCGGATCTGCTGGTCATGTCCGCGCAATACACGCTCTCATTTCGTCTGGAAGAAATAAAGGCCGGAATTGCCAATCTCAAGGCCATCACCGGGGTCGAAAATATTGTTCTGGCCACAGCCCCGGACGCTTTGCATGGCTTCGGTGAAATCGGTGCCAGCGTTGTGGCCATGGAGGCCGCCTACCCCGCGGGACTGCCCAGGCTCATCGTCCAGAAAGTTTTGGGCGAAGAAATCCCCAACGACAAGGGTTTTCAGGATCTGGGGGTGAGCTTTTTCACCGCCGAAGCGGTCGCCTCCATCGGCCGGGCCTTTGCAGACAAACAGCTGCCGCTTGAAAAGATTATCACCTTCATCGACAAAGAGGGCAACCGTTCCCTGGTGTCCGCCAGGATCGGCACCCCCATCGCCGACATTTTTAAGCAGCACGACATCCGTCTCAAAGAAAAAGACCGCATCATCCTGGGCGGGCCCATGACCGGCCACAGCATTTTTTCAGCCCAATATCCCGTGCAGCCAAATACGGATGCCATCCTGCTCCAGGACAGGGAGGATGTCTCCCTGACGTCGGACTACCCCTGCATTAACTGCGGCGATTGTGTCAGGATGTGCCCGGCCAGGATTCAAATCAACCTGCTTGTTCGTTTTCTGGAAGCAGGGCTCTACGAGGAAGCTGCTGAAGCGTATGATCTTGATGCTTGCCTCGAATGTGGTCTCTGCAGCTACGTGTGTGTCTCAAAAATCCCCATTTTCCAATACATCAAACTGGCAAAGCACGAACTCGAGCGCATGGCCATGGAAGAAGTGGCTGCCGAGGAGACGGCTATCGAGGAGACGACCGATGAATAGCCAGAAAAAGCTAATCGTTTCACATGCCCCATTCCTGCACAACGGCAGCAAGATTTCCGAGCGCCATCTCCATATCATCTATGCCGCCCTCCCCGCTATCCTGTTGGGGGGTCTTTTCCGTTTCGGCATCCCGGCCATCGGCGTTGTGTGTCTCTCCGTCTCAACGGCCATGCTCTGGGAACTGATCATGAACCGGGCCATGCAGCGGCCCGTTTCCATCGGCGACGGCAACGCGGCCCTCATCGGCCTGTTGTTCGCCATGCTGCTGCCGGCCACCGCCCCCTGGTGGCTGGTCATTACGGGCACGTTTGTGGCCATCGTCATCGGCAAACAGATATTCGGCGGCATCGGTGGCAACGCCTTCAATCCGGTGGCCCTCTCAATAGCCATTCTGATGGTTTCCTGGAAGGATTTTTTCGATTTCAACGCCATGCTGGTCAACTATGACCCTGACTTCATCATGGCCTATCCTCTGGCTGCGTTGAAAAATTTCGGTGTGAGCGGCATTGAAAAATATTCCATCGGCGACTTTCTAGTCGGCCGGCAATCCGGCGGCATCGGCGCCACCTTCGGCATCGGCCTGATCCTGGGGGGGGCTTATCTTATGATCAGGGGGTTCATCCGCTGGGAAATATCCCTTGCCTATCTGGCCGGTGTATTTGTAACCGCACAATTGTTCAACCTCATCGATCCCGTTCACTACGCCGACCCTTTCTTTCATATTTTCACGGGCTACACGCTCATCGGGGCCTTCTTTCTGGCCACCGAGGATTCATCCTCACCGGTCAATTTCATCCCCATGCTGATCTATGGCGCTGCCGGCGGTCTCATGACCGTCCTGATCAGGAATATCGGCGCCTATATCGACGGCACCGTTCTGGCCATACTGGTGATTAACCTTATCCACCCCCTGCTGGACAAAATCCGGCCCAAAGCCATGGGAAAGGTTGTTTGATATGCGCGAAATGATCAAAATGGTTGTTGTACTCGTCATCCTGAGCTCTTTTTCTGGAGGCCTTTTAGCTGCCGTGAGAAACAGCACCAAGGACAAAATCGAACTGCAGCAGCTCACCTTTGTTAAAGGGCCTGCCATCAAAAGTATCCTGGATGGGGCCTCCAACGACCCCATCGTGGACCGTTTCAATATCGAATATGAAGGCGGCACGGCCAGCTTTTACGTGGGGGTCTTCGACGGACAACCCGACAGAGTTGCCTTCGAGAGTGCCGGCAAAGGCTTTGGCGGCGATCTCGGCCTGATGGTGGGGGTCGATATCAAAGCAGACAAGATCATCGGCGTGGGGGTAACCACGCACAGTGAAACGCCCGGCATCGGGTCCAAGGCCAAAACCGATCCCTCATTCACCAGGCAGTTTGAGGGCATGGACCTGATCGACTCATTTCAGGTGAAGACGGACGGCGGTCAGGTCGATGCCATCAGCGGCGCCACCATCACCTCGCGGGGCGTGGCTTTCGGCGTTACCCAGGCGGGAGCGCTTTACAAAGCCCTGAAGCCGCAGATCGAAGCAAAACTCAAGGAATTCAAATAGGGAGAAAGAGATGGCGAAATCGATCGCTCAAGAATTTACCAAGGGCCTCTGGGAGGAGATTCCCCCATTTCGTCTCGTACTCGGCCTGTGCCCTGTTCTGGCGGTTACCAAAACCGTGGAAAACGGCATCGGCATGGGCCTGGCCACGACCTTTGTGCTGGTATGCTCCAATATCTTGGTATCTTCTTTGCGTAAAATCATACCGGGAAAAGTTCGCATCGCCTGTTTCATCATCATCATCGCCACCTTTGTTACCGTGGTGGAACTAGTGATGCAGGCCTTTACGTATCCGCTGTTTCTCAAACTGGGCATCTTCATCCCCCTCATCGTGGTCAACTGCATCGTCCTGGGACGCTCTGAAGCCTTTGCCTTTAAAAACGGCATTGTCAGATCATTGGCCGACGGCCTGGGGATAGGCATCGGCTTCACCCTGGCCCTGGCTTCACTCGGGGCAGTAAGGGAGTTGTTCGGTAACGGGACATTGACCATCTGGGAGACACCGATCCAGATTTTCGGCCCTTCCTTTCAACCATTTACCTTTATGGTCGAAGCACCCGGTGCTTTCGTATGCCTCGGTCTCATGCTTTGCCTGATGAACCTCGTGGGCAGTAAATAGGAGAAAATCCATGGGTGATTACGTACTTCTGGCCATCAGCTGTATACTGATCAACAACATCCTGCTGGCACAATTTTTGGGAAACTGTCCTTTTCTGGGCACCTCCAAGAAAATGGAAACCGCCGTGGGCATGGCCATGGCCGTGGTATTCGTCCTGGTAATGGCTGGTGTCATTACCTGGATTCTCAACACCTTCGTCCTGGTGACCCTGGGACTGGAATACCTAAGGACCATCGTCTTCATCCTGGTCATCGCCTCTTTGGTTCAGTTTGTGGAAATGTTCTTGAAAAAGAGCATCCCCGCGCTTTACGCCGGACTGGGAATTTTTCTACCGTTGATCACCACGAACTGCGCTGTCATGGGCGCCTGCCTCATCAATGTGAACGAAGAGTACAACTTCATGCAGGCCTTGGTGGCCTCCTTCTCCTATGCCGTGGGGTTTGGCCTGGCCCTGATTCTCTTTGCCGGGGTCCGCGAAAAAATTCTGCTGGCGCGTGTACCCAAGCCGCTGCAGGACACCTCCATCGCACTGGTCACGGCCGGCATTCTGTCGCTGACCTTCTTTGCCTTCAAGGGAATGGTATAAAAAAGAAGCCATATACTGTTAGACACCCGAGCAGGGCCGATATGGCCCTGCTTTTTTTTTAAAAGAAAACCGATATCGATGTCATCTCTGGCGCTGAGCGCTTCCTGGACGAGAGAACCATCAGCGTAGCTGGATACGTTCCTTTATCATAGGTAATAATTTTTATGAAAAGTTTTACAGATATGAGATTACCCGGGTATATCTCCGCAATCATAGTCATAGTTCTGAGTATGACCGCCGCGTGTGAAGCGGCAGATGGTGAGAACGTTGTTGGCTTTGACAAGGTGTGGCGTTATGCCACTCTATATGAGAACGAGGACAATCGATTCGTACAGAAATTTGCCTTAAGCGGTCGACTGCAACTTGACGCTGCCTGGTTCGATGCAAATGAGGGAGATTATAATGATGTCCTTTGGCGACGGTTTCGCTTCGGTTTCAAATCCGATCTGTTCAGAAACTGGGTGTTGCATCTCGAAGGCGATTTCGATCACAACAACAAGCTGGGGGAGGCCTACAGCCGTTTGACCGACGCCTATATCGGCTGGTCCCCAAAAGATAACCTGACCATCAAAGCACTCAAGCAATCAGCCGGTTTTACCTTGGACGGGGCTACTTCCTCAAAAAAATTGCTGACCATGCAACGCAACAACCTGACCAACAATCTCTGGTTTACCAGCGAATATTTTACCGGCCTTCTCGCCAAAGGAGATATGGGTCGGAACTGGAAGTATAAAGCCGGTGTCTTCTCATCGGATGGCAGTGATGAATTGAGCCAATTCGAAGCGAGCTATTTCACCCTGTTTTCCCTGGCCTATCATTTGACTGAGTCCTTAAATCTGGACGAAGGGATGGTTCGCCTGGATTATGTGTACAACGACGAGGATGTCGATGCCGACACAAGGGATTTTTCACAGGTTCTTTCCCTGGTTACCAAGTGGAAAACAGGCCCTTGGGGACTCTGGTCTGATATTTCAGCAGGCAAGGGGTACGCTGAACAAAGTAATGTCTGGGGCGTGGTCTTGATGCCATTCTATAATGTAACCAAACACATCCAGCCCGTATTTCGCTATACCTATCTGCACAGTGATGAGCATAACGGCCTGCGTTTGGGGCGATATGAAAACAGAATCATCAACAATAGAGGCGATGAATACAATGAGATCTACGGTGGATTGAATATATTTTTTTACGGCCATAAGTTCAAATGGCAAACCGGTCTGCAATATGCAAAAATGAAGGATAGCGCAGATGACGGCGGTACTTATGACGGATGGGGGCTCAGTACCGGCTTGCGGCTATCCTGGTGATCCGGGCAACAATACCGTCCGGCTGGGCACATTGGGAGCCACCGTTACCCCCGCTGCAGACCCGTCGGGCACGGATGCGCCTTCATCGCGCTGGTAACAGCCGGCATCCTGTCACTCACCTTCTTTGCCTTCTACGGTAAAATGAACATTGAAAACAATACGTCGGATGTCGGGGGCGGGGATTTTGTGATTAGTATTTTCGGGGCTGACGGGCAGAATCCCCTGGGGGAGATACGTTTCGATATGGTTGGGAAACCGGTGTTTTTTTCAGTATTGACAGTGATAGCCTATCTTGGGCTGCATCCGGCGGGAGCGGTGGCGGAACGGTTGTGGATATCGAAGGTTATCAGTACTATGGTGGCATTTCTTTTCGTTTCTAAATATGAAATCGTGTTCCACGTTTTTATCAATCTTTAGGGAGGTACATTTGCCATGCTTATGTGCGATGGGAGATATTAAAAGTGCATTATGGCTGGATTGCCATTATTAACAGATCACTTTCCATCAAGACCATTTATGAGCGCCTGCATATCATCCGGTATGGGTGCTTCAAAGGTCAGCAATTCACCTGATGTTGGGTGGCGGAAGGTAAGCCGCCGGGCATGCAGCATCTGACGTTTTACATTTTGTAACAAAAGCCTCACCTTGTCTGGAACATTGCCCGGTATAGACGTTGACCGGCGGCCGCCATACAGGAGATCACCCACGACCGGATGATTAATCGCGGTACAATGCACCCGGATCTGGTGGGTGCGACCGGTCTTGAGATCAAGCCGCAAAAGCGTAAACCCGGCATATTGCCTGGCAACCCGCCACAGGGTTTCAGCATTCCGCCCTGCCCGGCTGAGAGTTGACATCTTCTTGCGCTGCGTGCGGTGTCTTCCTATGGGAAGTTCAATGCTCCCTGACTTGTCGGCCATCTTGCCGTGGACAACGGCCAGGTATTCCTTTTTTATGGACCGGTCTTTGAATTGGGAGGAGAGATCCTCATGCGCCCTGCTGTTTTTGGCCGCTACCATGACCCCTGAGGTGTCTTTGTCCAGGCGGTGCACGATGCCCGGCCGGATGTCACTGCCGATACGGCCGATATCCGGGCAATGATACAAAAGGGCATTGACCAGCGTTCCCGTGTAGTTGCCCGGGGCTGGGTGGACCACCATGCCGGCCGGTTTGTTGATGACCGCCAGATCATGATCCTGGTAAAGAAAATCAAGGGGTATATCTTCCGGAGCGTAGTCCACCGGTTCCGGGGAAGGGATTTCGCCATCCACCACATCTCCTGATTTCAGGCGGTGGGCCGGTTTCGCTGCGGATTGATTCACGCGGATACTGTGGTTGTGGATCAAGGTGGCGGCAAGCGACCGGGAGCAATCCGCAATCCGGGCGGACACGACAACATCCACGCGTTGATCATGCTCTGAATGGTCAACAGTAAAAGAAAACGGCCCTAGGGCGGACATAATGGAAGCGGCTACTCTTCTTCCTCTTCAGGGGGGGTGAAAAGTGATTCGATCTCGGAGACGATGGTCTCCTCTTCAGTGTTCCTGGCGGTGGAAAGTTCCTTGACCAGCAACCCCTGGGCGGTGTCGTAGAGTTTTCGCTCACCAAACGACAGATCTTTGGTCAGTTTGAGCAGGGACAGGTCCCGGAATACTTCGGCCACTTCGTAAAGTGATCCGGTTTTTATTTTATCCATGTATTCGCGATAGCGCCGGTTCCAGGTCTGATTATCGATGCCGGATTCGCGTTTGGCTTTCATGACGTCGATAATCTTGGGGATCTCGTTCTCGCCGATGACATCCCTCAACCCCACGCCCTTGACATTCCAGGTGGGAATCATAATGACCATGCCATTCTCTATGATCTTCATGATATAAAAATCATGCGTCTCACCATTTACGACCTTACTTTCGATCGCCTCGATCTTACCCACTCCGTGTGCAGGGTAAACCGCCAGATCTCCTACCGCGAATTTGCGTATTTCCTCCTGGCTGTCTGCCGACGTTTCGTTTTCCACATTATTTGACATGGTCACACCGGAAACCTTTGCTCCTGAATTGACATAAGGTGTCTAACATATCATTCCTCATGCTAACAATCAACGAAAAAAAGGATTGGTGCAATACAGCACCAATCCTTTATCTGTTTGAACTATCTTAAATGATGTTTTGACTACATCAGGAACGGAACCATCAGCAGTGCCACAACATTCAAAATTTTGATCATCGGGTTAATCGCCGGACCTGCCGTATCCTTGTAGGGATCGCCGACGGTGTCGCCGGTAACGGCTGCTTTATGGGCATCACTGCCCTTGCCGCCCAAGTGGCCGTCTTCAATGTACTTCTTGGCATTATCCCATGCAGCCCCGCCGGTGGTCATGGACAGCGCCACGAACACACCGGTAACGATGCTGCCGATGAGGAGCCCGCCCAGGGCGATTTTGCCGAGTAAAAATCCCACCAGAAGCGGTGCGACAATCGGCAGAAGCGCCGGTACGATCATTTCTTTCAGAGCGAACTTGGTGACGAT
>JAOZRT010000279.1 GCA_029940035.1 Desulfobacterales bacterium
CTGGGCCAGGCTGCCCCATGACCTGCTGGGAAAAATTTCAAACAGAATTATCAACGAGGTCAGAGGCGTCAACCGCGTTGTTTACGACATCAGTTCAAAGCCGCCCAGCACCATCGAGTGGGAGTAATGAATTCGCTTGAACAAAACTCGTGATCGAGTTTTATCCAAGCGAATTCATTACGTGTAAGCATTTTGGCTTTATTCATTTAAAATATAATGCTTTATTATTAATCAATGGATTAAAACAGAGAAACCTAAATGAATAAAACCAAAATGCTTTTTTCATGAATATGTTAAAAAGCTGGTGAAGATTAACCTGTTATATTCAAGAATAAATCTGTATTGTGAATATATAACCATCGACTGTATGAAAAGATGCCGACTGATTCGCGGGTTAGGATAATTAACATGAAAAATGTAAAAATTCTTTTATCTAACTCCACTTATGGGGCATCGTCATTAATGGTAAGCGATAATTAAAACGCAAGCTATCTATTGCTGTACAATAATACTATCAACGACGGGCGTACGATGGCCCATAAGTGGAGTTAGGTATGGAAGAAAATCGCACGCCAAGCACATTTAAAATAGGGGGAGACGATCAGGAAAACGACGCTGTCATGCAGGCCGAACTGCAGGAATTGAAAATTGAAAAATTAGGCCAGCGGGTCATGCTGCTCACCATCCTCATCCCCTGCATGATCGGTGTTATCCTTATTATCTCATACCTGGATATCAAAGACCGGGTCAAACGCACCCAGAGTACGGGCACCATCGGTGTACAGAAGCTTTCCAAAGACCTTGATTCCAAATTTTCTTCCCTTTCCCTGGAGCAGGCCAAACTGAGAGAGGTACTTGATAAAAAACTGCCCGCTCTTGAAAAAAGCGCGGCATTTCTGCAGACTCGGATTAAAAAGGTCCGGGCATCCATCAAGGACCTGGAGGCGTCCAATATAAAACAGGTGGAGTTGACCCAGGCGGTGAACAACCAACTCAATGCCAGGCTTGGGAAGTTAATGGAACATAGGCACGATGAACTGAATGCTTTTGCTGTTGCCGACCAGGAATTGAATACCAAAACCGAAACCCTGTCTAAACAGGTGGGAGAAATGGCGAACGCATATGGCAGCTTTTCTGAAAAGCTGACCGAACTTGAAAAAACCCTTGCAGATCTGTCCGCCACCCAAATCAGTAAGGAAGAACTGGACCTGGCTCTGAAACTGAAGGAAATCGGTTTTCGACAGGAGATGCTGGATGTGACGGGCGCCATGGGAAAAAAGATCGATACCCTCAAGAAGCAGGTCGATCAGTTGAAAAAGCAGCAGGCTGCAACGCCTGCGTCTCAGCCCGAACCGACCCCAACCGAAAAAAAGCCAGAACCCACCCAAACCGACGCCGAACAAGCGCCCGATTCCATCGAGGAACAGAGTATTGAGTAAAGAATCCAGGCCCAGAGCCATAAAGTGTTGGAATTATTCTGAACTGACAGGTACCCATGAACAGTGACGCCATAAAAAATCTCCTCCATGCTGTTGCAGCCGGTGAGACGCCGGTGGACAATGCAGTCGATGAAATTCGAAAACTGCCCTTTGAAGACATTGATTACGCCCATATCGACCACCACCGGTCGCTGCGCAAAGGGTTTCCAGAGGTCATATTCGGCCAGGGTAAAACAACCGAGCAAATATGCGGTATTTTGGAACACATGACAGCCCGTGAAAATATTATCCTGGTTACCCGCATCGCACCTGAAAAAGCGCAAAAGGTGCTTGGCCAGTTTTCACACGCCGAATATCATGATGACGCCCACATGGTCATCCTGCAAAAGGAGCCTCCCAATATAACCGGACGGGGTACCATTCTGGTCATCTCGGCAGGCACATCGGACATCCCCGTAGCCAGGGAAGCCTTTCTCACCGCACAGGCCATGGGAAATCAAGTGGAATCGATTTTTGATGTGGGCGTGGCCGGCATTCACCGCCTCTTTGCCCATAAAGATATGATCGACCAGGCTGCCGTTCTGGTGGTGGCTGCCGGCATGGAGGGGGCGCTGCCCAGCGTGGTTGCCGGAATGGTCAGCCGCCCCGTCATCGCGGTACCCACCAGCGTCGGCTATGGCGCCAGCTTCAACGGGCTGACAGCTTTGTTTGCCATGCTGAATTCCTGCAGCTCCAATGTGGCCGTGGTCAATATCGACAATGGATTCGGCGCAGGCTACATGGCTTCTATTATCAACAGGGAATAAAATCGTGTTCCACGATTTTATGAAACGCGACTGCGTCGCTCTGCCTCAAACGCCCACACCCCTCTTCTGGTGGGCAATCTCAAAGCAGCCCCCAGCATATCCATAAAGGCCGTCCTCGGGACCTCCCGGGCATTGAAACGTTTGAGGTGAGCGGTGGTCACCTGGCAGTCGATCAGCGTGAATGACCAGTCAGACAGTTGGCGGGCCAGGTGTGCAAAGGCCACTTTGGACGCGTCGCTCACGCGTGTGAACATGGATTCCCCGAAAAAACATCCCCCCAATGATACGCCATACAGGCCACCGGCCAGTTCTTCCCCCTGCCAGGCTTCGACTGAGTGGGCAAAACCATCTTTGTGCAGCCGGCAATAGGCCTGGATCATATCTTCCACTATCCAGGTCGATTCGCCGCTCTGCAGCCTTAGGTCGGCGCAGGCCTGGATTACCTGGTCAAAGGCCCTGTCCATGGTAATCCGAAACATGGATTTATTAAGGGTGCGTTGCAACGATCTGGAAATTCTGATCTCTTCAGGGTTTAGAATCAAACGGGGATCGGGGCTCCACCACAGAATGGGATCTCCTTCAGAGTACCAGGGAAAGATCCCCTGCCCATAGGCCAGCTGCAGGCGTTCAGAGCTCAGGTCCCCGCCTACGGCCAACAGCCCGCCTTCGGAGGCAAGGTGGACCGGGGGAAAGACGAGTTCCTCTGATAGGAGAAAAACAGGCATGAGTGTATTTCAGAACCACCGTGTTTAGGACGGAATTTTGAACAATTTCAAATATCAAAAATCAAATGGCCCGATGTTTCAGATTTAGGGTGCTTGAGAATTGTCTATTCACCTTATGAAGAGGAAGACCGGCTCAGCGCTTGTTAATGTTTAAAATTATTTTATCCTTTTTCACATCCACCAGGACCTTACCGCCTTTTTCGAGGCTTCCGAACAGGATGGCGTCTGCAAGGGGGTCTTTGATTTCGGATTGGAGCAAGCGGGCCAGCGGCCGCGCACCGAATTTTGGGTCGTGGCCGTGCTCGGCCATCCACTTGCGTGCTTTGGGCGTCAGGGAGATTTCCACTTTTTTCCCGGCCAGTTGCTCGTTGATTTCCCTGACGAATTTATCAACGATCAATTCCATGGTTTCCACGTTTAACGGGTTGAAGGAAATCATGCCGTCCAGGCGGTTTCTAAATTCGGGGCTGAAAATCTTCTCGATGGCCTTCTGCCCTTTGAATGCCGTGTCCTGCTGGGGGTCGCCGAAGCCAATGGTCTGTGAACCCATTTCACGTGTGCCGGCATTGGAGGTCATCATGACAATGACATTCCTGAAATCAGCCTTCCTGCCGCTATTGTCGGTCAGCGTTGCGTGATCCAGCACCTGCAACAGAATATTGAAGAGGTCTTCATGGGCTTTTTCAATCTCGTCAAGCAGCAGAACAGCATATGGATTTTTGCGTATATCGTCGGTGAGGAGCCCACCCTGATCAAACCCGATATAGCCCGGGGGGGCGCCGATGAGACGTGCTACAGCGTGCTTTTCCATGTATTCGCTCATGTCGAAGCGCATGAATTTAACCCCTAGATTCTTGGCAACCTGGAGGGCGACTTCCGTTTTCCCCACCCCTGTCGGTCCGGTAAACAGAAATGACCCGATGGGATGCCCGGGGATGGCGAGGCCGGCCCGTGAACGCTTGATGGATGTAGCCAGCAGGGCCAGGGCTTCATCCTGTCCGTAAATAAACTGCTTCAGGCGATCCTCCAGGGTGGCGAGTTTCGCCTTGTCCGGCGTTGAAACACTCTGGGTTGGGATTCTCGCCATCTTGGCTACGATTTTTTCTATATCCGTGGGGTTGATTTTTTTTCGGGTGCTTGATCCTGTCAGCCTCACAAAAGCACCAGCTTCATCGATAACGTCAATGGCCTTGTCCGGCAGGTAGCGGTCGTTGAGGTACTTTGACGATAAATCCACGGCAGTTTTTAAAGAAGCATCGGTATAAAGGATGTGGTGGTGTGCTTCGTAGCGTTCCCTTAAACCCTTCAGGATCTTGACACTCTGCTCGGGGGACGGTTCGGGGACCTCGATTTTTTCGAACCTCCTGGAAAAGGCCCTGTCCTTTTCAAAATGATTTTTATATTCCTCAAAGGTGGTCGAACCGATACAGCGCAAGTCACCCCCGCCCAAAACCGGTTTGAGAATATTGGAAGCGTCCATGGAACCGGAGCTGGTCGCTCCCGCTCCGACGATGGTGTGAATTTCATCGATGAAAAGAATAGCGTCCTTGATGCTTTTCAGCCGCTGGATAACCCCTTTGAGCCGTTGTTCGAAATCCCCGCGAAATTTTGTGCCGGCCAGAAGCGCCCCCAGGTCAAGCGCGTAAATCTTCACATCCTTGAGAATATCGGGCACTTTTCCGTCGTGTATTCTCTGCACCAACCCTTCCGCCAGGGCGGTTTTGCCCACACCCGGATCTCCCACCAGAACCGGGTTGTTTTTTCGTCTGCGGCAGAGCACCTGCATGGTGCGTTCGATCTCAAGCTCTCTGCCGATGAGGGGGTCGAGCTTGCCCGTGGCCGCACGTTCAAGCAGGTCGATGGTAAACTGTTCCAGGGGATCTGCTTTTTTCTTTTTACCCCGCCTGGTCTTTTTCGTAACACCTTCATCACCGTCCCCCTCCGCAGGAGCGGGCAGGTTGTGTGAGATGTAGGTCAATACGTCAAGACGGTTGATCCCTTCAGATTTCAAATAGCGCTCGGCATGGGACTCCTTCTCCTGAAAAATAGAAGCCATGATATCGCCGATGGCAACCTCCTGCTTTTCGGCCGAGCGGGCATGGTTGACGGCTCTCTGGATAACCCGTTGAAAGCCGATCGTCTGCTGGAGAACATACTCGCTACCCTCGGGTATGCGCTCAATGCGCGCCTCGAAAAACTGATCCAGGGAGCGCTTCAGGTTGCCCACATTCCCGCCGCACGTTTCAATGATGTCGATGCCGGTTTCATCGTGCAGAAGAGCGAACAACACGTGTTCCACGGATACGTACTCATGCCGTCTTTTTTTGGCTTCCTTCACGGCGAAGCCCAGGGTTTCACTGAGATCTTTACTAATCATGTATCATTCTCCTGAATTGAGCAAACGCTCATTTTAGGATTCTCTTTCCATTGAACATTTTAAAGGGAAACCGTTTTCACGGGCCAGGGTATCTACGGTATCCACTTTGGTTTCAGCTATTTCAAAAGGATAAATGCCACAGATCCCGACACCCCTTTCATGCACATTGAGCATGATGCGGGTCGCCTCTTCCATGGACTTGTTGAACACAGCCATCAGGACTTCGACCACAAACTGCATGGTGGTATAATCATCGTTGTGCAAAAGGACGCGATAAAGAGGGGGTTCTTCCAGTTCTTCCTGAACCTCACCCTCAACGTCTTCAATGCTGTCTGGTTGTCTGTCGGGTTCCATAAATTTTCATGTCCTTACCTGCTCTATGTTGTATGAAACCTCATCCTCACCGAATTAATCTTATGTGTATTTTACACGAATTCACGAAAATTATAATAAATATAATCATTGAAGATCCTTGCGGCAAGCCGCGAGGAATCTTCGACCGTAAGGAATTCTGCCTAATTTTGATTCGCTCGCATACCCCGCAGCAAGCTGCGGAGTATGCGCTCGCTATTGCGGTTCAATACACCCCTTGTAAAAAGGTGGCCCATTGGTTATCGGCTACAGGGTAATTCTATCAATTCAGCATCCATCCGCTCCCCCCTGAT
>JAOZRT010000051.1 GCA_029940035.1 Desulfobacterales bacterium
AAGGCAAGCCCAGAATTCCCGCATACGTCACCGCAAAAAAAGCGCCCATCATCAACAGCTCTCCCTGGGCGAAGTTGACGATTTCGGTGGCCTTATAGATCAAAACAAATCCGAGGGCGATAAGACCGTAAAGACACCCCTGCCCCAATCCGGTAATCAAAACCTGTAGAAATTCCAATGTTTCCTCTGCCGTTAAACCTGAAATGATGTGTAAATAAAATTAAGGCACACTTTTCTATCGTCGATTCTACTTTCTTGTTTTCTCCATACCCTCGTACAGTACCTTACAGATATTTTGGGTTAAGATGTCGGGGGACATGTCCCGGCCAAAAAGAAGACCGGGAAGGCAAAGATGCTCTATCATCCCCAAAACAATCTGCCGCAACTGTTTTGGAGGAATATCATCGCGGATTTCGCCTGCCTGGATCCCTTCTTCAATGATCTCTAAAAGCATATTAGCGTACTCTTGTACTAAATGGTAGGTTTCGCTATGGAAATAGCCTGGAAAGTTCCGAACTTCCAAGAGAAGAATTTTGGCAAAAACACGATTTGAGCTATACATATTGATGTTGACCCAGATCAGCTTTCGAATTTTGTTGAGCGTTCCTTCAATCCCCTTCAGCTCAAATTTTAGAGGCTCGAAATAGTCTACTAGATATTCCTTCAGGACCTGATGCAGCAGGTTGCGCTTATCCTTGAAATATTTATAAATAAGTCCTTCGTTTACGCCAGCAGTCTGGGCTATTTCCGTCCAGGTAATAGCACTAAATTCCTTTTCCTCCAAAAGGGACCTCAGGGCGTTCATGATCTTAATCCGCCCTGGTGGTTGAGACCTCGCCTTAGGTCTAATATCATCTTTTGCCATTGGTATATCCATGGCGCTAAGAGTTCCATCTCATTTAAGTATGGCCTACATACTTACTTTATCCTATTAATTTTATGATTTTTTTTGAAATAGGATTTGTTTGGGCGGGTAGAAAGGTATTTTTTACATACCTTTTTTTTCGTTGTCAAGAATTTTTAGATTTTTTTAAGGCGGAACCCTGCGAACAGCACTTTTCTATGAACCAATCGTAAGCTTTATTCCTTGCCCGGCTACAATCTTCTCAAGACAGCTGATCCGTTCAGCGGAAGGTGGCATCCCGTAGTATGGATGCCTGTCCATTCCAATCTGAACCATTTTTGATGTTCCCCCTTCATGAAACGGCAGTAAAGAGATCTTCTCGACACGCAATTCAGCTGCCAGGTCTGCAAGCTGTCCAATATGCTCATCACTATCGTTAACATCGGCTATGAGGGGCATCCGAATCCACGTCCGGCATTTTGATGCTGCGACTCTCAGATTCCTGAGAATCAGAGCATTGTCGACAAACGTCAGTTCTTTATGCCTGGCATTATCAAGATGTTTGACATCAAACAGCACCAGATCAATATGCGGCAACAGTGTTTCTAAATAAATTGATTTGGCAAACCCAGTTGTATCAAGGGCAACATGAAGGTTATTTTTTTTTGCCAGGACAATCATCTCTTCCAGGAAATCTGGTTGTGAAAGAGATTCTCCGCCGGAAAAGGTAACCCCGCCGCCTGAATTCTTGTAAAACACACGATCTTTCAAAACAATTTCCATCACCGCTTCGGGAGTGACATTTTCTCCAATGATTGTCATTGCGTTGGAAATACACACTTCTGTGCAGTCAAAACACTGGGTGCATTTTTCCCAATCGACGCGTCTAACCTTTTCCCCTTCCACAAGCTGTATGGCATTCTGCGGACAGACCTCCACACATTCCCCACAACCTGTGCACTTGATATCCCGAATCATCAGTTGCGGCTCAAACGCTTGGGATTCAGGGTTCGAGCACCATATACACTTCAGAGGACAACCTTTTAAAAATACGGTGGTTCGAATCCCCGGTCCATCATGAATGCTGAACCTTTGAATGTTAAAAATGGTTCCGCGAGTCGTCATTCAAACCTCAGTTCGCTCCGATTGATAATCGAGTCCTGTAAACCTTTGCTTAAATCTACAAAATAAGCGCTGTAACCGGCAACTCTTACCAGGAGATCTGCATGTTTCTCCGGATTTGACTGAGCATCAAGCAGCGTTTCGCGGTCAACAATGTTGAACTGAATCTGGCTGATGTCGAGATCACCCCAAGACCTGAGATAACTGGCAAACACATTTTTCATCTCCCCCTCCAGGGAAGATGGATGGAATTTCTGATTTAAAAGATGATTATATGTTTTTTCCGTACTTATTTTAGAAGCGGATTTCAAAATTGCGGTCGGTCCGTTTTGATCCATCCCGAAACCGGGTGAAAGCGTGGCATCGGAAAGGGCATCACCACTGTTTCTGCCGTCAGGAGTTGCCGGAACCATGGCACCGGCTCCATAGGTGACAGAAATCCCGCTGCCATCGCCTCTTAAAGAGTATCCAAACCTGTTTTTAGATTTTGCCAGAACTTCAGCTGTCCGGTGATGCACCTCGGCAGCAATAGTGTCCGCATATTCGTCATCATTGCCATATTTTGGAGCATTGATCATCAACTGCCGGATTTTTTCACAGCCTTTCCAGTTGGCTTTCAAAGCATCCAAAAGTTCCTGCATGGTTACCGTTTTGTCATCAAACACCACTTTTTTAACAGCGGTGATTGAATCAGCCACATTCGAAGGTCCCAGGATAACGCAAAAATCAGATACCTGCGACGGATAGATCCATTTCCTGCAATCCTTGCCCTGCTCGATACAGCCATCAAGCAAGGCCGAATAATAGGGCCTGGGCAAGTATTTTTCATACAGCGTCTGGCATATGTTTTCTATCCTGCAATGTCGTTTGAAAAAGAAATTACATTGCTCCAGATATGCGTTCATTAAATCGTCCGCAGATTTAAAAGACAGGGGATCCGGCGTGCCGGCGCCGGCCTGCTCACCGGTTAACGGATGGAGGCCCTGGTTCATGGCGTACCATAAAGCCAGCGGCAGAATCATGGCGCCATAAGCTCTCCTCGCCATATTCTTCCCTGGAATTTCAAGATAGACACAACCCGTTACCGCATAGTCTCTTGCATCATCCATGGGGACATCCCAGCCCTCCAGCATCGGTAAAATAGCCCTGTCATTAAAAAAAGAAGGGTAACCGATTCCACTTTTAATACAATCTGTTGCCGCCAGTAGGAGCTCATCCGGTGTGCCATCATGATATCGCATAACAATCGTCGGTTCCGGGGTTCTCATGATTTTAGCGGTTTCAAGTACCAGGTAAGTCATCTTGTTGGTGACATCCAAACCAAATTTATCAACACCACCCAGGGTAATGGCCTGCAGGGAAGCGACACCACCGTAAGCAGCGGTCAAGGTCGGGGAGTAGATCAGACCAAGCTCATGAACCTTGACCCATAAGAGTTGAAGCAGCGTCAGCGCTTCCGCCTCGGTGATGCTTCCGTTTTCCAAATCATTTTCATAAAAGGGGCCGAACAGTTTATCAAAACGGATGCCGATTCCCAATGTTGAATACTCTATATAACGAACCACGTGGATAAAGAAAAACGCTTGAAGCGCTTCGAGTAACGTTTCCGGGGGATGCTCAGGAACACGATCGCAGGTACAGGCAATCTTCATCAATCGTTCCCTGTTTTTCGGATCGTCTGTCCCGTCGGCTATCTGCCTGGCCATATCCGCATAGCGGTGGGAAAGGGTTATGACGGCTTTGAGAGAAATGATTACCGCTTCAAGAAACTCTTTCTGTTCAATATAGTCAAATGGTGCTTTGTCATCTATCTCTTTAAGCCTGCCTTAAAGATCTTTTCATAGTTGGGAATCCCCAGTTCCGACCAGTGCGACCATAATCCCGGGGAAGCTTCAGCCATGTTCCAGTATTTCAAGATATTCTCGCTGAATTTATTCTGCTGAATATCACTCATCGATTTTCCCTTCCAATATTTAATGAGTTCATCCAGTTCGGCTCTCTCTGCATCATTCAACAGTGATCGGCCTTCCTCGCTGTGAACCACCCTCTGCACCGATCTGTAATTCATATCGATCCCGAAGTACAACCCTTGAGGGGTTGGTACATTATTGCCTACTATCAGCTCCCAGTCCTGAATATAAAGCCCCATGCCGGTCAGAATATGTTCCATGGCCTTTGCCCGACGCAACACCATGGGCTGCCCTTCGGTTTCTTTGTAGGACTCGGTTAATAATATTGATCTTTGGAGATCCAGTTTGATCCCTTCCCGATACATCCCTTGGGTAGTATCTTCTTTCTCTTTAAGATTCCGAATGTTATGGACAGTTTTCAATACGAGTTTTTCCCTGATATTGTCCGATGTGATGATGTCGGTCATGCTGGTCACCTATTAACCCCAGAACGTTTCAAAGACGTTTTAAAAAGGCAACCGGGGATTCGCCTCTGGTCTATCTCCAACGGTTTCGGGTTGAGATGTCCAAGAGAATGCTGGAGAAAGGCAATCACTCTATTGAAGAGATCACGTTTCAGATCGGATACGAAAACAGCAGTTCATTCCGAAAAGTGTTTAAAAAATACTCGGGACTTTCACCTGCTGAATACAGAAAAAAATTTTAAGGAACGTCTTTTTTTTATAAACGGTAGAACCCAGTAATTCATTTCCTTAGATCTCTTAACCCTATCATTGCACCCATAGGGTTAACACTGTAGGTAATTACTACATCCCCAAAGCATCCGCCAGTTTATCGTGGTGATACGCCGTATCACCGAGAATGTACTCAAATGCTTTGGCCCTTCGATAGAACAGGCCGATGTTAAATTCCCGCGTAGTGCCGATGCCACCGTGAATCTGCACGGCACGTTCGGTAATAAACTTGTACTGTTCGTTCACCTGCGCCTTGAGCGCCGACACTTCCTTGGTGGCATCCATACCTTCGTCCAGCATCCAGACCACCTTGTGCAGATAGTATATGCTGGTGTCATAAGCCACGCGCATATCGGCCATGTAGTGCTGAATGGCCTGAAACCCACCGATGGGCGTGCTGTACTGCACCCTTTCCTTTGCATAGGCCGTGGTCATGGCGATGGATTCTTCGCACCCGCCGAGCATTTCCGCACACTTGGCCACCGTGGCTTTGGGAGCCATCTGCTCCAGAATATGCCACCCTGCACCGGGTTCGCCGACCATGGCATCCCCGGGTACATTCACGTTATCAAAAGTGACCACACAGTTGTTGTCCTTGCCAATGGTCTGCATTTTCTGAATGGAAACTCCGGGCGTTTTGGCGTCCACCAGGAAGAGCGTGACCCCTTGTATTGTTCTGGCGGCGACGATGATCTCGTCGGCGATATTGGCGTTCGGCACAAACATTTTTTTGCCGTTCAAAATATAATCCGCCCCTTCGGATTGGGCGGACAGTTGTATCCCCGCCTCGAGATAGCTGGCCTCTTTTTCGTATTGCGCCAAGGCCATGATCTTTTTACCGGCGGCAATTTTGGGCAGGAACGCCTTCTTCTGCTTATCAGATCCTCCTTCCAGCAAAACCAGGCCGCACAGAATCACCGTAGAAAAAAACGGGCTTGGAAACGCTTTTTTTCCCATCTCTTCCATAATGATGGTCATCTCCACAAAGGGGTCGCCCAATCCGCCGTATGCTTCCGGAAAATGGATCTCCATCCACCCCAGTTTGGCCATTTTCTTCCACATTTTCTTATTAA
Source organism: Desulfobacterales bacterium (assembly GCA_029940035.1). Lineage (GTDB taxonomy): Bacteria > Desulfobacterota > Desulfobacteria > Desulfobacterales > B30-G6 > JAJDNW01. The sequence goes on from JAOZRT010000051.1 coordinate 5,684, forward strand.
AGCCCTCGGCGCTGTCCTCAATCTCCCTGACTGTGTCAAAAGGGCACTCCTTGGCCAGAAATTCCGCCACCGATTTTCGCAGCATGTCCTGTTCTTTATTAAAATCCAGATCCATATCTTATTTCCTCCAGATAAATATTATCAAATTTTATGCAAGGCTATTTGAACTTGAGCCGCGGCAACCCCAACCCCACCCAGGCAATCAGGTTGCGCTGGATTTCGTTGGTCCCGGCAAAAATGGTGGCCCCTTTGCACATCTGGTAAAGATCCGACATGGCGCCCCCCAGGGGTGCATCCGGGTCATCTTCCAATTGACCGTACAAGCCCATGATTTCGGTGGCATCGTTGGCCAGTTTCTGAGCCAGTTCCGTGGAAAACAGTTTTGAAGCCGAAGCCGCTGTGATCAAACCTGCGAAATCCCCTTTTTGATGCATCCAGGCTATTTTATAGGCCAGTGATTTACCCACTTCCGCACCGATGAACACTTCCGCCATCTTGCGCCTGGCGTTGGGGTCCTTTGAAAGCTGCTGACCGTTACGGGTGGTATTCCTGGCGTAGTCGATCATCTGCTCGAGATATCGCTTGGCCCCTGAAAAACCGCCGGCACCGCTGCGCTCGAAGTTCATGGTCTGGCGCGTGAGTGCCCAACCCTCGCCTTCCACGCCGATCAGATCTTCAGCCGGAATTTTCACGTCATTGAAAAATACTTCGTTGTAGACATGTTTGCCGTTCATATAGAGCAGGGGGCGGACTTGAACACCCGGCAGGTCCATGCGCAGATGAAAGACCGAAAGCCCTTTACCGCGTCTTGATTCGGGATCGGTGCGGGCCAGGAGAAACATGTATTCCGCGCGATGGGCCCCGGTGGTCCATGTTTTCTGCCCGTTGACCACATAGTGATCGCCTTCGCGAATAGCCGTCGTGGTCAGGGAGGCCAGATCCGAACCCGCATCCGGCTCGCTCCATCCCTGGCAGTAAAAAGCCTTGCCATCCCGGATGGGGGGCAACAGGCGTGCCTTCTGCTCATCGCTGGCGCCGGCCATGAGCGTGGGAGCGAACATGTCCACGGCAAAGGCATCCACACCCGGAGCACTGTAATATCCCCTGACCTCGTCGAAAATAACCTGCTCCATGATGGAGGCTTCCTGCCCGCCGTACAGTTTGGGCCACCCCATGGAAAGCCAGCCTTTTTCCGCCAGTTTTCCGGCCATGTATGTGTGGAACTCGAACCCCTCTTCGGTGTCGTAAACCCCCTCAAGACCACCGTTGCCGAATGCCGGTGGTGCATTTTTCATTTCGCTTTCAAAAAAGGCTTCGAACGCCTCTTTTTTCAGCTCCTCTTCCTTGGTCAATCTGAAATCCATTTTTTCCTCCCTTTAATTTGAATTTACCCCGCCTTAAAAAGCGCGGGGTAAATTCAAATTGTGAGTGAAGATTAAGTGATGTTAAAACCTGAATTGAGCGATTGTCAAAGCCTGCCCCGCCGAAGGGCGGGGTTGCCGCATGTACAAGGAAGATGTTGTTCGGCTATAGTAGTCTATGCAGGATAACATCTAACGCCGTAGATGCGGTAAGATCGGCAAGCCCACGGGTTTTAAATTTTAAGAATTCAACCGATATAATCCTTTGAATTGTATTTAATTATTACCCTTCTTAAAATTTGATACGCTCATTTTAGGTGAAAGATAATTTGTTATAAGACGATCTGTATCATACGGAAACAGATTCATAAAACAAGCAATAATATTCGATTTGCCACCAAAAAAAACAACAATTTTCATGCAAACTTCAGTTATCAGGATAGTGTGGCCAAGGCATTGCCCAGAACGATACGACCGTCCCCGGCCTTCACCTGAACGATGTATTGACCGGCTTCGCGTTGCCACCCAGACACAATAATAGTCTCTCCCGGATAGACCACATCCATGAACCGGGCTGAAAACGACCTCAGTTGTGCCGGGTCCCCGTTGCCGGCTGCCTGAACAGGTTCAAACCGGCCTTGGGTACAAAAACGGAAAGAAATGTGGGAATGAACGGCACCACTGCAAAAGTGGGCAGCACCTTCAGGTCCTTTTCGTAGATAAAATCCAACTCGTCCACCCCGGCCCCTACACCCAGGGCGTAGAGTATCACGGTATCCCGGTCATAGGTGAACGGTTCTGCCTCCATTTTCTGACCAATGATATCAAGGTTGAGTGACATAAATATTCCTCCTCTTCAGTCACGCCTTTTATTTAAATCCTTCTTTAAAAGCATCCAAAGATCCAGGATTCGAGGTTTCAAGGTTTCAAAGTTTCAAGTGGCTGCTCTTGGTTGTTAGCTGTTGGCTCTTGATCGATTGTTGGCAAACAGCCAAGAGCCATAAGTGTTCTTTAAACCCGTGTGATAATAGCGGCGACCTGTCTCGGCGTAGCTCGAAGAGCGAAGACGGAAGCCGCGTAGAAAAATTGATTTCCCCCGGGCATGCCCGGGGGAAATCAATTTTACATGGAGAAGCCCCCCCCGCAAATCAACAACTGCCCGGACACGTAGTTGGACAGAGGCGAGGCAAAAAACAGAATCGCACTGGCCGCCTCTTCCGGTGTCCCGGGCCGTGCCATGGGAATCATTTTAATGAAAATGTCCCGCTGTTTGGCAGGGACACCCACGGCAACCTTTTCCTTACCCGTGTCCACTTCGATGCCCTTTTCCTTGTCCTGGGTCAGGCGGGTGTCGATGAACCCGAAGGCCACACAATTGGCCTGCACATTATAGCGGGCCCATTCCTTGCTCATGGTCTTGGTCAACCCGACGATACCGGCTTTAGCCGAGGCATAGTTGGCCTGTCCCAGGTTGCCGCCCACACCGGCCACCGATGAAATATTGACGATCTTGCGGGCCACGGCCTGACCTTCTTTTTCCATTTCCTCCTTGGCGGCATTGCAGAAATAAGGGTAAGCCGCCTTAATGATGCGATAGGGCGCCTTGAGGTGAATGTCGAGGATCTTATCCCACTGCTCCTCGGCCATCTTATGAACCATGCAGTCCCAGGTGAACCCGGCATTGTTGACAATGATGTGCAGACCGCCCCAGGTATCAGCTGCCTTGCGTACGATGCCTTCGGCAAATTCAGGCGCCATGACATCGCCAACGTAGGCCACGGCTTCGCCGCCGGCGGCCTTGATGGCCGCCACGGTTTCCTCGGCCGGTTGGGCATCGATGTCACTCACGACTACCTTGGCCCCCTCCTCGGCAAACCGCATTGCTGCGGCCTGGCCAATACCGCGGCCGGATCCGGTGATGATGGCCACTCTGTCTTTCAACATTGTTCTCATTTCTCTCTCCCTTCACTTGAGCGCTACGTAATAAAAGTTGTCATTGCTGCCTTATTTCGGGTGTCAGGTGTCGGGTCAGACCACGGACCACCGACTACAGACCACTATTTTACTCTGAGGTTCTGACCTCTTTGGGCAGGCACAAGGCCGGCCCCTACACGTTTTCCGCTATCCGCCTTCTGCTTTCCGACAAACCGACCACAGACGACCGACTACCGCTCACCTTCTCATTTTCTTACCTTCTGATCTTCCTCTGTCTTCCGACCTCTGGGGCTCTGTGGTTCTGACCTCTGCAGTTCCGTCCTCTGATCTAGTCCAACCCCAGTATGGAAATTGCCGCCACATTGGAGTGCGGCATGCCCCCCAGGTTGTGGGTCAGGCCCAAGCGGGCGTTCTTTACCTGCCTCTCCTCGGGCACCCTTTCCAGCAGTTGTTCATACATGGCATAGATCATGCGCAGCCCGGAGGCCCCTATTGGGTGGCCAAAGCACTTCAACCCGCCGTCCACCTGGCAAGGGGTTCCGCCATCAAGGTCGTAGAACCCGTTCATGATATCCTCGTAGACCCCTCCCTTGGGAGAAATGTGCAAGTCCTCCATGGTAACCATCTCGGTGATGGAAAAACAGTCATGCGCTTCGCACATGCTGATCTCCTCCCTGGGATCCTCGATGCCGGCTTCCTTGTAGGCGTTGGTGGCGGCAATGCGCGTGGTTACGAAATGGGAGCCGTCCCAGGAATTGCCGATGGACTCCTCACCCGAACTGACCGATACGGACAATGCCTTGACTTTGACCAGTTCCTGGTTTTTCTTCAGGCTCTGGGCAATCTCCGGGGTGGTCACAATGGCGCACGCAGACCCGTCGCTCACCCCGCAGCAGTCGAACAGTCCCAAGGGGTAGGCGATCATGGGCGCAGCCTTAATCTGGTCTTCGGTCACTGCCCTGCGCAGGTGAGCCCTGGGGTTCAGGGCGCCGTTGGCGTGGCTTTTAGCGGAAATATGAGCCATGGCATCCTTGATCTGTTCCATGGACACGCCCCATTTGGCGCTGTAGGCCGTAGCCAGTTGGGCAAACATGCCCGGCGCACTCATGTTGGCGCCCATCATGAAGGACTGGACACTCATGCCGGTGGCTGCCGGAAGGCCGCCGTAACCCGTGTCTTTAAGCTTCTCGACGCCCAGAGCCAGGACGATGTCATAGGCGCCGGCTGCCACCGCATAACAGGCTGCCCGGAAGGCTTCCGTAGCAGTGGCACAGTAGTTTTCCGTACGTGTAACCGGTATGTAGGGCAGTTTCAATGCTACACCCAGCGGTACCGCGGCCTTGCCCACGTTGATCTCGTCGATATGCGTGCCCACATAGGCCGCCTGGATCTCCTTCTTTTCAATACCGGCATCCTCCAGGCATTCCACCAGGGCCTCGGCTGCCAGGTCTTCGGCATACGACTCCCAGCGCTCGCCGAAGCGCGTACATCCCATTCCTAAAATTGCGACTTTATCTTTAATGCCGTCAGCCATTTAGTTCACCTCCTTTACGGGAACTGCCTTCCAAAAATATCCGGAAATACCCCTTTTTGCGTCATAGTATTTTCTGCGGAAACTTAAAGAAACCGCCATGCCTGTCTCCATTTCATCCAGGTTACAGTCTGTGAAATCGAACATCATCTTACCGCCGTCCTCGAACTCCACCTGGCCGTAAACAGCCGGCGGGTTGATGGAAGCCGCCAGCATGTCGCCGGTAAAGCTGGCCACATGGCCGATCTTTTCCGCAAAACGGTGGTCCTCCATCTCGCCCACAGCGCCGCATTCCGCATTTACACACACCGCCTGGGGCGGCAGCTGCAGCGTACCGCATTTTTTACACTTGGATCCCCAGAGGCCCAGCACCATCTTGCGCGAACGCCACATGGCCGACCAGCGGGTCCAGACGTCCTCTTCCGAGCGCAAACCCACATCCCCGGGCAGGATATCCCGCCACACCAGGTATTTGGTGTAGTTGTCCAGCTCGGCCTTGTTGGCCAGGGACGCCGAAACAGTCCCGCTGTTCTGATAAGCGCTGATCTTATCGGTTGCCTCGAAACAGAGGGCCTCGCACCCGCTGCCGAAACTTACTACCAGCAGCTTGTCCCCGGGTTTGGCGGTCTCCAGGGCACTGGTCAGCATGACCATGGACTGGGCCGTGCCGCTCTGGCCAATCTCCACCTGGAAGTTGCTCTGGTCGGCTTCCGGTGCGATGCCCAGCACTTTGTTCAGTTTCTTTCTGGCCGCATTGTAGTGGCAGTCGTAGATCACTTTGGCAAAATCTTCGATCTTAAGATCGAGCTTTTTTAAAAGACCTTTGATTGCCTGGGGCACGAATTGGCCGAAGCCCACGTCCCTGATCCAGCGGTCTTCCCACTGGCGGTCATAGGTGGCATTCTTGCCCCGGTAGTGGTCGGCAAAATCATAGGACAGGGAATAGGAGCCCTTGAACTCGGCAATGACGTTGTCATTGCCGATCATAAAGGCTGCGGCAGCATCGCCGAAAATCAGCTCCTGGGGCGAGGCCGGCTTGCCCAGGCGGCTTTCCGCTACGGTAACCACCACATTGTCCATGCGCCCGGCTTCCACCGCGTCCATGGCTGACAGCAAAGCACTGGTGCCGGCCTTTAACCCGCCCGAGAAATCCGCCGCACGGATGTCATCTCCCAAACCTAAGGCCGTGGCCACGATACCGGCGTTGAGCCGTTCCTTGTAGGGCATGGTGGTGGAAGCCATGAAGGCTCCATTCACCCTGGCCGGATCCATGCCGTTGAGGGCTTTTAAGCCCGCAGCCACGGCCATGGTGATGCTGTCCTCGTCAAAATTGGCTACTGCCTTCTCGCCTTTGGCATTGGCGATGTTGGCCGGATTCATCCAGCCCATGGCCTGATAGACCAGCATACGGTTCAAACGATAGCGCGGCACATAGCCGCCATATGAACAAATTCCCGACATAGTTTCTTCTCCTTATGTTATTTAGTATTGGGGTAAGCTTTTGGCTATAATCCCCTTCATAATTTCATTGGTCCCGGCAAATATGGGCATCACGCGCACATCCCGCCATTCCCTGGCCAGCGGACAGTCCTCGTTGATCGCCTCCCTGCCGACAATATCCATGCACTGCCCCGTCACCTGGTTGACCATGTCCGATGTCCTGTACTTGGCCATGGAGGTTTCCACCATAACGTTTTTCTTCTCTATGTGGTCTGAAACAAGCTTGTCCACAAAACAGCGCGACATCCTTACGTCCGTGGCCATCTCTGCCAGTGCGAACTGAACAGACTGCAAATCGTACAGCCTTGCGCCTGATTTCTTTGTGTTGTGGCAATAATCGATGGTCCACTGCAGTACATGTTCGGTGCGTGCCTGGGCCCACACCGAGCAGACCAGCCTTTCCTGCTGGAGCTTCTGCATCAGTATGATAAACCCCTCCCCCTTGCCACCGAGCCGGTTGGCGGCCGGGATGCGACAGTTGGTGAAAAACAGCTCGGCCGTGTCCTGGCTGTGCATGCCCATCTTTTCCAGCCGGTTGCCTTTTTTGAAACCAGGGGTGCCGTCTTCCACCAGAAAGAGTGAAAGGGCCTTGTGCGGGTTTTCAATGGCAGGGTCTTTGGCAGCGATGATCACCAGGTCGCAGTTGATACCGTTGGAAATAAAAATTTTAGACCCGTTGACCACAACCTGGTCTTCATCCGGCACGGCTGTGGTGGTCATGGATGCCAGGTCGCTGCCGGCATCCGGTTCGCTCATGGCCACGGCCGTGATAATGTCCCCGTTAACGCACCCGGGCAAATATTTCTGTTTTTGCTCGTCTGATCCATAGGTGTCGATGTAGGGCACCACGATATCGCTGTGCAAGAGGGTCATGAAGCCGCTCTGATGGGTCTTGGCCATCTCTTCGGTGCAGATGGCGGAGTACAGAAAATCGCCGCCCCTGCCTCCGTATGCCTCGGCAACGGCTGTGCATAAAAAACCGCTCCGCCCCATGCGTTGCCACTCTTCCTTGGGAACAATGTGGTTTGCCTCCCACAGATCTGCCTGGGGCAGGATGTGGCTTTCGATAAAGCTCTGCAGCTGCCGGCGAAAGGCCTTGTGGGCATCTGAATAATGTAAAATCTCCATTGACAATCCTCTTACATTGGAAATCGGATGGTGTTTACCCCAACGTTGCAAACGCCGGAGGGCTTCAGAGTCAAGGCGCCTGAGGGTGAAGTCGTAGTTTTTTACTTCGAACCCTCAGCAACACAGAATCTGAAGTTCTCCGGCGTTCCCGCAGGGTAAACAACATGGCAAAATAGACGCCATCCTTGGAATTCACCCGGGGGAATATCCAGGCAATGGTTTCATTTCTACAATATTGGTTATAATAACAAACCATTATGTATACTTTGCCAGGTTGTTTATGCAACGATGGGGTTTATTTAATACCAGTATACCCCAGTTGGGACTTAGGGCTCGCGTAAAAATAACTTCACATTTTCAGCGCCCATTCATCCCGCTCAGCTGCGTTGCGAAAATTCGACATATGCCAGATATTTCTGCATTTTCGTGCCTTGCTGAGCGGGCGCCTGAACTCTGAAAATCTGCGAACTTATTTCTACGCAAACCCTTACCTGATTCGCCCCATCACCCCGGTCGCCACAAGGTCTTTCAACCCCATGGGGTTGTCCTCGAACAGGGTCAGGGCCTTGGCATCACGGTAGCAGCGTTCAACTTCGTACTCGGTCATGTACCCATAGCCACCCAGAAGCTGGATAGCCTCGCTGCTCACCTCCAGGGCGGCACGGCAGGCTGACAATTTTGCCATGGCAATGCCGGCCTGATCTTTTATGCGCGCATCGAACTGCCAGGCCGCACGATACGTCATCAAAGCCGCCTGCTCGATAGCCAGGGCCATTTCCGCCAGTTTGTGCTGGGTGACCTGAAATTTTCCGATTTTCTTGCCAAACTGTTCCCGCTGCTTGACATAGTCCAGCGCTCTGGCAAACGCACCCCGGGCCGTACCTGTGGCCAAGGCCGCCACCAGAATACGGTTCTGGTCCCCGAGCGCCTGCACCTGAGACAGGCCCTTACCCGGCTTGCCCATGAGATGGGATGCGGGCACGCGCACGTCCTGAAGATCCAGGTCGGTTGTGGGCACCATGCGCATTCCGAGTTTGTCCTGGGCTTCGACAACCGCGAGACCGTCCTGATTTGCCTCCACCAGGAGAATACCGGGCCCTTGCGGTTCGACTTTACAAAGCACACTGTAAAAGCCGGCCGCCCCACCATTGATGACCCCTGATTTCCGGCCGTTGATCACCCACAGGTCGTCATCCCTGATTGCTGTTGTTTCAAGAGCTGTTAGATCATATCCCTGGCCTGGCTCGAAAAAAGCAGCTCCGGAAACTGTTTCGCCAATGGCTACCCGGGGCAGAAACTCTTTTTTCAAATCATCCGAGCCATAGTGCAGCAGGCATTCGGAAGCAAAACAGGAGAGCATCAGGGCAATACCGATGGAGGAATCTTTTTTGCAGAACTCCTCGGCAGCAAGCACGTTTTCCAACATGCCCAGTCCGCCGCCTTCGTAGGCCTCGGACCAATGCATGCCAAGAAACCCGAGGTCTGCTGCCTTTTGTCTTATTTCCTCGGGAAATGTCTGCTGTTTTTCCATTTCCAGGGCAAGGTCCTTGTCAAATTCTCCCTTGGCAAATTCCCTGGCCGCCTTTTGTATTCCTTTCTGAGATTTGGTTAACTGAAATTCCATAATTTCCTCTTCTTGCGTATTTAAGAATCTATGCACATTGTTTGGCGATTAGTTTTTTTCAAACCCTTTGAACAAAAGATCGCTCAGGTTATCTGCTGCCAAGGCCACGGAAATCTCATGGCCAAAAATTACAGCCGCCATGCAAAAATGTTCAATGCCGCCTAAAATCAGGTCGCGAATTCTGGGCACTGGAATGTCATCCCGGATTTCTCCGGACTGGACACCGTCGGCAATGATCCGTGACACCATCTTTCCGTAACCTTTGACCAGCCGATAGGTTGAACTCTCGAAATAGGCGGGGAAGTTGCGCACCTCCAAGAGCAGAATCTTGGCAAATACCCGGTTGCTGTCATACATGCGGATGTGCGCCCGAACCAGGCACCTGAGTTTGTCCAGGGCAGAGGGAACCGCCTGAATTTCGCCTTGGATCTCCATGTGGAAATCCAGCAGGTAATCATACAGCACCTGGTGCAGCAGCCCCCGCTTGTCTTTGAAATACCGGTAGATGAGGGCTTCATTGGCCTCGGCGGTCCTGGAAATTTCGGCAGTGGTGATGGAGTTGAAATCTTTGGTGCGCAGGAGCCGGCGCATGGCATCTGCCAGCTTGCGCTTGGCCGGCGGCAATGGGGTTGGGCCGCGATCTTCGGTTCTAACATTTTTTGCTGAAGGACTTGCCATGGAAGGTCGCCCCCTTTAAAATTTAAGCCATTCAATCCCCCAGGTAAGTAATACTTACATACATTCTGTGTCAAGCTATTTTTTACCTGGCTTGAAATTGAAACAGGCACTCTTAGCCGACCAGGGTGGGCATTTCTGCCCCTTTTTCGAGGAGGGTGATGGCAGGCCCTTCCACCGCCACCTTGGTAATGGAAGCATTGTCCGGCATGAAAACCACCAGACTGCCATTGTCAATGGCAGCCCCTGCGATGGCATTGATGGCGATAAAATGGGTAAAGACGACCGTGTCCCCCTTTAGCGAGTGGACCGCTGCCAGCAAACTCTCCCTCCAGGCCTGCAATGCAGCGTCCATTGCATCCCATTGCTTTGACAATATGTCCGTGATCCACGCTTTCCTGTTGGCAGGTATGTGTTTGGGTGTGGGAATTTCTGAAAATCGGGCATCGATTTCAGGGGTGCAGCCCCAGGCTTTTGCCAGAGGCGCGGCCGTCTCCCTGGCCCGGGCCATGGGACTGCTGACAATGGGCATGGGGTGCATGGCCTGCATGGCTCCCGAAGCCTGTATAGCCTGTTCGAGCCCCTTGGCGTCAAGCCCCGGATCCGCGGACTCACCCCAGCCTGCTGCTGCCCGACCATGTCGGATCAAAAAAATTTTCGGCATAGTAACCAGAAGTGGATTCGATATTAGTTGCGAAATGCACAAATCATCTCAGCCGAAAGTTCACTCTTTACCCGGAAAACAGTTTGTTCCGCAAGCGGGCCATGCCCTTGATCCAGCGGTCATAATCCGAAGCCTTGCGCTGAAAGTAGGTTTTTACCTCAGGATGGGGCAGGATCAGGAAGGATTCCTCGGCAAGGCCCTGAATCACACTCTCAGCCACGTCCGCAGGCTCCAGGATGCCGTCCACGCTGGCTGACCCGTCTTCGGCGCCCTTGACCATCTGTGTCCGGACCGCCTGGGGGCAGACCACCGACACCTTGATGCCGTCGTTCCCGTGGGTGATGGCCAGCGCTTCGGCATATCCCACAGCCGCGTGCTTGGTTGCGGAATAAGGAGCGCTGCCGATCTGGTTGAGGAGGCCGGCCGCCGAAGCGACATTCAATAAATACCCCTCTTGTCGCGCTATCATGCCGGGCAGCACGGCCCTGGCTGCATACACATGAGCCATCACATGGATCTCCCAGGATTTCTGCCAGATGTCATTGGGACTCGAAGCTGCGGTCCAGTCGGGGCTGTCATCTGAAATAATGCCCGCGTTGGAGCAGAAAAGGTCGATGGGGCCAAAGGCCTTTTCGGTCTGCTTTACCAGGTTTACGATATCGGTTTCGGATGTCACATCCGTCCGGACACCCAGGACATCCAGTTCGTCGGCAACCATCTTCACTCTTTCCGCATCAATGTCCGCCACCACAACAGCCCGAGCCTCTTCTTTTACAAACCGGTGACACAGCGCCTCACCAATGCCGTTGGCACCGCCGGTTACCACGATTACCTTGTCCTTAACTTGCATAAACGCCACCTTTTAATTTTTATGGAAAAGTGTTCATAATGAAATATGAAAGTCTTATTGTAAGCCGATTTTACTTTTATGAATGCGTCCGAGAACCGGTGCAACAAGGCTGCCTACATATAAATAGTCTTCTGCTTCAACCGCACTCGTGGTGAAGGGGTAGGCCCCGCTGGGATCCTGAAGACTCATCAATATTTCGCCCTGCGTGTTGACGGCAATTACATGGCCATATGGAATTGCCTGGGGTGCGAGAAAATCGGGAATTCTTAGAATCACTTTTCTCAAGAACGGTTTGTCTGACAGACGGTCAAGTATATCAACGCGTATCGACATCAAAGCAATCCAGAAACGGCCATCCAGCCCTGTTGATATATTGTCGTTTAATCCGGGCAATGCATCCAAGAAAATGTCAGATGTCCCTTTTTTATCTCCTGCAATCCAATAACGCGTTACGCGATAGCTCCCGGTCTCGTTCACCAACACGTAGGTCTGGTCATGGCTTACCGCGACACCGTTGGCAAAATTCAACCCTCCCAACAAAACCGTGGTTGTTTTTGCAACCGGATCGTAAACAAGCAACCGGCCGTTGCCACCATGTTCTATAACGTCCAAGCGACTCGCCTTATAGGTATCGCCCACCACTTTTGGCCAGAATTTGGTCGAGGCGTCTGAAAAGTAGATTTTCCCATCGGCGGCCACATCAACATCATCAGCGAACCCTATGGGGACCCCTCCGGCAGATGTCGAAAGCTCTGTTATGGATTTATCAGGTGATATGGACAGCAGCCCCCTGATTGCGTCGGCAACAATCAGATTCCCCTGTTGATCAAAGTCTATGCCAAGGGGGCGCCCCTTGGTGTTGACCCAGTTTTGCGGATTGGATCCATCAGGCTCCAAACGGACGATATTGCCATCGTGTGTGGGTGCATATATCCGCCCCTGTGCATCGAGAGCGACATCTTCCGGGCCATGGTTTCCGGCAATTTTAAAAATTTCAAGATCCTTAAGATCCTCATTAGCCTTAAAAGATCCGGTAAAACCTGGGTTGGGAGGGGCCTTCCAGACAATTGGATCAATGGGAACCGGCCATGCAATGAAATAAAGAATGATGACACCGATGACTGCCACTGCTGCTAACAATGTTTTTTTTAGCATAGCGATTCTCCTTATATAGGGCCCATAATATTATAACTTAATGCTCTTCAATAAGCTCCAATTGCATGCTTTTAGCTATCTGTTCACCACGTTTCACTGACATGCTCACCGATGGCTGCGAGATACCAAGTTTTTTGGATAGCTCGGTGGCACTCATACCCAACTTCCGCACTGCCCAATAACACATTAAACTACGTGCTTTGACTGTGTCTCTGTTTTTGCCGGCCGCCCATACCTGCTTAGGGTCTATGCCAAGCTCAATTGACACTCGGCTTGTCACTTTTTCCAGATCATAACCCAGCGCATGCAGTCGGTAACGATCTTCTAACCCTTCCTTTGCATCAGCTAATATTGATTGGGCAAAATCACCGTCACCTAAAATACGTTCATCACTTTTCATGTGCTCGTGATATCGGCGCATTTTTTTAATCGCTGCCCAGCCACCGGCACTGCGAATCAGACCGCCACCAATCAAATCCGGTCTGCGGCCTTGGGCAATCCCCTTCTCTACATAATCCCGATATGCTTTTCGGGCGGTTGAAACCTTTTTCCCAAACAATTTCAATATATAGTCTTTATCCTGAAAATCTCTTTTAACTTTTCCCATAAGTGCACTATGACCACTATAAGGAAATTTTTCAGAATCTTTAATCGTATTTACGATGTTGGCGCGCAGCGGATTCAAATGAATATAGCGCACCAATTCAAGTAAATATGTATCTTCCTGACATAAAATGGATTTGAAGCGATTTTGAAACAAATGCCCATGGCGACGGTGTCGACGATTAAATGAAACCGCATACCCGGTTAACAGCCGTCTCATAACTGTCGAAAGAGGAGTTCGGCCGGTTCGCAATAACATGTGGGCATGATTGGGTAGAAGCGCCCATGCCAAGCAACAGGTTTGGGTCTCTGTGACTATATCACCGAGTCGTTCAATAAAATTATCCCGGTCATAATCATCTGAAAATATCCGCTGGCGTTCAATTCCACGAACAATTATGTGATGCAAGGCACCGGGAGCATCGATGCGAGCTTTACGAGGCATAATTCTTTCTATATCACAGTACACTCGATTAATAAAATTATATTCTTATGGGCGTCCCCTAATTCCAAAATCCGATAATAAAAAAGTAGGATCAATTCTGACCCTGCTTTAAATAATGACTCCCTGAAGGCCGTTGTTTCCCCCGGTGCATCCCCCCGTTAGTTTTTTTTTGTATATGACCGCAGAGAAAAGATGCACAAACGTTTACGAAGCCATTGCAGTATTCCTATTAGCACATATTTTTATATTGTCATTGATGTCTGACGTCATTCTAATGACCAGAAGTGCCAATAGTATCAGAGGGTTGATTAACAGTATTGTATCCGGTCAAGCAAAATACAGGTGTTACCATGCAATCGTTTGGGTTAATTGGGAGGTGGTGCAGCGCCCTACGCTCTAATACGATATAAAATGATAAGACACCTACGGTCAGTATATAGTATCGGCCCCGAATTTGCCCAATATACAATTACGATACATCGAGTTAATGTTGACAGGACATAAACGGGCTGATAAATTTATATACTAAGCTAAAATGCATCAAAATAGGAAATAACCACTCCATACTTACATTTGAGTAAAGTAAATGGAATTAGCAATCTTATTCGCCGACATCGCTAATAGCACACGTTTATATGAAGTTCTGGGCGATGAGCGAGCTAGAAATCTGCTTTCGAAGTCCATCCAGTCAATGACTGATGTGACGGTAGTGCAAGGCGGAACCGTGCTAAAGACCATTGGTGACGAAATTATGTGCACGTTTCCAACAGCCGACACCGCTGTTACTGCCGCCATAGAAATGCATCAATCCATAGCAACTTTGTCGCCGGATAGAAGAACTGATTATCCACCACCCAATATTTACGTGGGCATTCAATGGGGGGCAGTGATCAATGAGGGGGATGACGTTTTCGGGGATGCAGTAAACATAGCGGCCCGTATGGTAACAATATCTAAACAACGGCAAATAATAACCACAGAAGAAACGCTTGACATGCTTTCCGAAAAATATAAGAGATCAGCACGGCTTATCGACAAAACCACTATAAAGGGCAAAAGTGGTGAAATGCTGATTTATGAAATCCTTTGGGAAGAAGGGGCTGCCACAATAAATATCGGTGTTGAAGACCTTATCAAAGAGGGGTTAGTTGTCAATAGTATGGAAATCAAGTTCGCCGACCATATTTTCAGAGTTGACAGTCAACGGCCCATTATTACCATAGGACGGCTGGACCACAATGATATTGTTGTCGTGGACAATCGTGTTTCGCGTTCCCATGCCCGTATAGAGTACCGACGCGGTAAGTTTGTCTTGATAGACAGTAGCACAAACGGTACATATGTTAAAATAACTGGGAAGAAAAGTAGACACGTAAAAAGAGAAGAGGTTCATTTGATTGGGAGCGGTTTTATCGGGCTCGGTCGTAAAATAGATACAGAATCTCCTCTCATGATTGATTTTCGCGTTAACGTTGCTCCCCCCCTTTCTGGGTAGAACTGCCACTGCCCTAATAATCTTCTATACATAGATATAGAATCCCTTCAATACGTCTACTATCGTATTTCACCATGTGAAAAACTCATGATTCTGTGGGTTGGGCCAAGAAATAGGCATCTTGCGGTACTGATACATGGAG
>JAOZRT010000563.1 GCA_029940035.1 Desulfobacterales bacterium
GCTATTATTACAACTTATTATCTCTACTTTGCCATATTGTTTATGCAACCATAGGGTGGATTCAAGAGGGGAGGCATGTAAATGAAATTCGAACAAATCTTATATGAGGCGCAAAACCGCATCGCCCTGATCACCTTGAACCGCCCGGACCAGTTAAATGCCTGGACCATGACCATGAAAGACGAATTCATCAGGGCTCTGGGCATCGCGGAAGCAGACGACAATGTGCGCGTGGTGGTGGTGACCGGAGCCGGCCGTGCCTTCTGCGCCGGGGCGGATTTGAGCTCCGGCGGATTCAATGTCAGGCCGAAAGGCAATGCGAACAAAGAGGTGCACCGGGATACCGCCGGCCAGGCCACCCTGACCATGTATGACATGAAAAAGCCCATCATCGCCGCCATCAACGGACCGGCCGTAGGGGTGGGCATCACCATGAGCCTGGCCATGGATATACGCATCGCCGCCGATAACGTCTCCAAGATGGGCTTTGTTTTCAATCGCAGGGGGATCGTGCCCGAGGGGTGTTCAACCTATTTTCTTCCGCGCATTGTCGGCATTAGCCTGGCTTCGGAGCTGGTCCTGACCGGCAGAATATTCTCTTCCAAAGAGGCCCTGGAAATGGGGCTGGTGAGCCGAATTGTGCCACCCGAGAAATTGATGGAAACGGTTATGGGGCTTGCCGGAGATATCGCTGAAAACACGTCCGCCATCTCAGCAGCCCTGGCACGACAGATGCTCTGGAAAGGGCTGGGTGACGACCACCCCATGGCAGCGCACATCCGGGAATCCCAAGGGCTGCAATACATGTTTACCGGCAATGACTGCCTGGAGGGGGTCATGTCGTTCCTCGAAAAACGACCCGCCCGTTTCAGCATGAAACCCAGCACGGACATGCCTGACTTTTATCCGTGGTGGGAGGAACGCGATTTTAAAGTATAAAATCGTGTACCACGCTTTTATTCTACGCGACTTCGTCGCTATAATAATAAGAAACATCTTCAAATTGAGCCAAAACGTAGGAGTGGTATCGAAAGCGCGGGACAAGCGTAAAGCCATATCAGGTGTTATAGACCCTCTTTCATTTATTATTTTAGAAAGGGTTTTTCGCGAAACTCCGAGAGTTTCTGCCATATCTTTGATAGTAGCGGATAACAGTAATAAGTAGTCTTCTTTTAGTATATTGCCAGGATGAGTAGGACATCTTATCATTTTTCGCATTATTCTGTCTCCTAATGATAGTCATCATAATCGATAATATAGGCGTCACCATCAATAAACTTAAAGAATAAAGTTTCTGATGCAGGAACTTCCGGAGGTATGTCGATATGCAGGCTTTTAGATTTACGAATTCAGTCATTGTATATTAGTTGCTGCAGCGAAATTTAGATTATACACATATTATGTCAACTGGCTGTTTTTACCAATATTAATCACTCTGTTACAGTCTTTTGTCTGGAGGGCTCGCCGTGGATGATGTAATCACCGCTTTTCGGCAGTGGTCAATAATCGAAGGCTTCTTTCGTCAATCCTAATAGGAGGTATTTTCAATTTCGGGTTAATTGCGGAGGAGATGATAACATAAAAATGCAACTTTCCCAAAATAGCGGCAGGATTCATTCATTTCAACATGTTTGATGAAGCCGGGCAGTGG
>JAOZRT010000280.1 GCA_029940035.1 Desulfobacterales bacterium
GTAGAACCTTTTCAATTCTCACCGGCTGAGCCGGTGGCTTATGAAGGGAGTTATTCCGATATAACCGTGGAGCTGCTTGATATTTTTAGAGTAGATTCCAAATTATAATAATAGCGGCGACTTGTTCGGCGTAGCCCGAAGGGCGAAGACGGAAGCCGCGTACACTAACAAATTTTTCTGATGCTCTTCCCAGATAAATTTGTTAGAAAGGGAGGGCACCGA
Source organism: Desulfobacterales bacterium (assembly GCA_029940035.1). Classification (GTDB taxonomy): domain Bacteria; phylum Desulfobacterota; class Desulfobacteria; order Desulfobacterales; family B30-G6; genus JAJDNW01. Next base: position 223 of record JAOZRT010000280.1, read on the forward strand.
CCGATGTTAAACAAAGCATTTATTCCCTACGGGGGTTACTACAGCACACCTTTCTGTCGCTGGCAGGGCAGCCTGGCCAATGAGAACTCCATCGTACTGGCGGCTGAAACGTCCAAACGCTGGCTGGCAGATAAAGCATGGGATCCAGGGATGTTCGACTACCTCTACCTGGGCGTGACCATCAGCCAGATTCACCAGTTCTATGCCGCCCCCTGGGCAGCCGCGCTTATGGGCGCCGGTGGCATTCCCGGCATGGCCCTGGCCCAGGCTTGTACTACCGGGACCACCTGCCTGTACCAGGCTGCGGTCGGTGTGGAAACCGGCCTGTATGGCAACGCCTATGTCATGACCACGGACCGCACCTCCAACGGTCCCCACACCATCTGGCCCAACCCCAAGGGACCGGGTGGAGAAGTCATTTCCGAAAACTGGCTCATGGACAACTTCAACAGCGACCCCAATGTGGGTATGAGGATGATTGAGACCGCTGAAAACGTTGCCAAAGAGGAAGCTATCACCAAGGAGATGTGTGACGACCTATCCCTGAAACGCTACGAACAGTACGCTATGGGACTGGAAAATGACCGGGAATTCCAGAAACGTTACATGTTTGCCGCAGAAGTCAAGCTGTCCCGAAAAAAATCCATTCTGGTGGAAGAAGACGAAGGCATCATGCCCACCACGGCAGAAGGCCTGGCCAAGCTAAAACCGCTTGTCCCCGGTGGCGTGCAGAGTTTCGGAGCCCAGACCCACCCCGCGGATGGAAACGCCAGCATCATCGTAACCACCGAGGAGAAGGCCAAAGAACTGAGCAGCGATCCTTCCATCCCTGTTCAGGTCATCACCTATGGTTTCTCCAGGGAACGCAAAGGATACATGGCTGCCGCCCCTGTCCCGGCCAGCCGCATGGCGTTGGAAAATGCCGGGCTGAGCATCTCCGATATCAAGGTAATAAAAACGCACAATCCCTTTATCGTCAACGACATCAATTTTGCCAGGCAGTTCGACATCGATGCAAATACCATGAACAACTACGGTTGCTCCATGATTTTCGGTCATCCCCAGGGGTCAACGGCTACCCGTCTGATCATGGAAGGTATCGAGGAGACCGCCCTCAAAGGCGGCGGTTATATGCTTTGGACAGGATGTGCCGCCGGCGACTCCGGGGCAGCATTGATTCTGAAGGTTGGATAAAAAAGAATTGCCCTGAACCAGTATTTTACTGATTGGTTCAGGGCAATTTTATTATTTTGCTGTATTAACTGCCGTCTTGAAAATGCAATTCTTTTTTTATTTGATCCAACGTGGCTTGACAAACTTTCCGTGGGGATAGGGTGTCAGTGGCGGATCGGTGAAAATCGGCGTAAGTTCGCCGCCCTGCACCTGGTAATGTACCACCGGCGCGCCGGACTGAGCCCGCAGGACATTGTCCTTGTCCCACTTGATGAGCCCCAGTTCACCCTCGTAGCCGTTTTTCTGGATGTAAGCGTTCACAGCCTTGAAATCATAGGCATCGCCTACCTGCTTCACAGCATGCGCCCACGCTTTTACAGCCGTATAAGCGATCCAGGCACCGGCCGGAACCTGATGCTTGTTGAGTTTCACGAACCTGTCGACCCAGGCCTGGGCAGCTGCGTTGGGCGCCTTGGGACCTGGAATCCCGCTGGGCATCTCACCCACAATGCCGTCGGCTTGAGACCCAAGTGCATCAACCACCTCGCGCGGGGTAACGCCCCACCCCAGGCTGAGGATTGAATCGGACGGCTTTTTCAAAAACTGTTGGATAAAGGTGATGTTTTCCTGGCCACTGGGAATTTCCATATGAATGATAGCCGGTTTAATACGGCGAATCTGCGACAGGATAATGCCCCACTCGTTGGTGCCGTAGGGTACGGTCTCGCGCTTGGCCACCTTCCACCCCTTTTCCTTGAAACTGGCTTCCAGCGTGTCGCCCACTTCGAGTCCCCAGGAGTCGTCGGTATTGATGATCACGACCTTCTTGTTGGGGTATTCATACGGCAGGGCCATGAGTGCCCTAAACATGCTCTTGGCCTGTTCCACACCCACGTCCGTGGTCTGGTAGATGTTGTAGTATTTCTTGGGATCCTCCCGGAAGACATCCACAGCTGCCTGTGATCCATCGTCCGCGAAAAAGGGGGCATCGTATTTGCCGTATGACCTGACATCCTGGCCCCAGCCTGCCCAGCCGGCATGCACGGACGCCACCTTTTTCTGTCCGCACAGGTAATCAGCCGCCTGCATGACCACTTCGGCTTCATATCCTTTGGAATCAAAACGGAAGATCTTCAGTTGTTTACCCAGGAGACCGCCTGATCCATTGATCTCGTCAATGGCCATCTTGATGCCCTTGAAATAGTCGGCTCCCGAACCGGCAGCCCAGCCGGTCATGGGAATGGGTACCCCCACCGGGATGGTGTCGGCAGCCATAGCCACCGGGGTAAATAACAGACAAATTGCCACAGCCCATGCCAATAAACGAATTTTTTTCATACTGACCCTCCTTTTTTAAGTTTCGATTAAAGATCAAACCCATGAACCGCAAAGGCGCAAAGGTCGCAAAGGTTTTTTCTTTTTTTCCTGATCGGAACGGACGATCAGGAAAACCACCATGCCCTAGCGGGCAATCTCCCCTATTGTCAGCTAACGTTCACCTTTTTTGCCTGACAGGAAAGATCTAATATAAATTTATGCCCTGTTTTATGGCAAATATGAACAGTTATTTATGTTATCACCCGCAGGGCCTACGAAAAATGTTTTCTTTGCGATCTTTGCGCCTTTGCGGTTCAAGATCTGGGTCTAAACCAACAGCAGTCCGACCTCCGACTTCCGACCTCTGGGGCTCTGAGGTTCCGACCTCCAAATTAGCTGCCATATATCTTTTTTGCGTTATTCTTCATAAAAAGCCCCATAATGCCGTTGGGCAGGGCCAACACTAATACTACCACAAGGGCGCCCATGGTCACGGCCCGGTAGGCCCCCAGCGGCGCCATGAACTCACTGCCGGCCACCACCAGAAAAGCGCCTATAATAGCACCGGGAAAATGGCCCAGTCCCCCCACCAGCATCATGACCATCAAAATGCTGAACAGGTCGAGATCCAGGAGGCGAAAAGAGACCACACCGTAGAAATGGCCGTAGTACGCCCCGATGATCCCGGTTAAAAAAGATGTCAGCGCAAAGACCATCAACTTGTACTTAAAAGCGCTGATCCCTAGGCTCATGGCAAAATCATGGGAATCTTTCAGGGCCAGAAAAGCCGTTCCCCAATATGATTTAATGACGAGCATAATCGTCAGGGCGCAGGCCAGGGACACCAGCAGGGTCAGGTAGAAGGTCGGCACCATGTTAGCCGAACTGAAAGTGTAGCCGAACATGCTGATCGGCGGGATGGTCAGGAGCCCCACAGACCCGCCCGAACCCAGGGCAATACCGATTTCGCCCCTTAAGGTGGGTTGCAGGGCCATGTGTACACCAAAAGTCACCAGGGCCACATAGGGCCCAGCCAGTTTCAGGCATGGAAGGCCCACAAGCACGCCCATGCCGCCCGTGAAAAGGCCGGCAATCAGAATAGCCAACACCGGGGTTACATGGTACTCGATGGCCAGGATGCCGGAACAGTAGGCACCCATGACAAAAAAGGCCACCTGCCCGAACGAAAAAATACCGGCAAACCCCATCATAACATCCCAGCACGAGGCCACCACAGCCCAGATGAGACACATGATCAGAATGTTCATGACAAACTTGATATCACCCACGAAGAGCGGCAGAATCGCCATGACCCCGTAGGCAGCACCGATAATGATGGCCATGTGCTTAAAACGCATCGTTTACCCGCCTTTGCCCATCAGGCCCTGGGGCCGGAACACCAGGGTCGCTATTAGTAATATAAAGAGGGCAATGATGCCATAACTCAAACCGAACACCCAACCCACGAGGGCTTCCATCATGCCGATGATAAAGGCCGCATAGAGGCCGCCGCGGATGGAGCCCATACCGCCAAAGGCCGTGACGACCCAGGCCTTGATCATGATCGTGCCCCCGGACATGGGATTGATGAAGTACTTCTGGCTCAACAGAATGCCGCCAAACCCCACCATTACCGTGGATATGGCGAAGGTAGAGGCAAATATCCTTTCCTTGGGAATACCCACAATCTTAGCCCCCACGGGATTCTGAGCAACTGCCTGCACGGCCATGCCGATACGTGTGTTGTTCAGCATCCAGCCTAACAGCCCAATTCCTCCCAGGGACAGCACGAAAATCATGATATCCTGGTAGGCGAACACCAATTGGCCGATTTCCAGTGTCCCCTCCCAAATGGGTGGAAGTGATTTCATGCGCACGCCGAATACAACAGTGTAAAGGCTTGTGAGAAACAGGGCCAATCCCAGGGTGAGCATCATGACCTTGTTTTCCCAGTCCTCACGCTTTCTCAAGGGGGCGATCATGAGTTTCTCCAGCGCGTACCCCACGGCAAACATCAACGGCATGACAATGATCAGAACGCCCAGGTATCCCATGAATTGAAAACCCAGGCCGAAAATCAATATCCAGGCGAAATAGCCACCCATGTTGAAGAAATCGCCATAGGCGAAATTAAACGCCTTGGTTACGCCGTATACCAGGGTCATGCCCACCGCCATAAGGGCATACACGGAACCCATGGAAAGCCCGGCAATGATCACGTCGGTGATTTCATACAACAGCAGTATGGTGTCTTCACTAAACATTACATCCCCAGAAATATTTCTCTTAAATGCTCGTTGCCGAGCGCTTCATCCTTATCCCCTTCAAACGATATCTGGCCCTCTTCCATAACATAAATTCTGTCGGCCAGTTCGGTAATCTGCGGGATGTTCTGTTCCACCAGTAATACGGTTTTACCCTCTTTGCTGATCTGTTTGATGATGGAAAATATTTCATGCCGCAGGCTGGGTTGGAGTCCCAATGACGGCTCGTCAATGCACAGGAAATCGGCATTGGACATCAATCCCCTGGCCACGGCCAGCATGCGCGCTTCGCCACCGCTCATGGTCGAGGCCAGCTGCTTGCGGCGTTCCACCAAACGAGGGAAAAGATCGAACACCCACTCCAGGTTTCCTTTTTCATGCGGTCGGGCATTTTTGGCGTAGGCCCCGAGCTTGAGGTTTTCAAGCACGGTCATATGGGGAAAAAGCTCCCGGTTTTCGGCAATATAGATAAGCCCCAGGTTGACGATGTTTTCCGTGGCCATCCCGGTGATGGGTTCTTCCTTGTAATTGATCCTGCCCGTGATCTGGTCCACAAGACCGCAGATGGACTTCAAAAGCGTGCTCTTGCCATGGCCGTTGGGCCCCAGCATGACCACGACCTCGCCCTGCTTTACAGAAACGGCAACATCCCTCAACACGTGGGACTCCCCGTAGTAGGCGTTTAGATTACGTACGCTAAGCATGGTCATCACCCAGATAACAGGCAATGACCCTGGGGTCCTTGATGACTTCGGCCGGCTCGCCTTGACAGATCTGCCGTCCGGACTCTATGATCAACAGGTTCTCGGTCAGTTCGGTGAGCACCTTCATAAAGTGTTCTATTATAATGATGGTAATGCCCAGATCTTTGTTGATACGGGCAATCAGGCCCATGAGATCCCTGATCTCATTGGCGTTGCATCCGGCCATGGGTTCATCCAGCATTAAAATTTTCGGTTTTGTGGCCAAAGCAGCGCCGATCATCAGTTTCTTTTTTCCCAGGAGGTTTAAAAGGC
>JAOZRT010000564.1 GCA_029940035.1 Desulfobacterales bacterium
CGGAGCCTCTGAACTCGGAATGCGGAATTTAAGTAACAGAAGGACAGAGCCACAGAACCAACAGAACATCAGAACATCAGAAGGTAAGAAGGTGAGTTGACGGTAGTCTGTGATCAGTGGTCAGAAGAATTTATCAGACAGGATTATAAGGATTATAAAAAAAGGGTGCTGTCAGCTATTAGCGTATGGCCCCCTTAAACCTTATACCGTTAACCGTATACCTAATTTCCATCTTGTAAATCCTGTTAATCCTGTCAAATTAAATTCACTGAGCTAAACCACTTGTAACCTGTAACGTATAGCCGGGAACAACACCATGCACCACTTCCACTACCAACAGGATGAACTTTATTGCGAGGATGTGCCCATACGCGAAATTGCAGGCCAGGTGGGCACTCCTTTTTACCTATACAGTCACGCCACGTTGAAACGCCACTTTTTAGCGTTTGACAAAGCTTTCGAAGGTGTGCGGCGGCTGGTGTGTTTTTCTGCCAAAGCCAATTCGAACATGGCCATTCTGAAGCTTTTCGCCGATCTTGGCAGCGGTTTGGATATTGTTTCCGGGGGAGAGCTTTTCAGGGGGCTCAAGGCTGGATTCACTCCGGACCGCGTCGTCTATTCAGGTGTGGGTAAAAGGGTTGATGAAATCGACTTTGCACTCGAGCAGGGCATTCTCATGTTCAACGTAGAATCCCTGGCGGAATTGGAACTCATCAACCAGCGTGCCAATGCACTTGGAAAGACAGCTTCCGTGGCCATTCGGGTCAATCCGGATGTGGATCCCAAAACGCACCCCTACATATCCACGGGTCTTAAGGAAAACAAATTCGGCATCGACACCGAAACTGCACTGAAGGCTTACAAAATCGCTCATGAAATGGACCACGTCAGAGTTGAAGGCATCGACTGTCACATAGGATCGCAGATATCCGAAGCCGGCCCTTTCAAGGACGCCATGCAGAACCTGATGGCGTTGGTGGATCTGCTGGCGGATTCAGGTATAAAGATCAACTGCCTGGACATGGGGGGCGGGTTGGGAATTACCTATGATGCAGAGACCCCGCCCCAGCCTGACGAGTATGCCAGAGCCATTGTCGAAACAGCCAAAGCCAGGTCCCTGAAACTGATTCTGGAGCCGGGGCGGGTTATCGTGGGCAATGCCGGTATTCTCGTCACCCGGGTTCTGTACCGCAAACCGGGCAAGGACAAGGAATTTGTGATAGCCGATGCGGGCATGAATGATCTGCTGCGGCCCTCCTTGTACAAAGCTTTTCATGCGGTGCAGCCTGTGCAGCAGAAGGATGCGGGTATCATCACGGCTGATCTGGTGGGGCCCATATGTGAGTCAGGCGATTTTCTGGCCAGCGAACGTGACATGGCGGATGTGACGGCCGGCGACCTTTTGGCAGTTATGAGCGCCGGCGCCTATGCTTACACCATGTCGTCCAACTACTGTTCACGCCTGAAAGTGCCTGAAGTCATGGTAAAAGGCAGTGAGTTCCTCGTGGTTAGAGAACGCCAGCAGTACGAAGACCTGGTTCGCGGAGAGTCCATTCCGCCGTTTTTGTAACAGAGACCAGCGACCAGAGGGTCAGAGGACAGAAGACGGAGGACAGAAGACGGAGGACAGAGGTCGGAATCGCGAAG
>JAOZRT010000565.1 GCA_029940035.1 Desulfobacterales bacterium
TTGTATCGGAGATGGCGGTTCCTGTAATCCCGCCGAAGAACATACTTACCACGATATTAACATAGGCCAGGCTGCCCTTTAACCTTCCCACCATCAGATCGGCGACACGAATCAATCGATCGCTAATGTTTGCCTCGGACATAATTTTTCCAGCTAGGACGAAAAAAGGAATCGCTAATAATATAAACGAATCAAACGACCGCAATATCCGTACAATAACAATATCCAAGGGTAGATCTACTCCCAAAAAATAAACCATTGTGGAAACAATCAAGGCAAAAGGTATGGGTATCCTAACCAACATTAGCAGGGCAAAACAGATCACCATAAGTATGATATACGTCATTGTTATCCCCCATATATTCGTAATTTTCTAACTAGAATTCGCAGATGTGTAAAATTCAATTTTTAAAACAATTAGGAAGGAGATAATTCATTCTCTGCGATACTCACTAGGCAAACCAATTGTTTTTCTCAAAAGATATAATAAAATTATCATGAAACTTATCGGCACTGCTAGATAAACGACACCCATTGGAAAGAACGTTAAAACAGGCGAATGTACTCCCCACATACTAATTGTATACTTTGCACCTTTAACGACAAGTATCGCGGAGACCCCCATTACTATCAGATAGTGTGCTAAATCAAATGCGATCTTTAAGCGTCTGGGCATTATATTATAAAAGGATTCAATGGTTGCATGCCCATCTAACATATAGGAAATAGCACTTCCGATCAGCACAATATATATGTAAACATATCTTGCAATGGCATTCGACCACGATATTGGCTGACCCAGGATAAATCTCATGGCAATGCTGGCGCCCAATAGTAAAGTCAAACCAATCAGTAGTATTGTCATGAACGCATTGCTTATTGTTTTGATCTTCTCAAGAATCAGATCAAACTTTACGCCAATCAGCCCGTCTTTTTTTTCATATTCCATAACAATTTCTCCTTATAAAGTTCCCATTCATATCGGGCTTTCTTTTTAAGCCATGGTTGCAATCCATGTGGTTTTTGACGGTCTCTGCAATGGCACCGGATATCTGGTCAAGCAGGATTATGATTTATCGGGTTGCCGGTGTTCAGACTCGAATGCTGCCAGTCTCATTTTTACACACCGGTTCAACCCGACAAACCATTTGCCTATGGATCAGTCAATCTAATCCCTTTTTCCTTGATATGCTTCCGGCAGACGCTCTGCAGGATTGAGCAGCTGGATATCCTTGTACCAGGCTTCCCAGTGAGGATTCTTTTTAAACCACTTGCTATAAACTTTTTCAGAAGCCTTTTTAAAGGGAGCGGTGTCAGGATAGGTTATCGTAAATCCATCCTTTTTAGCCTTTTCAATGAATTCTTGTTCCCGAACATACTGCCAGGCATCCGCTAGTTCAATAGCGCTTTCAGCGGAATCTTTAACAATATCACGCTGAGTGGCATCTAGCTTATCCCATGTTTTGGGGGAGATAAAAAGGATCTTCTGGGTCCACATCTGGTTCAGAATGGCATAACTATTAACCACTTCCTTCATCTTGAAGATATAATTGCAGTAAACACCCAGATCGTTGGCATTGACCAGGCCGGTCTGCAGAGAAGTGTATAGTTCACCCCAGTCTGTCGGGGTAAC
>JAOZRT010000052.1:0-14805 GCA_029940035.1 Desulfobacterales bacterium
AAATATAATGTAAAAATAACCTTTCGATCCATCTGCAATAATATATAGGTAGGTGTGATCGTCCGTTTTGATAACACAAAAACACAGGTTTTTTGATCAGGGTGCCGGTGTTGATAATTGGAGACATCTGTACTTGCTAAAATATTCAAAACATCAAGAAAGGCTTCTAATCCGGCAGTCCCGCCTTGCGCAGAGCATCAATAACGTTTTTTGGTAGCGCGGCTGGAAGCCTCTGCCGCAAAACCGCTAAAGAGAGTTGGGGGTTTATTCTCAGGGCTTCAGCCATGTGAGCGTTGGCCTCCTTTTCCCGGCCTGCTCCACTGTGGATGGTTGCCAGCAAAAGGTGCGCCCCTAAGTGATCGGGCTGGCGGGTGAGGGCTTTTTTTAATGCGGTAAGAGCTTCTGGGTATTGTTCCACGCCGAGATAGGCGGAACCAATATGTATAAAAAGTTTGGTGGCTAATGGGGATTGAGGCGCATGGCTTTATTTATCAACTCAAGCGCCTCAGATGGCTTTCCGACCCAGATCAGCGCATCCGCCAGATCTGCACATATCCATAGGCATTGTTTGGATTGAGGGTAATGGCTCTCTCCTGTTCGGCGATGGCCTGATCAAGCTGCTTTCTCCAAAGAAAGATATGGCTCAGCAAAGTGTAGGCAGCTGATTGGGAATCATCAAGCGCTATCGCTTTTTTTGCGAACTCAAACGCATGCCTCTGAATTTCGACAAGGCGGTGATAAGGTCCTCTGTCAAGCCGTCACTGAAATATTCCTGCTCGGGGTCTCCACTCATATTGGTAAATGGTAGCACTGCAATGGAGGGCTTCTCGGGTAATGGTAATGCCATTTTCTCCACAGGTGCAGGCTTGATCGATATTATTCGGAAATAGGTACTCCAGACCCCCACACAAAGGATGATCACAAGCAAAATAAGAGAACCTACAAGGGCAGTTTTGCGTTGCCCAAAAAACCCTTCCGGAACCTTTACCTTTTCACTGGCCACCGTAACCCTGGGCTCCATCAAAACTCGATAGGCACCTACAGGCTTAGCGATGTTTTTTATCGTTTGATCACCTAAAAATTCATATCCATAAGGCAGCTTGCTTTCGATATGATCAAAGGCGGTCTTGGAGATGCAGATACCTCCTGATTCGGACAATCCCTCCAGCCTGGCAGCTATGTTAACCCCATCACCATAAATCCGATCTTTTTCCTGAATGACATCACCGAGGTTTATTCCAATGCGGAATTGCATTTTACGGTTTTCAGGCAATTCGTCGTTACGTGACTTAATTTCTTTTTGGACCGCTATTGCACACTGCACTGCATCGACCACACTGGCAAATTCAGCCAGCAAATTGTCACCTGGAGAATCGACAACTTTGCCGTTATGCTGCTGAACCAGAATTGTAAGCACCTCACGGTAGGTTGTTATTGTGCGGACAGTGGCCTCATCGTCTTCACCCATGAGGCGGCTGTAGCCTTCGACATCGGCACTGAGAATAGCGGTTAGTTTGCGTTTAAAACCTTCTTGCGGCATAGAGAATCCAATTTTTAAGGTTTCAAAATGAAGAAGGGAATTAATTGAGCGCTTGGATTAATATTACTAATATCCAAAGGGGTTTATCAGGTCAAGAATAATCATATCATGTATATTTCGGTGAATATTTCTTTAGGAGCAGAGGTATTGTATGAATTTAGATATTTTGTCAGAAACCAAATATTATCAAACCTGCGATATTTGGAGATTATTACCACCTTAGCCTAATTGCAAATAACATCATTATAGGATGTCAATCAAGTATGTCTTCAAATGCAAAAGGGTACTCAAACAGTCGTTAAATATGATATGATAACAAAATGGAACCAACCGACCGAATGGAATGCCTGTCATGTGGATGGCGTGGCCCTTCCCAGGAGCTCAGGAACCTGACAATCAAGCTGCAGGCTTCTCCGGTGACCATGGAAGAGAAAGCCTGCCCGCAGTGTAAAAGCATTGCTATTGAAAAGATCAATCCCCGCCGGCGGAGTAAGCTGCTGTGAGGCCCACGGATGATGAAATTGCCGGGATTATGAATTGTGGAGCAAGTACGCTCATGATGAAATTCCGGATGGTAAATTTTATGCAATGACCATCAAAGAGAAATTAGAGATCATTGCGGCCATTCGAAATACGCCAGTGAAAGAAGGGTGCCGGTATTACCGGTCACCCTTTTTGTTATCTGCGGGGGAATCTTCCCGTGTCGGCCTGCAGTGCCTATCCCATATTCATTAAGCTATCTTATATTCTTGTTTTTAATATGTCGAATAAATCTTGCTTAAAACCTTAAATTCTTATATTTAGTTTTTATGGGTAAGAAGAAAACATTTTCAACATACGTTGATGAAGACCGCATAAAAGACCTGAAGCATCTGGCCGTTGATACTGATAAGTCATTGGGTAATCTGTTGGCTGAAGCTATCGCGGACTTAGTGGCAAAATATAACAAAGAATCAGAATAACATCCCTGAATGGCATAGCAGGCACCAAGAGACCAAACATGCCCATAACCACACATAGAAATCCAGCCAGAGACCTGACCACCTTCAAATGCAATGGCGATCTATCGTTTAGTGAAATCGTTGCGGTGATAGAACGTTTTTTTCAAGGGACCGTTGCCCCCCCTACAAATAAAATTCTATGGGACATGCGAACAGCATCTATTGATACGCTAACCAAAGATCATGTTTACCGTATAGCGAACCTTGTAAATGGTTATAAAGCCGAGGCTAAAGGCACTAAGATTGCTGTTGTGATTTCTAAAGACATAAATTTTGACATAGTGAAAAAATTTAAAGCAGAATCAAAAGAGACTTTGAAGGATATAATCGTATTTCGTAAAATTGACGAAGCCACAGGATGGCTTGAAAAAGAAAAAGAATAACTGCCTTGCCATCCCCCCGGGGCATTTCAAAATTCAAGATCTTAAGATGATTAAAATTTAAACCATCAATCCAGCCAAAAGGAGGGAGTATGGGAGTGTTTCAAGAATACGGCCAATACGATGGTATGGGTTTAGCTGAGCTAGTGAAAAAAAAGGAAATCTCACCAGCTGAACTATGTGAGGAAGCAATTTCTCGTATTGAAAAAGTCAATCCGCAGCTGAATGCAGTTGTGACACCCATGTATGATATAGCCAGAAAATATATTGCCCAATGCCCACTTGACGGCACATTTGCTGGAGTTCCTTTCTTGCTGAAAGATTTGCTTGAAACCTATGCCGGGGTGCCTGAGACAAGAGGTTCAAAGGCATACAGAAATAATATTTCAGAGCATGATTGTGAGATCGTGAAAAGATACAAAAGGGCGGGCCTCATTGTATTAGGAAAGACAAATACCCCTGAATTTGGTTTATTGGGTATAACCGAGCCCGAATTACATGGACCGACACGTAATCCATGGAACATTGATCATACACCGGGTGGATCTAGTGGCGGATCTGCAGCAGCAGTATCCAGCGGTATGGTCCCGGTTGCTTCAGGGAACGATGGCGGAGGATCGATTCGCATACCAGCTTCATGTTGTGGACTTTTGGGTCTGAAGGTAAGTAGAGGGCGTAACCCCACAGGTCCAGATCATGGCGCTCTCTGGCAGGGAGCAGCGGTTGAGCATGTCCTAACTCGATCAGTTCGGGACAGTGCAGCTATTTTGGACGCAACACATGGTCCTGATGCAGGAGCACCATACACAATTATTCCCCCGTCACAGTCCTATCTACAGGAACTGGATAAAATGCCTGGTCGTCTTAGAATAGCGTTTAATACACATTCTCCCCTTGATACACCGGTTCACCAGGATTGTGTAAAGGCGGTGGAGCATACAGCAAGTCTGCTCGAAAAGCTCGGGCATGATGTTGAGGAAGCTAAACCGGAATTAGACGGCCTTCTGTTAGCGAAAAGCTATTTCATGATGTATTTTGGCGAAGTAGCTGCTGATATTAAAGAATTGAGTTCTGTTCTCGGAAGAACGTCAAAACCTTCAGATGTAGAACCTTTAACCTGGACGCTCGGTTTACTGGGTAATGCTTTTTCTGCAGGAGAATTTGTAAAAATAATCCGTGAGTGGGATAAAGCCGCCCGGGTTATGGGACGCTTCCATGAAACTTATGATATTTACCTGACGCCAACAGTGGCTAATCCACCTGTTAAGATCGGAGAACTTCAACCAAAACCGGCTGAAATGGTTTTAATGAAAGTTGTGAATACTCTGGGATTGGGCAGCTTGTTAAAAGTTTCTGGGATTGTCGATAAACTCGCCACAGAGAGTTTATCAAAAACTCCCTTTACGCAACTTGCCAACTTCACAGGCCAACCAGCTATGTCCGTGCCTCTTTATTGGTCTTCAGAGGGTCTGCCCTGTGGTTCACAGTTTTTTGGACGCCTTGGTGATGAGGCAACCTTATTCAGGCTTGCAGCGCAGCTTGAAAAAGAACAACCCTGGTTTGATAAGCATCCGCCAGTATTTGCATAAACAAGGGTAAACGCCCAATGAGAAACGATGCTGCTGAAGGTGTGGAAAAAAATCCAATAGAACAAGCGTTAGGATATCTTGGCAGAATTAGGTTAGGAAAAGTTCAGACGTCATCGGCGCGATTAATACCAAAATTAGGCAGAATTCCTTACGGTCGAAGATTCCTCGCGGCTTGCCGCGAGGAATCTTCAATCCAGTCCCCTTTTTATCTACAATGCGCGTCTGTATTCGGGCCGACGCACCGCTGGATTGTTAATTCCGGTTTCGACGATTTTAAGGAAATTCTTTTTGTCCTTTGACAACTCGCCCTTCAGGCTAAGATAGTTGGACGCATGATTGGTATTGAAAATGCATCCCTTAAGATCATCTGATGTATGTTCTATCAAGGTGTACAACTCTTCCAGGACCTGAGTGGCTGTGCATGGCTGAAAATCACTTGTTTCTTTTTGCGCCCATATTTCAGACCCTGGTGTTACTTCCAGCGTGAGTGGGGAGATATACCATTCCATTGGCGTGGGGGGAGCCATGCGGTTGATCAGTTTTGCGGATTCGAGGGCGTGCCGGTGGCTTTTTTCCGGACTGTTTCCGGTCAGTCCAAGCAGGAAGATGCCAGACCAGGCAATGCCTGCCCGGTGACATTTTTGTGCAGCATGCGCAAACTCGTCTTGCGTAACCCCTTTGTTGCATTCTTTGAGAACCTGGTCATCTCCACTTTCAATGCCCACATAAACCATTGTGAACCCGGCATCTGCAAGCCGTTTTAAATCATCATCGGATTTTTTTATTATGTCTTTGGCATGAGCATAGGAACTGACTTTTTTTAGGTTCGGATGGATTTGATGGCAATATTCGGTCAATTCGATGAGGGTCTCGGATTTGACGACAAACGCGTTGCCGTCTTCGAAAAATATTTTTCGAATTTTATCACCGTACATCTCCTGTGCCTTGCGGATGTCATTCTTGATATCTTCAATGTCTTTCCGCACGGAAAATTTTTTGGTCCGGTACATGGAGCAAAACGTGCACTTATGCGTGCATCCGTTGGTGACGCCTATCAATAAAGCATCCCATTCTGAAGGCGGCCTGAATATGGGTTCCACTAGATTGCCTACAACGTAATTCATTATTTCATCCACTCCTTTTCCTGAAATCTATGTCCATTATAATAGCGTTTGGGCAATCTGCGTTGGCTTTTATTTTATTCCGGAACTATCGTAAAGTACCATAGGTTTCGGAACGTTATTTTGACAAACGCTATAACCGCATCTACGGCGTCCGACCCTATCCTACTTAGACCGCTATTGTCGAACAAAATCTTCCTTGTACCTGCCTGTCCCGTGAAAATCTGCGCAGCAGACCCCGAAGGGGTTTCACTGGGGCGGCAACCCCGCCCTTCGGCGGGGCAGGCTTTGGCAATCGCTCAATTCAGGTTTTTCATGGGTTTTAAATGGGAAATATCAAGATCATGATTTGCCCGTAGCATCCACCCGATCCATGTGTGGCAATTTGCACCAGATAGAGCATTTCGCACCAATTGTATAACTTACTGATATAAAATGGAATAGTAAATTTCATGAAAATGATGGCGCATTAAGCAACATTTTACATATTTTGAGTGATGATTTTTGTTTCATTGATCTATTGTGAAATATACTTTAAATACAGTTTGTTAAAGGCTATTTGCTGCTTGGGAAAAGAAGTGGTCCCGAATATGCAGTAACAGGGGGCAAATACACGCTGAAGCAAAATCCCCCAATAATTCTTAGCCAAGGAGATTCGCCATGAAAAGCCAGCCCGCAAAAAAAGCAAGCCGACCCATGGTATATGGAAAAGCCGATGACCAATGTGTCTGGAGCCGTGCCGGCGTTATCAAATCCATGAAGTGCATTAATGCCTTCGATTGTCTGGGGTGCTCGCTGGACCGCAAGGTCCAGTCCGGTTTTGAGTCAAAAGCGGCTCCGCGAGGTGCTGAAACGCTCCGTACACCGAGAATGCGCATGCTGGGCAGCCAGCTCAAATGCCGTCACATGCTGAGCGGGCGTGTGGGGTACAAACTGTGCGCCCACAATTACAATTGCGTCAAGTGCCCTTATGATCAGATGATAGATGATGCCGGTATCATGCCCGGATATAAGCCGCCGGTCTGCGAACAGGTTTCCGGTTTTGCCGTGCCCGAGGACCACTATTTTCACTATGGCCACACATGGGCCAGGGTGGAATACGGTGGCCGGGTACGGGTGGGGCTCGATGATTTTGCCCTCCGTCTTCTGGGACCCCAGGATGAAATCGAACTCCCCGGGTTGGGATCCAAGACCGGCCAGGGGGAACACATGGCTGTCCTGAAACGGGAAAGCAACGAGGCTGAGACCATGAGCCCCGTGGATGGTCATGTGGTGGCCGTCAACCACAAACTCAAACGCAACGCGCCCACAGCCAATGCCTCTCCTTACTATGAAGGGTGGTTTATGGTGGTGCAACCGGCCAACCTGCGCAATAACTTGAAAAACCTTTTCTTCGGCACCGAGAGCCTGGCCTGGGTCGATGACGAGGCGACCCGGCTGAACACGCTGCTCAGCGAGGAGACCGGGTACAGCATGGCCGCCACCGGTGGTGAGGCAATCGGAGATATTTACGGGTCCGTGCAGGGCGTAAACTGGGACCGGCTGGTGGATGCGTTCCTGAAGTAAAGAGCATTAGCAGGCCAATACATTATTCCCAAAATTTTATATTCGTTTTACCTTTATGCTGGATTAGCTCTTTAGTGGCCAATCGCAACCTGTCAGCTAATATTTCAGAGATAATTCGGTAAAGAATGTAGCCAAAGGTTACCCTATCATTCCCAGACAATTGTTCTATGTGGTCCGTATCAACAGCAAGACACACGGTATCTCCTTCAGCATGTGCTGAAGCAAATCTTGGGGAGCTGTCAATAAATCTCATTTCACCGAAAACATCCCCCCTCCGCCGTAATACCGTAATCGCTTTATTTTCTTTCGTAATTTTGACTTTTCCATAGATCAAAAAATACATCCAGGAGTCTACATTGCCTTCACTAATAATGGTTTCTCCAGATTTATACATGCGCAATTTACTCATTTTCAGAAAGACTTGAATATCTTCCTGTTTGAGAGGTTTAAAAACCGGCATCTTTCTCAAGTCCTTGATAATTTTTAAATTATCCTCCAGATATTGCGATTCTTTCATTTTGTTCTGCTCCTTTGTTGTGTAGGCAAGGACAAAAGGATTTTGATGGATTGGAGATCATCTGATTCAGGGTATGCCAATTGATTCCAGTATTAAAAACCTGGTCCTCTGGACCCGGGTATCTACGATTGTGTCAGTGTAGCACGTAGAGTCTTATAAATACAAGATTCGGTCTTTTGTGGAAGGAATTATCCATCCAATGCCTATTGAAAAAAGGCGACAGGCTCGAAGGCATTCAATCCATAAATATCAAGGGTACCCTCGATCATGTCCAACCGGGAAATTGAGTCCCGCCTGAAGCTGGGAATGAGGTGTCAAGTTCCCTGTTAGAGGCGTTGGGGGGAAAATCGAAACTTAAATTTTAGCGTACCAATCCCCCATCAGCAACGATGGACGACAGGCGACGGTTGATCTCATATTCACAGGCAGGGCAAAAACTGATACTGAGCGAATCCAGAGCCGCTATATTTGAGGAGAAGTGCATGATGCAGAAATTTTCCCAGCAATGCCCCAATCCGAGGAGGTGACCCACTTCGTGCAGGCTGATTTTTGCAGCCCTTTGATAGTATAGCTCGGGGTCGTCATCGAAAAGGCGGTGGAGGGAGACGAGCGCTGCTTTTCCTCCCAGTTGGGATTCACCGTAGACAAAGGAGAGAATCGGGGAACACAAGTCCTGGGCCATGATGCCCAGCTTGAAGGGTGCCCCGTCCTCCAGGCCGGCGAGTTTTTTGATAATGACGGTTGCATCGAACTGGCCCCGCACCGGCACGTAGGCATTATCGGGCGGTTCCACCGAGGGAAGGATATTGGTGTTGAGGCCGGCCACTGCCTGCAGGTTGGCGGCAATGATGGACACCGCCATTTTATCCACCTGATCGAATACGATAAGATCCAGGAGGGGTTGCTCCAGAGGGTTTGATGGATTGGCATGCACGATGTAGACGTTAAGCCCTTTCTATCTGGAACCGTTTAATCTTCCGGTTGAGCGTGCTCCGGTCGATGCCCAGCTGCTTGGCGGCCCGACTGACGTTCCAGTTGCTGGTATCCAGGACCGCGCTGATGTGGCTGATTTCAACCTCGTGCAACGTCAGGGTACCCAGCCGGCAATCTGAACTTGCGGAATCTAGAAAGGTCAACTCTTCCGCGCCGATGATTTTTCCCCGGGCGATCACGACGGCCCTTTCGATAACATTTCTTAATTCACGCACATTGCCGGGCCATGCATAGGCCATCAACATGCCCAGGGCACGCTGGGTGAATCCTTCCAGTCGTTTGCCGGTCTCCTGGACATAAATGTCGAGGAAATGATCGGCCAAAGCCGGCACATCCTCCAGCCGCTCTCGCAGGGGGGGCACTTTTAGGGTAATAACATTAATCCGGTAAAAAAAGTCATCCCGAAATTGGTTTTCCCTGATGAGCTGCGGTAGATCACGATGGGTGGCGCTGAGCAGGCGGAAGTCTGAGGTAATGGGCTGGCTGCCGCCCAGGCGCTGAAACTGCTTTTCTTCCAGGACCCGCAGCAGGCTTACCTGCATTTTCGGGGAAATTTCACCTATTTCATCGAGAAAGAGGGTGCCCTTGTTGGCCATTTCCAGCCGGCCGCGCCTGGCTTTGACAGCACCCGTGAAAGCGCCTCGCTCGTGCCCGAAAAGCTCGCTTTCCAGAAGGGTCTCCGACATGGCCCCGCAGTTGATGGCGATAAACGGCCCCTCTGAATGCCGGCTTTGCATGTGAATGGCTTCGGCGATGAGTTCCTTGCCCACACCGGTTTCTCCGGTAATGTGTACCGGCGTCTGGGTCGGTGCCACGTCTTCTATAACGGAAAAGACCTGATGCATGGCCTCGGATTGGGCGATGAATCCGTCCCACAAAGACTCCCTTTTCTCCATCAACTGTTCTTTCAATACCTGGTTTTCTTCGCGCAGCGCTTTGCTGGCCAGAACACGTTCCATGAGCAGGGAAAGCTGATCCGGATCGAATGGTTTGCAGAGGTAATCGCAGGCCCCCAGTTTCATGGCTTCCACTGCGGTCTGAATGGAGCCGTGAGCCGTGATCATGATGACATCTGCGTCCGGCTGCTTTTCCCTCAGCTTCCCCAGGAGCTCCAACCCGTCCATTCCCGGCATTTTGATGTCCACGAAATACACGTCGCAATACACCTGGGCCATGCGTTCCAGGGCCTCGAATCCGGATCCGGCCTTTTCAACCCTGTATCCGTCCTTGATAAACCATGCCTCTAAGGCTTCACAGATGGCCTCTTCATCATCCACGACCATGATTTGGGTTGCCAGACTCATTTGTTTCTACCTCCTATTCAGTTATACGCCTTTCCAGATGGTCAAGTCCTGATTAATTATTGTCGCTATCTAAAGGTTTCAGGTGTCGGGTTTCAGGTAGCCTCTTGGCTATCAGCATAACGTTTATAATTCGATGTTGGACGTTGGATGTTCGACGTTCTCATCAAATATCACATAAAATTCAAGTGGTTGAAGAAAACGATCCTATGGTCATGCCATCGGCCGGGTGGGAGGGTAATTTGATAATAAAAAGCGTGCCCTCACCGGTCTGGCTCTTGACCTCCAGGGTCCCTTTGTGCGCACGAATGATACCGTAAGTCATGGAGAGCCCGAGCCCGACACCCTTGTTTTCTACTTTGGTGGTGTAAAAGGGTTCGAAAATCCGGGGCAGGTCCTCGGGGGTGATGCCCTCTCCCTCGTCGGCAACGGATATGCTCACCATGTTATTTTTTTCCGCCAGCGCGCCTTCGATGGTCAGTTTGCCGCCATCGGGCATCGATTCGATGGCGTTGAATATCAAGTTCATCAGGCACTGCTGTATCTGGGCCTTGTCGCCGCATGAGGTGAATGATGTTTCCGGCAGATTCAATTCCAGGGTCACCCGCGCCGTTTCGAGTTGGTGCTGGATCAGCTGCAGTATCGTGTTGATGATTCCCTTAAGGTCGATCTCCTTGGCTTCAACGCTTTTCTGACGGGCAAAGGTCAACAGATTGGTGACGATGCTGCCGCACCGCATGGCCTCGCGGACCGACAGTTCCAGGTAGCGCTCAAAGCCGGCCTTTCCCTCCGGCGGCATTCGATCTTCCTTGAGGTAGGAGAGCATGAGTTTGTTGAAGGTGACGATGCTGGCAATGGGATTGTTGATTTCATGGCAGACCGAGGCAACCAGCCTTCCCAGAGAGGCGAGCCGGTCTTCCTGCACGAATTGCTCCAGGTCGTCCTTGATGGCCTGGGTGCGTTTTTCAACCCTCTCGGTCAGTTCCTGGGAGATATCCCTGACCGTCACAACCAGCTGCACGATTTCCTTCATCTGATTGAAGATGGGGTAGGCGGTTGCCTGCGATACCTGGGCTTCACCATCGGGGCGGGTGCTTTCATGCACAACACGTGTGGGGTGACCGGTGCGCAAGGTTTCCTGGGCCGGACACATACGCTCATCACTCCCGCAGGGATTGTAAGCCCTGTGAATAATGTCAAAACACGATTTTCCGAGCACGTGTTTGGAACTGAGTTCACCGGTTATCAATGGTGAGTCATTGCATTTGATGATATTGAAATCACGGTCGATGACCATGACGCCGTCCGGGGATGCTTCCAGGAGGGCCGAGGCAAAGGAACTGACCAGGCTGATGTCCGTTTCCTTGTGATCTACCTGTTCATACAGCGTGGCGATATCGAGCAGCAGCATGGAGGCCTGGCGGTCCAGGATGCCGATGCCCGAGGATTTATGCTGTACAATGTCTGACAGAATCTTTTTTTCACCGGTCAGTTCGAGGATGAAATCAAGCTGATCCAGTGCCAGCATATCCAGGTAGTCATCGAAGAGCTCGATGTCCATTTCACCGGCATATTTATAACAGGCAATGGATTTGGAAACCGGTGCAATACCCACGAGCCTGAACCGGAGATGCACGGGTTTGGTGGCATTCAGCGTGCGCATCACGGAAAGGCACCGCGTGCCACTGGCAATCACGCCCACCTTCAAAACGAGGCATTGATCCATTGTTTCATTGATAGCCATTCGTGCTCCTCCCGGTAAAGTATAGGGAAAGCGTTTTTATTCCAGTATTAAAAACCTGGTCCTCTGGACCAGGGTATCTACTTTTTCGGGTCACAGAGGCTTGTGGGACGTAACAGCCAGTAGCAGGAAGCAGAAATTCTTATCGTTTTTATTAGACAGACCTGAAAGAGCAAGTGGAGGAACAGCGAGTCGTGCTCCTGTGGTGATGCATTATGCAACACTTTACACGGCTACGGTCGATGTTGTCAAGCGGTTAGCTGTAACAATTTCACTACAGAGGCGCTCCTGAGGACGGAACCCAACAGGGCTGAAGCCCTGGACTACATGCATCAACTTGGACATTGGTTATTCAATGCTCAATGATAACGTATTAAACCATTTCAATTTTATTGCTTGACGCCGACAAGACGGGTGAATACTTGTGGGTCACTTGTGGGAAGCTCGCAGGTATGGTTTTGACACACATAGGCCGTGGCCTTGCCGTCCACGGCCGTGCGGTTGCGGACAATGGGCATGATATTTTCAAGGGCCTGGCGGTCATGGCCATCACTGACTACGGCCATTACCCGGTTCGGCAGATAGTGCCTGCGGATAATTTCGAGAAAAGGGTCTGCTGCAGCATACTCGTTCCCGGGGACGACGATGATGATGTCCCGGGTCTGATCGAGAAGAAAATCCAGGGCGGTCAACAGGCCGGCAAAGGCGGTGGGGTTGGTTGTCAGGGAACTTGAGAGGGATGTCAGGGCTTTTTCGGCCCGGGTTGTGTAGGCGTTGTCTGCGGTAAACATACCCATGCGCAGGAGATTGAGAATTGCAACCGCATTGCCCGCCGGAAGCGCCCCGTCAACAGCGGGTTTTTCCCTGGCGATCAAGGCTTCGTGGTCGTTGCCGGTCATGAAAAAGCCGCCCCCTTCTCGATCTTCGTATTGTTCCGCCAGAATGTTTTCAAGCTCGAGGGCTTTTTCAAGCCAGTGGATGGCGTGGGTGGCCTCGTAGAGGTCCAACAGGGAGGCAATGAAATAGGCATAGTCGTCCAGGTAGGCAGGATGGCGGGCCCTGCCTTCCTTATAACTACGGTGCAGACGGCCGTCTGTGACCATATGCTTCAGGATGAATTCAGCTGCGTTGGCCGCGGACTCGAGGTAGGACGAGTTATTCAGAATGAACCCGGCCCTGGCAAAGGCAGAGATCATCAATCCGTTCCAGGCGGCTAGAATTTTTTCGTCTCTCAAGGGAAGCGGGCGTTGTTCCCTTTCGGCTTTCAGCAGGCTTTTAGCCCTCTTTATCGCCTGTGACAGCTCCTGCGCGCTGATATTCAACTGCCGGGCGATGTCGGCAGCTGGTGTTTTCCTGTGCAGAATGTGGCGCCCTTCGAAATTTGGGACAGCCCCCACGCTATAATAACGGCTGACGATGGCGGCAAGGTCTCTGCCCAATGTTGATTCGAGTTCGGTTGCTGTCCAGGTGAAAAAATAGCCCTCCTCCATGTCATTACCCGGCGTCAGACTGTCGGCATCGGTGGCTGAATAAAAACCGCCATGCGGGTCGGTCATGTCCTGCTGGACATATTGGAGGGTTTCTTCGGCAGTGCGCCGGTAGCGTTCATCCCCGAAAACCTGATAGGCCTCTATATAGTCCTGGGCCAGGAGGGCATTGTCGTAAAGCATTTTTTCAAAATGGGGTACCAGCCATTGGGTGTCCGTGGAATAGCGGTGAAACCCGCCCCCCACGTGATCGTACATACCTCCGTCCGCCATTTTGTCCAGGGTCAGGCGGGCCATGTCCAGTACGTCCGAATCAGGGTTGCGGCGGCCAAACCGGAAAAGCAATCTTACGGGCAGTGTGCTGGGGAATTTGGGAGCCCCATTCAGGCCGCCGTCAACAGGGTCGAAACGCTCCCTGTAGGCCTCCATGGCGGTTTGGAAAATTGTTTCCCCGGGCAGGCTGCCGTTTGAACCGGCTTTCAGGATGCGCTGGACAGCCTCGGTAACCTGGGTGCTGGACTGGGTAATCAGTTCCCGGCGCTGGTCATAGCTTTCCTTGATTTTTTGTAAAAGCGTCAGGAAGCCCACATGACCGCCGCGGTCGCCGTCCCGGGCCGGATAATAAGTCCCGCCGAAAAAGGGCTTCCGATCGGGGGTCAACCACACGGTCATGGGCCACCCGCCCCGGCCGGTCAAGGCCTGCACGGCCGTCATATACACGGCATCCACATCGGGCCGTTCCTCGCGGTCCACCTTCACGGCCACGTAGTTCTGGTTGATGAAACCGGCGATCTCTTCATCTTCAAAGGATTCCTCCTCCATGACATGGCACCAGTGGCAGGTGGAGTAGCCCACCGAGAGGAGTAGAGGGCAATTCCTATCCCTTGCCAATTCAAAGGCTTCATCGTCCCAGGCATGCCAGTCCACCGGGTTGTGGGCATGCTGGAGCAGATACGGACTGGATTCCAGAAACAGGCGGTTCGTATATTTGGCCCATCCATCCGGCCCCAGATGGCGGGTGCGGGGTTTATAATCAGGGCCCCGTTTTATTTTCATATTTTCGAATTGTTTACTGAGGTTCATTTCGTTGATTTCAATTCGAACCCCTGGCCGACCCAATCCACCAGCCCGCGCTCCAGGTTGTAAATCTTTTTGAAGCCCAAATCCCCGACCGCTTTCATCAACTGTCCGCTGCGATTACCGCTGCGGCAGTAAATGAAGTAGGTATTGTTACGGTCAAGGTTCTGGAAATCCTGAACAAATGTCTTCGAATAAAAATCGAGCATGACCGCACCGGCTATGCGCCCGGCGTCGAACTCCCTGGGGGTGCGGATATCCAGGATGATGAAGTCGGGGTTTGACAGGTTTTCCTGGATCAGGCCCACCGCGGTCCGGGCACTGATATTTTCAATTGGGGACACCGCCTGGGCTGCTACCGGCGCCAGCAGCAACAGGGATACAAACAGCCATATTCTGATATCTGCAGTTGAATTTTTCATGATAGAAATTAATGCCACAGTGTGGTCATGTCAACCATGCCCGGTTTGATTATAAAAAAGAACCTTTCAT
>JAOZRT010000052.1:14905-20626 GCA_029940035.1 Desulfobacterales bacterium
TTTCATGCAAGGTTCAGGTATTAAAACGGCCTTGAAATAATGGAGCTAACTCAATATAAACTTGAACAAGATATATTTCTACATTTTCAAACGGTAAATCGTGGCGATCATATAGTATAAGGATCAAATGACCATTCCCTTAAAACACATTTAACTGAAATCTGCATGAACCATCAGCGTGCCTTTATACTTGGCAGCGGTTCCTTTGGCAGCCGTGCCTTCTTTTTCCTACAACCCCGGTTTCACCTGGCAAACCTTACCGTAGTTGACCTCGAATATCATAAGTTGGAAAAGATAATCGCAGAAGGCGGTCATGCCATCGTCATGGATGTTATTTCATTTCTGCGATCATCAAAAGGAAAAATAGGTCTCGACGATTGGATTATTCCGGCAATACCCATCCATGTGGCCTATGAATGGCTTCGGCAGGAATTGAAATCGATAAAAGGATTTACAGCTATGCCCGTCCCTGAGAAGCTTGAAACCATTTTGCCGAATCCTATACGAGGTGTTGACGGTCAGCTTTATGCCAGCAATGCTGACTTTAAATGCCCGGACAACTGCCCTGAACCGGACGGGTACTGCACCATTACGGGTGAGCCAAGGCCGCAAATATTATACGATACGCTATCCAGCCTGAGCTTGTCCGGCTTTGTTTCCATTTGTATTGTCAGCCATCAGTTGGCTCCGGGTGTGGGTGGTTTTCAATTGCGTGCCTTGCATCAGGCGCTGGAAGAAATACAATCAAATCCAGGAAAAATTCTTGTGAGTACCTCCTGTAAATGCCACTGTGTGATGCACGCATTCAGTCTCCAGTATTGACACCTATGGATCTGTTTTCTATATTTCCACGATCCACCGTACTTGGGCAGGGTTTTACCCGCCGATACCTAAGGCACAACGCACACATTTTATCTGAAAGGAATGACAATGGCCAGAAGAGACGACATCCACAAGGTTCTCATTATCGGGTCAGGCCCCATCGTGATCGGCCAGGCCTGTGAGTTCGACTACTCCGGCACCCAGGCCTGCAAGGCCCTGCGGTCCATGGGGTATGAAATCGTGTTGGTAAACTCAAACCCGGCAACCATCATGACCGATCCGGGATTGGCTGACGCAACCTATATCGAACCTCTCAATCTTAAAATCCTGACCCAGATCATCGCCAAGGAACGGCCCGATGCGCTTCTGCCCAATCTGGGGGGGCAGACAGGCCTGAATCTCTCTTCCGAACTTGCCCGGGAAGGGGTGCTGGAGAAATACGGCGTACAGATCATCGGCGTAAACGTGGATGCCATCGAGCGTGGAGAGGACCGCCTGGCTTTTAAGGCAACCATGGAGAAGCTGGGTATTGAAATGCCGCAAAGCGAGGTCGTCAACACGGTTGCAGATGCCGAAAAAGTGGCGGAGAACCTGGGCTATCCCGTGGTTATCCGGCCGGCTTACACCATGGGAGGAACCGGCGGTGGCCTGGTTTATAACGTCGAAGAATTGAGAACCATTGCCGCCCGCGGCCTTGCTGCCAGCCTGGTGAATCAGGTCTTGGTGGAGGAGTCTGTCCTGGGCTGGGAGGAGCTCGAACTGGAAGTGGTCAGGGATGCCAAAAACCAGATGATAACGGTCTGTTTCATTGAAAACGTTGACGCCATGGGGGTTCATACTGGTGACAGCTACTGCACTGCCCCCATGCTGACCATCAGTCCGGAACTCCAGGAACGGCTACAGCAATATTCATATGCCATTGTCGAGGCCATCGAGGTAATTGGCGGGACCAATGTCCAGTTTGCCCATGACCCTGCGACCGGTCGTGTTGTCGTTATTGAGATCAATCCCCGCACGTCGCGCTCTTCAGCCCTGGCTTCCAAAGCCACGGGTTTTCCCATCGCCAGGGTATCTTCCCTTCTGGCCGGCGGCCTGACCATGGATGAAATACCGTACTGGAGGGACGGGAGCCTGGAAAAATACACGCCCTCAGGCGATTACGTGGTGGTCAAGTTCCCCAGGTGGGCCTTTGAAAAATTCGAGGGGGCCGAGGACCGGCTCGGAACCCAGATGCGGGCGGTGGGTGAAGTCATGAGCCTGGGCAAAAATTATAAGGAGGCCTTGCAGAAGGCGATCAGAAGTCTTGAAATCAACCGCTATGGTCTTGGTTTTGCGCAGAATTTCAATACAATGTCTCTGGACGAACTTATGAGCCGGCTGGGTTTCGCCACCAGCGAGCGCCAGTTCATGATGTATGAAGCCCTGCGCAAGGGCGCCAAGATCGACGACCTGCACAAAAGGACCCATATCAAGGCCTGGTTCATCGAACAGATGCAGGAGCTTGTGGAACTGGAGGAAAAAATCCTGGCTTGTCAAGGCCGGGAACTGCCGGATGACCTCATGATTCAGGCTAAAAAGGATGGTTTCAGCGATCGTTACCTGGCCCAGTTGCTCGACCATCCGGAAGAACGCATCCGTGAACACAGAAAAAAGCTGGGTCTCGAGCAGGCCTGGGAACCGGTTCCGGTGAGCGGTGTCGAGAACGCGGTTTACTACTACTCCACCTACAATGCACCGGACCAGGTAATGGTCAGCGACCGCAAGAAGATCATGGTCCTGGGGGGAGGCCCCAACCGCATCGGCCAGGGCATCGAGTTTGACTACTGCTGTGTGCATGCCGCCCTGGCCATCCGTGACGCAGGCTATGAATCCATTATGGTCAACTGCAACCCTGAAACCGTTTCCACGGACTATGACACGTCGGACAAGCTTTACTTCGAACCCCTGACTGTCGAAGACGTTCTCAGCATATATGAAAAGGAAAAACCTGAAGGGGTCGTGGTGCAATTCGGCGGGCAGACCCCCCTGAATATTGCCACTGAGCTGGAAAAACTGGGGGTGAATATCCTGGGCACCTCGCCCGACACCATTGACCTGGCCGAGGATCGGGACCGCTTCAGGCTTATCGTGCGCAAGCTGGGCATCCCCCAACCGGAATCGGGCATGGCCAGCAACATGGAAGAAGCTAAAAAAATAGCTGATAAACTAGGGTACCCCTTGATGGTACGCCCTTCCTATGTTCTGGGGGGGAGGGGGATGGAGGAGGTTGGGGACGAGGCGTCCCTCAGATTCTACCTTGAGGCCGCTGTTGAGCTGTTCCCAGAAAGGCCGATTCTCATCGACAAGTTTCTGGACAACGCCATCGAGGCCGAAGCCGACGCCATTTCCGACGGAAACGATGCCTTTGTGCCGGCCGTCATGGAGCATATCGAGCTGGCCGGCATCCACTCCGGCGATTCAGCCTGCGTCATACCGCCGGTGAGCATTGCACCCAAGCACATCGAAACCATCCGGGAGTACACGCGCAAAATCGCTATCGAGCTGAATGTCGTGGGTTTGATGAACATTCAGTACGCTATTTTTGAAAACACGGTGTATGTGCTGGAGGCCAATCCCCGGGCATCACGGACGGTGCCCTTGGTGTCCAAGATTTGTGACATCTCCATGGCCCGCATGGCCATGCAGGTCATGCTGGGCAAATCCATTGCCGACCTGGAACTCGAGCACCAATCCATTCCCTATTTTGGCATCAAGGAGGCTGTATTCCCCTTTAACATGTTTCCTGAAGTCGATCCGGTACTGGGGCCGGAAATGCGTTCCACCGGAGAAGTCCTGGGCATATCCCACTCGTATGGCCGTTCGTTTTTCAAGGCCCAGGAAGCCACCCAGACGCCCTTGCCCCTGGAGGGTTCGGTTCTGTTCACCATTGCGGACCGGGATAAAAATGCCGCCCTGGAAGCAGTCCGGCTCTTCAAGGAACTGGGCTTCAAGATCATGACCACCGAAGGAACACACTACTTTCTGGATGAGCGCGGCATCGAAAACACGCCTTTGCGCAAACTGGGATACGGTCGTCCGGACCTGGTGGATGCCATCAAGAACAATGCTGTGAACCTGCTGGTCAACACCCCCAGCGGCCGCAAGGGGGTGCAGGACAGCTCCAGCATCCGCAAGGCCGCCATCAAGTACCGGGTACCCTACATTACGACAACGGCCGCCGCTGTTGCCGCGGCACAGGGCATCGCCGCCCGTCGCGACGGCGCACCCCAGGTTCGATCGATACAGGAGTACCACGCTTTGTTGAAGGGATAGTCTTTCATCATCATTCAGGGAGAGAACTTTTTCGATCTTGAAAAGCAAAGTGATTTGCAAAGCCTTTCTCAGGATCCCGATCTCTTTTTTCGCTTGAATCCCGACAAAATTGCTATCGATGAGGCCCAGTTGCAGCCGGAACTGTTTCCTGCCTTGCGCGTGGCAGTGGACAAAGACCGGAAACGTACCGGCCGATTTATCATCACCGGTTCCAGTTCTCCCAAGCTGATTCGAGCCGTTTCCGAAAGCCTTGCCGGCCGTATCGGTATAATCGAAATGGCAACGTTTCAATTAACCGAATGGCCGAAAGCGCGGAAGTACTTTTAGCCAGTCCGCGTTAAATTGTTAGCAACTCAATTATTTCAATGTATTTGGAACCTCTCGTAAATGAGAAGTAGCACGATATTTTGAATCAAAATCTTTATAAGCTCTTCCAACTGCATCTTCAGAAAGATCCAATACTTTAGCAGCATCATTTGTGGGCACTGCATGCTCCCATGCAAAAAGGAGGTAGTCCAGTTTATCAAATGAAATCCTGAAAAAAAACTCCTGATCGCTTACAGGAAGACTAAATGTATCAGGACTGGGTTGACGATCAATTATTTCCGGAATTACTTCGAGATAATCGGAAAGTTGATATATTTGATTTTTGTAGAGGTGGGTAAATGGTTCAATATCAGTTCCGCCATCACCATATTTGCAGAAATCCCCTAATATAAATTCAGTTCGGTTGGTAGTTCCGGCAACAAGAAGATTACGTCTTTCTGCTTCTGCATAAAGATGCAGCATTCGCGCTCTGATTTTAATATTTGCAAATGAAGTTATGGCGCGAAATTCATCCAGATTCAATCGTTTATTCTTTATTTCGCCATCGGGCATTTGAACTTGAAGGCGATAGAAACTGAAGCTCGCTCGCGCTAGAAGATCAGTAGGAAGAGTTATATTATATTTATAACCCGACTTATATTCGGGGATCAATTTCTGGAGATACTCATCCCGCCATTTATACATAACAACACTATCAACAGTGGGAGTGATGTCGATTTGGCGATGTTCGATTCCTAATGCTTGAGCATGTTTTATTGCATATTCACTGCTGATTGGATTAGACTCTGATTCAGGCAGAACAAGCCCGATTACTTTTTCTTTTCCTACAGCATGTACCGCAACAGCTGCTATACAGGCAGAATCAATACCGCCACTCAATCCAACTGTCACTCCTTTTCTACGATAAACAACACTCACTTGATCCACAATAAACTTTGAAAGTTTATCTAATTCCTGAACAGGATCGATTTTTAATACATCAAGGTTGAAATTCATCAGCAATCTCCTCTCT
Organism: Desulfobacterales bacterium; assembly: GCA_029940035.1. Classification (GTDB taxonomy): domain Bacteria; phylum Desulfobacterota; class Desulfobacteria; order Desulfobacterales; family B30-G6; genus JAJDNW01. Next base: position 20,379 of record JAOZRT010000052.1, read on the forward strand.
GAAGTCACATTTAAATTTATGAGCATATTGGTGGTATCTATAATCTTTAGTTGGCCTTTCACCAATCCTAAATGCTCACCAGCACTTTGTTCCATAAGTCGATTGATTCGCTACAATTAATTTACACCACGGTTTTAGCGGTCAAGGTGTTTAAATACTGGGTGTGCGTTGCTTACAGCAAAAGGCCAAAATTCAGATACATGGAGTTATGTTGCGAGCCGCCTTAACCCATTGATTTTTAATCCTAT
>JAOZRT010000281.1 GCA_029940035.1 Desulfobacterales bacterium
TCTTGCCGTAGATAATGACCCGATTATGCTGAAATTTTTATCCAGAATCCTCGAAAAGGCTGGTTTGCATGTCGTGACGGCCAAAGATGGCATTACCGCTATCGACACACTCAAATCCTATACACCCGATCTGTTCTTTATCGACCTCGTGATGCCCAACATTGATGGCCGTGCGTTGCGTCGCATTATACGAAGCAAAGAGGCGTTTAAGACATCGCCAATCGTGATTGTTTCTGCTATAGCTGCTGAAGAATCAATAGATACGGCTGAGCTTGGTGCCAATGTCTGTATTGCAAAAGTAGCATATACCGACATGGAGATCATGATTAATAAGCTGTTAATTGATCCACAGTTACTATGGGACCCAATACTGGATAACAGGGTGTTTGGGGTAGAGGACCTATATCCGCGCAACATTACAAGTGAGCTTCTGACTGTCAACGGCCACTATCGTTTCATGTTGGACAGCATGTCCAGCGGAATTATCGAATTTGATCAAAACCGACTTGTTATTTACGCCAATCCAGCGGCTTTACGTATTTTTTCCATACCGATCGAAATTATGCTGGGAAGTCATGTGGCCCAGCTTTTCAAGGTAGGAACCAATGAACCATTATCTTCATTGATCAATGCCTCCGTACCAAAAGATGAAAAAATAATAGCACCCCGAATTTTTACCAGTGTACGATTATTATCACAATAGGCTGAAACTTGAATTGGTAGCCCCTGCACTTGATCGTGGCATTGACGTCATCGAATTGCTGGCCTCCAGTTCTAACCATCTGTCCTTCTCAGAGATTCAGGATGCGTTGCCGATTCCACGAGCTTCTCTGTACGGATTCTCAATATTCTCCATAACCGGGGATTGATTGATAAAATGCATGAAAACGGGCATTACCGTCTCGGTATGAAACTCCTTTTTTTAGGTAATAGCATACAAGACAAAATCAGCCTCAGATCCGTTGCCTTCCCTTATATGCAGCGTCTGGCCCAGTTGACACGGTAGAGTTATCCACACTGGATCAAGATCAGGTGGTCTTGCTAGACCAGATAGAAGGGTTAGGCGATGTGCGCCTTTACTCCAGAGTGGGGGCCGCTTACCCTTATTTCCACGTTACAGCCGTTGGTAAACTATATCTGGCGTATATGAACCCAATAAAAAGTAGAAACAACTTGAAGAAGATCGGACTACCCGCAGTGACGAAAAAGAGCATCACAGACATCGAGATGTTGGAACGGGAGTTGGAGGCCGTATTGCAAAAGGGCTACGCCTGTGAAAATCAGGAACTCAGAAAAGGGGTTTGCCGGGTGGTGGCCCCGTTATTTGATCACAACGGAAAGTTGGCTGGCGGCATAGGGGTAGCAGCTCCGGTATTCAGGATGGCTTTAGAAGATTTTCCGAAAGTGGGAGAAATCGTAAAGAACATTGCCCATGAAGTTTCACTAAGTCTTGGCGGAGGAAGCAAGAACGATTAATCAGTCAGTAATTTTGTTTAAACAATACCTATCTTGATACGCAAATGATATGCATAAACAGGAGGTATTAAAATGTTGGTAAAAGACTTGATGAACAGTGAGGTAATCATCATTGATTCCAACGATTCATTGTTGAATGCCATTAGCATGGTTAACGAACTGAACATTGGTAGGTTATTGGTTATGAAAAAGGGCAAGCTGGTTGGAATTGTCAGCGACCGAGACCTGAGAAGGGCAGCTCCTTCAAATGCCACTACTCTAGAAATTCATGAAATGAAGTATCTGCTAGGTAAGGTAAAAATTAAAGAAATCATGACACCCAATCTGGTTTCCGTCAGGCAGGATGACACAGTTGCCCATGTGGCCAAGATATGTATGAATTAAAAATATCTGGTGTACCTGTGGTAGATCAAGCCAACAGGCCAATTGGAGTTCTATCCCGTAGCGACATTTTGAGATCAGTGGCTCACCTCGTCGGACAGCAGGAACAATCTTGTTATCCAATCAGCGTGTTAAGGTATGCGAAGGCTTAATATCCTTTTCGGCAATGTAATACACAATTTGAGAAAGCAGTTCGACTTTTGAATATTCGTTTCATCATTGTACATTATTGAGGTTTATTCCGTTCCTTTTTTCTACTGCCTTGATATCGCTATCATCAGGTACAGCCGTAATTATCCAATCTTTCTTAAGCTCCAAGCATATTGAATGTTCCATTATCAATCGATCAGAAAGTTTATCGTAGGCCCACATGAGATCATCACCGGATGAGATTTTCAGCCATTCATTGACTTCATCGTATGTAAGCACAGCACCGAACCTTAATTCTCTCACTCTTGACATTATCTGTTCAACTGCATTGTCAAATTCCACAGTATCTCCTCTCTATCCCATGGGTTTACGGATCGGGTTGAATTAATATACGGTTCGGTTTATCGGTACAACAATTATCCAAAATCTACTGTGCACACTTGTCAGTCTTCCTGAGTCTCACTGTTATTGTAATTTATCCCAAAAACTATTCATCAAAAATACCGATAATAAAATTGGAACCAAAATGTGTAATGTTTGTTCGGCTTACAGTAAACCAGCAAAGCTAAAAGCTGTATTCATACCCCAAATGAAGCCCAAAATCAGAACTGTTATCAAAAATAATGAAGTTTTCGATCATTCCAAATTCAAGCACACCACCCTGAGCCATCAACCACTTAAATCCAAAAGTAACCTCATGGGCCGGTTCACTGAATGTGCCGAAATTTATCACAGCGCCTTCATGGACCTGATACTGTGCCAGAATTGAGAAGTTGGGTTTTAAATGCCATGCAATCGCTGCCATGCCTGAAAATAAATTTTCTTCAAACTCAATCATAAGCGTATCATATTCCGTTTGTCCGTAGTGTGTATACCCCAAGTGGCAATAGGTATACCATCGTTTTGTGAAGCGTTTGGAAAGACCGAGCCCTATGCCGAGATCCAAAGGCTTACCCAGACCTTCCGGCCCCTCTAAACCGTAACGCATCATGGCAGTGGCCCCCACGGCCGGTATCCAGTTTCCGCCAAAAGTAATTACATAGTGCAGCACCATGCCGAGGCCGTTATTATTTAACAAGCTGCCCACATCATCTTCGTGGACAATGGTATTTCCATGTTTGTCTCTATGGATAATGTGGGTTTCATATTGGGGCCATTCATCTCGGCCATTTTGGCCCAGGCCGAACAGGTCGTGAAATTCCTCAATGGAACCGTCAAGAATACCACCATAATATATGCGCTGATCAAAAAATACCCCGATCCCAAAACGTTTGTTAAAACCATAGCTCGCCGCCATATGAGTTTCGAAGATTTCAAAGTCTAAAAGAATTTCTGGATGATTCAGCCACACATTCGAAGTGGATGTGCCGATTTGGAAACCCCAGCCTGGTTTAATTTGTCCTGGAATAATGCTCGGCTGGGTAAGGCGCAAACTCTGACCCGGCGATGTCGAACGCAATGATAGAGGACCCAATCCCAAGTTGTAATCATCCATGAACTCCTTGGCCGGGCACGTCGTCCCGATCATGAGCAAGCACATCCACAAGAGAGCTGCAGGAATCCACAGGCGCTCCGGGGATTTAGCTGGGCGTGGGCTCCGAAACGTAGATCCATTTTGCGTTCGACAAGTCATAAGTATCTTTGTTCCCTGCTCTGGATATACAAAAATATGAAATGTTCTTTTCTTGCCGAACCTGTCATTCTGCTGATGTTTTATTGCTATTCACTGAACGTTCCGTTCGCGATGATGAACAATCGAGTACAACAGCGGTATCAGGATCAACGTCACGAGGCTGCTGACCGCTAATCCACAGATCACAGTGATTCCTAAAGTGTTCCACACTTCCGATCCTTCCCCTCTGGAAAGGGCTAACGGGACCATACCTAATATGGTGGACAGACTCGTCATAAACACAGGGCGTAAGTGTGATCTTCCTCCGATACGATACATAGCAATTGAAGCTGGGCGAGTGACGGCAGCGCCATTGAGTAGTCTTTTAATTCCGATGAAGACTTTCACTCCAAGAGAAATGCCAAACTTGCTTGGCGCACTGGATACTCATCCTTGTCGCTTTTATGATTACGTTATGGTTTACTCAACCCCTCCGCCCAATACCGCGTAAAGCCTTACCTGGCCGGCAAGTCTGGTCAGACGGAGCGCGATAAGCACCTGCTGTTGCACATAGAGGGATCGCTGGGCATCAAGAACGCCCAGGTAGCTATCAATCCCCAATGTATAGCGTTTATTTGAGAGGCGATATGTTTCTGCCGTCGCATGGACCAGAGATTGTTGAGCAGATACCTGCTGGCTTATTGTGCCTTGCACGGCAAGGGCGTCGGCTACCTCCCTGAAAGCGGTCTGAATGACCTTCTCATACTGGGTAAGAATGATTTCACGATCAGCTTCGCTGACCCGCAGTGCGGCCCAGGTACGGGCGTCAAAAACCGGCATAACGATCTGAGGTGCAAAGATCCAGGTACCTGATCCGGAACTGAACAGCCCGGATAGCTCACCGCTTGCGGTTCCCACCGCAGTCGTCAGAGAAATGCGGGGGAAAAAAGCGGCCCGGGCTGCGCCGATAAAGGCATAAGCCCCCTTGAGCCGATGCTCCGCTGCCACAATATCAGGCCGATTCAGAATCGCTTCGGAGGACAGACCCGGAGAAATTTCTTTGGGCGGGGTAATACTGATCAGGTCCGTAGGCAGGAGATCTTCAGGTACAGGAGCGCCGGCCAGAAGGTTCAGGACGTTTTTACCTTGCGCCACCAGTTGCGTGAAACGGGGGACATCTCTCCGGGCCGCATCCACCCGAGTTTGTGCTCGAAACAAATCCAGTTGGGTTGCTCCAAGCCCGATTTCATATTGTCGTTGAATTAGATTGTAGGAGACCTGCTGGGTTTCGAGGGTTGACCTGACTAGTTTGAGATTTTCCATGTCTGCAGCAAGGGTTAAATAGACCCTTGCAACCTCGGCCATCAGCGCAATCTGTGCGCTGCTGCGGGCCTGCTCTGTGGCCAGGTACTCTTCTAACGCCCGGTCTTTCAGGCTGCGGATACGGCCAAAGAAATCGATTTCCCAAGAAGCAATGCCTAGATTAATGCTGTATCGTTCCATTGTCATCGATTTTCCGGTGGTCGAAAAATCATCGGACACACGTTGCTTGCTTCCACTGCCCACAGCATTGACCGTAGGGAATAGTTCAGCCCGTTGAATGCCGTACAGCGCGCGCGCTCTTTCCACATTCAAAGCGACAAGCCGCAGATCACGGTTGTTGTTTAAGGCCATCTCAATAATTATTTGAAGCTGTTTGTCGGCGAAAAAATCCTCCCACTTAAGCTCCGGAACTGTCGGTGTTTCCGACATGGCTTGCGTGTCTTTGTAAGCCACGCCCTGTGGCCATTCATCCGGGATCGGCGCTTGAGGCTGTGTGTACTGGGGGGCCAGTGAGCAGCCGCCCAGAAAAAAGCCAATTCCAACCCATATTAACAATGACCGCCTATTCATGTGATTTCCCCCTCTGACGTACTTTCATCAATATGCCTCATCGTTACTCTCTTTCTGTGTTTTCCTAATGCCTTATAGATCATCACATAAAAAAGCGGTGAGAACACAATCACCAGAAAAGTGGAGGTCACCATCCCTCCCAGCACGCCGGTGCCGATGGCCCTTTGTGCTCCTGCCCCGGCTCCGCTGGCAAAAGTGAGTGGCAGGATACCGAACCCGAAAGCCAGCGAGGTCATGATAATGGGACGTAGCCTCAATTTGGCTGCTTCCAGTGTCGCCGTGGTTAGCTTCACTCCTTCATCGACCCTGGTCCTGGCGAACTGGACGATCAGGATGGCATTCTTGGTGGTCAGGCCCAAAGTGGTCAGCAGCCCGATCTGGAAATAGACATCAT
>JAOZRT010000282.1 GCA_029940035.1 Desulfobacterales bacterium
CAGGGAGATAGCCCTGAATGAATTAAAATTGCCGAAGCCGGATGAAAAACCACGGCGTATTCAATTCGGCTTTCCTGAAATTGTCCTGTTGCTTTTACTGGCAATCGGCACTTTTGGAATCAAATACGCTTCTGGCAAAACATTAAAATGGATCCGCTGGATGACAATGCTGGCGGGAATGGCCGTTGTCGGGTTCATGGTGAACCACCCGCTTACCCTGGTGGATATCAATAAGTTTTTGATGGGCTATTGGCCGGATGTCCATTATCAGCTTTATTGGTATCTACTGACTTTTGGTGTATTTTTAATCGTCCTGACGACCGATAAAAACTATTATTGCCACATGGTCTGTCCGTTTGGTGCGGCCCAGGAGTGCCTGGCTGTATTGGGGAAAGCAAAAAGTGCTCACTCGAAACAGTATTACGGGTTTTTCAAATGGCTGAGAAGATCAGTGGTCTGGTTGGCCGTGTGTGTTGCCCTCATTTTCAGAAACCCGGGCATCAGCTCGTATGAGGTTTACAGCACCATTTTCAGTCTGTCGGGAACCAATCGAGAGGTCCTGTTTCTCGTTATTGTATTGGTATTTTCGCTGTTTGTGAGACGACCCTGGTGCAAGTACCTGTGCCCGGTTCCAGCCTTTAGCGACTATCTCAGGTTTATTAAAGGCCGGATAAAAGGGTTGCTGTCGGCACTAACACGAACACCAGCTCTTAAAAGCGAGTAAATTCAATATGGGATCGATATCGAGCAAAGAAACATTTGTGGCCGTATTCGTAGCCGTTTGCACGGTCTTGATTGTCATCGAAATTCTTGGCAATATCGTATCGGTCTTTTTTTAATCTTCATTACATATTCTGGAGGAAATCATGATTAATACGCTGTTTACCATGGAAGGCAAGATTTGTGTGGTCACGGGTGGTTCGCGGGGGCTGGGTTATTACATGGCGCAAGGCTTTCTCGAAGCCGGCGCAGCGCGGGTGTACATCACTGCCCGCAAGGCAGCTGCCTGTATGGAGGCGGCCGAGGAACTGTCTCAATTTGGTGAATGCATTGCTTTACCCGGGGATATCAGTTCTTTGGATGGCATACAGGATCTAACAGCCGGCCTTGAAGAACGGGAGGAAAGCATTGACGTGCTGGTGAACAATGCCGGTGCCGGGTGGGGAGCCCCCCTGGAAGAATTTCCTGAAAAAGGATGGGATAAAGTCATGAACCTGAATGTCAAAACACCCTTCTTCCTGACCCAGGCCCTGCTGCCGCTGCTCAGACAGGGGAAATCAGCAGATCGAACTGCAAGCGTTATCAATATTGGCTCCATTGCGGGAATGGTGGGTGACAGCATCTTCAACTACAGCTATGGTCCCAGCAAGGCTGCCATCCATCAGGTAACCCGCAATCTGGCCAAAGATCTTAGCGAAAGCCACATTCGCGTGAATGCCATTGCACCCGGCCGTTTTTTTTCTAAAATGACGGAATATGTCAGTAACAATAAGAAACTTTTTGACGAGGAGTGTGCCGCAATTCCCCTGCACCGTTGGGGCAAGGCCGAAGATATTGCCGGGGTTGCCATCATGCTGGCCAGCAGGGCCGGGGCTTTTATTACAGGTCAGATTATTCCCGTGGATGGCGGAACCACGCTGGTAAGCTGAAGGTCCAGGCTTTGCTATGCGGATAGGTGAGTGTTTGTGTACATTTCATCCGCATATGAGTTGCCGAGGCAGGCGGAAATATATTTTTTCACCGCAGAGTCGCAGAGAACGCAGAGGTGTTTTTTTGTATTTAATCGGGGTCTCTCGATTCTTTTAAAGAAATTAATCTCAGTGTCCCTTGCCCTGTTAAATTGCTTGGGTTAATTGTAATTAATTCTTAACAATATGAATTGTTTCAATTTTTATTATGAGATGCAAAAAACAAACAAAGCAAAGATTCGATCAAATAGAACAACAAAACGAATCTCATTTAACAGGGTAAATGCCTCGAGCGCAGCGGGTGGTGAGATAGACAAGGCCCTTTCAGGGCCATTACCATGCCACCCTTTTTAGGAGTTATAGTTGACTATGGAGAAACGATTGAACAAAGATATCCCTGACATCGGCCAGGACATACCGGCTTTTGAAGTGGTGACATCGGACAATAAAACTTTTAAACTCAGTGAGGAACTGAGATCAGGCCAGAATGTCAAACTGATGTTTTACCGGGGGCACTGGTGACCGTTCTGCATCCACCAGTTGGCGGAAATACAAAAAAATTACGACACCTATGCCAAGTTTAATACCAGGGTATTTGCGCTTTCCATGGATTCGTCCAGACAGTCGGCGAATCTTGTCAGAAAATTGGGACTCTCGTTCACCCTTCTCTGCGATGATGACAAAAAGGTGATTGACCTGTTCGATCTCAGAAATCCTTTGGAGCATGACGGCATTGCCTACCCGGCGACCTTCATTATCAGCCCGGCGGGCAACATCTGCTACCGCTCTCTGGACGGCACAGCCAAGCGTGTCGACCTGACCGACGAGCTGGCGTTCCTGGAACAACTTCAAAAGGACAGCGGCCATGTCCAGCCGGCAAGACCCAAAAAAGCATGGATCCTTCCGTCCCCCAAGGACGATTGGCGCATTTCCATGAACATGATATCCGTGGGAAATTTTGCCGACTGGAAGAATTTGTTCTTGCTGCCAATAAACTATCTCAAGATTTTGGTCAGCAAAATTAAAAGCAGGTGATTTCCTTGTCGTGCAGTGGATAGACAATGATCTAAATGCTTCCAGCCATATAGAGCGGATAGTTCTTTACTACCTTTGTATGATCACGATTAAGCGTCTTTCCTGAAATGATTATGGCCGACTGGGGAGCGTATTTTTTTTGGTACTGCTGTAGACTTTTCGCTTGGGTTCTCTGGCCTGACTTGACTTCGACGGGGACTATTTCCCCGTCGAGCACTCGAAGAAATTCTATTTCCGAATTTCTCTCTTTCCATGCATAGAGTTTTGATACACCTGAAGACACAAATTCCTGGGCAGTAAAATTTTCCGCAAAATAACCTTTGGTGATCCCATAATCTTGAGCAATTATTGCCTCAACCGGCAACTCAAGCATGCATCCCTCCAAACCGATATCAAAAAAATAAAGCTTGAACAGGTTATTCTTGCAGAAGGACTCTATAGGCAACTCTGCCTTGTTGCATATTTTTACTTTGAAAATCAGGCCAGCTTTTTCCAGCCAGTTGATAGGGCCATTCAGACCGGCATATCCTTTTTTTCCGGGGATAACACCTTTGAATTGATACCGGCTGACGGAACCTTCAACATTTTTAGAGAGCTGCATGGGGACATCTTCAAAAACAGAGACAATATGCATGGAGTTGGTTTTGCCGGAATGTTTGGCAAAATCCCGATAATAGCCTTCAATGAGCCCTTTTTGGATCTTTCTGGCATTATCCATTGCTTCAATACGGTTATCCCGCATGGAGATGTATTCGGAGACGACTTGGGGCATACCCCCTGTCACATAATACTCCTTTAGGCACCCCCATAACTTCTGATGCGTTGTTTCGGATATGGTGCTGGCCTCTCTGCTTGATTCCAGCGCTTCTATCAACAGGTCCTCATTGAGCGCTTTTAAAAACTCCGAAAATTTCATCGGAAATAGATTTTTAAACTCAACTTTGCCGACAGGGAAAGATTCTGAAGACAGGGCAACCCCAAGTAAAGACCCGGCACAGCACAAGGGAAGTTCCGGCATGGATTCGTAAAAGTATTTCAAGCTGGTTAAGGCTCTCGGACAGGCCTGAATCTCATCGAAAATTACCAGATCTGATTTTGAACTTATCCTTTCTCCCTTATGGATGGAAAGATCTGTCAGAATTTGGTTTGGATTCAAATCCGTTTCAAATACGTGTGACAGACCCTTATCCTGTTCAAAATTAAAAATATGGAATTTTAGGAACTCATTCTTCCCAAAATCTTCCAAAAGATAGGTTTTTCCCACCTGCCTCGCCCCTTGAAGAAGCAGGGGTTTACGGGTTGGGGAGGATTTCCAGTCAAGCAGGCTTTTATATAGGTCTCTTTTCATCTATTTGGCGAATTTCAAGGTTTGTAGGCATCGAAATATAAAAAATTAGATTTATTGCAACGACTAATTCATAAAATACGCAATTATTGCTATGACTATAGCTGATAAATGCTTATATTGTCAATAACTTTTCTGGAATATAGAAACAAAATTCGACTGGTTCGATCAGTACCGACGGATTATTCATTTCGTGTGGCATGAATTCCGAAGTTGACCTATTGATTATGAAGCACTGCCGGCATTTTTTCAATGGTGCTGACGGCATCCTGCATGATCCTGTCCACGAGATCCTGTACCTTTGGAAGATCATTCACCCGCTGGGCGCACTCGCCGCCGGCGACCAAAGCATTTTCCTCGTCTCCGGCCCGTACAGCATTGATACCCTTGACCTCGGTCCAATAGAGTTGGTAAAATTAAATCCAGTATAACGTTAAAGGCTCCCGGGCTCAAGTTTAAAGGTCATTCCATCTTCGCCAATTTCGATATCCCCGCCAAAGACATCTTTTACCCCTTTCAGATACCGCCGCTTTAAAATGAAATTGGTGAGGGGCGGTACGACATGAAAAAAAACCAGTTTTTTAACCCCGGCTTTTTGGGCGATCCCGGCTGCCTGGACCGGGGTGAGGTGGTAATCCGTAATGTCGGTAAATATTTTTGACAAGGAGGGTTGGTCGACCTCTGATGCTACTTTGGCGGCCAGGTGAATGGTTTTGGCATCCAGTGCGTCGCAGATGAAAAGATCGGCCTTGTCCGCATGTCTGGCCAGCGTTCCCGTTTGCTTGGTGTCCCCGGTGATCACCACCTTCCTTCCCTTGTATTCAAAGCGATACCCGATGGCCGGTTTGGCCGGAAAATGATCCACGCGAAAGGCCCAGGCCTTGAGCCCGTTTCTATCAAACATAAGCTCGGCTTGATCAGGATCCTGGGTGAAGATAGTTTTAGCAATTGGCCTAGCCCCTTCCGGCGGGGCCACGTCTTCGCCGTGGTGGGCGGTCCGGTAAAGGGAATCCTGTTCATAGGCCAGGGCATACCCCTGGACCACCTTTTCCACGCCCGGAGGCCCGAACACCTCCAGTCTTTTTTGGCGGTTCCCCTGGACCCAGGAGTACATGTTGGCCTCTCCCAGGTCGGCAATGTGATCGGAATGAAAGTGGGTCAGGAAGACAGCGCTAAGGTTGCCCATGGGCAGCCGCTGCAGCAGGGCATTCCGGACGGTTCCAGGCCCGGTGTCGACCATGATGAATTCCCCCCCGGCGATCACGGCCGTGGCCACCGAAACTCTTTCGGTATTGGGAAACGGTCCGCCCGTGCCCACCAGGACCACATGCAGGTTGCCGTCCGTCAGCATGCCCGTACGACTTTGGGTCATCTGCTTTTTAATCCCCTTTTCCACTAGTTTGTCGCAAGCTGTCAGGGAAAAAACCATAGTCAAAACCATGAGCAGATATGTTGTTTTTTTCATTTTACAAGGCTCCATTCATGCGTTCGATGGGCGACAGCTTCCATGATCCGTCCAGAAATTCGGTTTTGGGCAGGTAGAGCCGCAGGGTCACGGCAAAATTGCCGGCCGGCGCGGGCAGCCAATTGGACACGTTCGTTTCCGGTTGTCTGTGCTGGATCAGAATGTCCAGGGAACCGTCGGTATTGAATTGAAGGGGATCCCGGTCCCCAAGGGCATACCGCTGAATGGGATTTTCGATCAAAAACCCACGCTCATCGTACATGGTCAGGGACCAGAACGCATCAACCGGCGGTGTTTTGCCGGTGTCGAAATGGATTTTATAGCGGTGCCCGCCATCCAGTCGCTGCCCGGTGATGTCCATATTT
>JAOZRT010000283.1 GCA_029940035.1 Desulfobacterales bacterium
CCCCTTTGGCTGCATGCCCAACCGGCTTTCCGAAGCCATCATGCACGAGACCATGCGCCGCGACAAAAAGCTGGCAAGCAAACCCGTTGACAGCGGTTTAAAAGAGGTATTGTCCCGGGTGGATGATCTGCCCTTTCTGGCTATCGAAAGCGATGGATCCCCCTTCCCCCAAATCATCGAAGCCAAATTCGAGTCCTTCTGCCTCAGGGCCCAACGACTGCACAAAAAAATGAACCGGACCGTCAAGCATCACGGAAAATCTTCTTGAAATACTTCCCTCAAACGGGTAAAAACGACAGCACCGTACGAAGATGCCCTCCTGCACATCGGTTGGGATTGCGTTACGATGATGCCAGGGAGGAAGTGAGGTATGGAATGGTTGAAGAAATAAAAAAGGGGAACGCTTTGATAAGGTGGCGTGATTTTATTGTGGTCGCTGTGGGAGTGTGCCTCCTTGGTTGCTTGCTCATTGCCTTTCCCATGCACGCAAGGGGTGATGGCGGAAAGCCGGTCTGGGCGCCGGAAGGATCCCCGCCTGAAGGATTTGACTGGATTCAGCTGACCTCCGGTGAGTGGCTCAAGGGCGACCTCAAAGTGCTGTACAACGAATCATTGGAATTCGACAGCGACGAACTGGATCTCCTGAAGTTCGACTGGGACGACGTTCAGCAGGTAATTACCCACGAGCCCCAAAGTGTCCGTAGAGAGTATCCCAATGCCGGCAACGCTTACGTTTGGGACGTGGACGGGCAGGCAGAGACCTTGACTGGTATCCTGCGCATTGAAGGCGATAGGGTTTTTGTGGATACCGGTGCGGATATAGTTGAGTTCGACCGCAGCAACCTGGTTTCCATCGCTCCCGGAACAGAGCGGGAACTGGATTTCTGGTCCGCCCAACTAACCCTCAGCCTGGATGTCTCGAAGGGCAACTCGGAACAGGTCAATTTCAGTTCCTATGCAGAGGCAAAACGGCGCACCGCCCTTTCCCGCTTCTATATCGATTACCGTGGGATTTACGCCACGACCTATGGAACGGTGACCGCCAACAGCCAGCGGGCGAGCAGCTACTATGATATTTTCAGCACCCGGCGTTTTTTCTGGCGGCCGGTAATCGCTGATTACTTTCGGGACACCTTCGCCAATATTGCCAATCGCGGATCCCTCGGCGCCGGTTTAGGTTATACCATTATCGATACGCCCAAAACCGAATGGATCGTTTCTCCGGGCATTGCCTACCAGGGCACTCAATATGATTCAGTGGAACCCGGTGAAGATGACATCGTTACGACCCCGGCCTTTATCTTTTCAACTGAATTCGACACCGATATCACCAAAAAGATAGACTTTATCGTGAAATACGATTTCAATGTGGTCAACAAAGCATCTGGGACCTATTCACACAACGCCTCGGCTGCCCTGGAGATTGAACTGACCAGCCATCTGGACCTCGATCTTTCAATGGTCTGGGACCGGATCGAGGATCCCCAACCCGATTCCGAAGGCATCGTTCCCGAGCAGGATGACGTCTATTTTTTCTGCGGCATATCGTTTGAACTGTAACCGATCAACCGACCGGCTGCCGCCTAAAGGCCGGCCCTCTTTCACTGCCGGTTGAAATATTAAAAAAACGGATTATCTTAACTTCTCGGGCTGCATCAGTGTTAACTATCGTTGCAACCATTGGGTTAAGCCCGGGTGTGAATGAACGTGCTGTGCTAAATTTTCGATAAATTCTCATCATCACAGGAGATCGTACAATGAATAGCAGGCGGGTCTGCATAACCATCCTAGCGTTGCTATCCGTAACCATGCTGTTTGCATTGGTTTCCCACCCGGCGGTTGCCGCTGCAGGCAAGACAGAAACTACCAACGGCCAAAAGCCAATCATCAGCACACTGCCCCCTGAAGAAGTCGGTCAGCAGGCCAACAGGCTTCTTATGCAAATCAATGCTGCCGTCGAAACCGGGCAACAATATGATAACGCATTGGCGAATGCCAGTGCAGAAGACAGCCTGGTTCTGCATCTGCAGCTCTATAAACTGCGCGTACAGGTCATGCATGATGTTAACGAGCTGGCCGACACACTCCTGGAGCTGGAAAAAAATGGTCCGCAGATTGATTTGCGTAAAGAGGTGGAGGGGGTGTTTACGCGTATCACCCCGGTGCTCTGGCATCATATCAACCGCTATCGGAATAAGATCGATGTTGCCAGAGCCGGCCGTGCCGAAGTCAATGCCGAAAAACGCGCAGCCCTTGAATATAAGGTTGAAAAATATAGCGGACGTCTGGATGTGTTTTACACGCTGGGACTCGACCACATCGTTAAAATGCAAGAGCTGGGAATGCGTATTGAAGAAGCCCGCAAAGATTTTATCCGGATGTTGAACGACCGGACTGCTGAGCTAACCGGACGCATCGATCTGGCACTGGCCCGCATCACGGAGCTGGATAAACAAAACAACACCACCCCTGATGATGCCGGGATCATTTCCCGCCTGGCATCGGCAGACCGGAGCCTGAAAACCAACATCACCAGCCTCGAGGTTATCCTGGGATTGATGGATAGTCTTGAACTGGACACCAGCGCTCCGCGGGCCCGTCTGGTCACGCTGACCAACGATATCAGCGCCGGAATCCTGGACACCAGCGTGGCCATGAACATTGCGCGCCGCACCACGGCAGGCGCTGTAACCTGGCTCTTTGAAAAAGGCCCCGGTTACCTGATCAAGCTGATCATTCTGATGGTCATTCTCCTGGCCTTTGTATTTGCCACCCGCGTGGTGCGCGTGGGGCTCGAAAAAGCCCTGAGTTCCTCAAACGTGAACCTCTCCCGCCTGGCCCGCAGAATGCTTGTCTCCACGGTATCTAATATGGTCATGGTTTTAGGCATTCTGGTCATATTGTCCCAGCTGGGTATCAGCCTGGGGCCACTGTTGGCTGGTCTTGGTGTGGCCGGTTTCATTGTCGGATTCGCCCTGCAGGACAGTTTGAGCAACTTTGCGGCCGGCGTGATGATCCTGCTCTACCGCCCCTACGATGTGGGGGACTTTGTGGACGTGGGCGGCGTGCTCGGTACGGTGGACAAAATGAGCCTGGTCTCCACCAGCCTGCTGACCATCGACAACCAGCTGTATATCGTACCCAACAGTAAAATTTGGGGCGACGTGATAAAAAATGTCACCGCCCAGAAACAGCGCCGCGTGGACATGGTGTTCGGTATCTCCTACAGTGATGACATACCCCTGGCTGAGTCGGTCCTGGAAGACATATTAAAATCGCATAAAAAGGTGCTCGATTATCCGGAGCCCATGGTGAAACTCCACACACTCAATTCATCGTCAATGGATTTCGTGGTCAGGCCCTGGGTAAAGGTGGACGACTACTGGGACGTCTATTGGGACGTAACCCGCACCGTGAAACTGCGCTTTGATGAGGAACAGATTTCCATCCCCTTCCCCCAGGGCGACGTGCATCTTTATCACGAAAACAGCCCGGAAAAGACGTGATTCCTGAATACAGCCATGCAGTCAAATACCAAAAGCTTTCACCGCCCGTTTCGCTCACGCAAAGCTCGCAAAGAATTATCATACATAATAAAACTTCGCGTTCTTGGCGCCTGGGCGGTTCGTTCAGTTCGGGCATGCGTCCATGCACCCTAAGTTTGCATGTGCTACATATGATGGAATCTATTAGTGTGGCCGGGGGTTATCCGGATTTGCCGAACGTGCACGCCGGAAAACGGCAGGTGGGGCAGTTGAGGCACATCCCCCCATGGGCCAGTTTGGCCAGATCGACATTGTCGGGCCTTTCACCGGCCAAAAGCCTGGGCAGAACCAGGTCAAAAATGGTGGCGTCATGATATAGGGCGCACGCCGGGATACCGACAATAGGCGTGCTTCCTTTGTAGGCCAGTTGAAACATGGCGCCGGGCAGCACGCCGCTGCCGTAATAGATCTCGTCCACCCCGGCCGCCCGGATGCTGTGTCGGGTGACATCGTCCGGATCAACCGACATCCCGCCGGTGGTCACAATCATATCCAGGCCCTGTTCCAGAAAATTCTTTACTGCGGCTGATATGCGCGCCTGGTCATCCGGCAGAATGACCGTATCGATCAGCTCGGAGCCGTAGGCGATGAGTTTTTTCTCCACAACAGCTTCGAACCGGTCTTCGATCAGACCGTCATACACTTCGCTGCCGGTAATGATCAGACCGGCTTTCATCTTCTGAAAGCTCTTTACAGACAAAAGCGGATAAGCCTGCCGCGGGACTTCAAGGGCGCGGTTCAGGGACTTCCTCTCGATGACGAGGGGAATCGCACGTGTGCCTGCCAGGGACTGCCCCTTGATGACCGGTGTGTTGTTGTGAATGGTGGCACACATGACATCCGGCATCAGATTGAATTCAATCAGCGCGTCCACCTGAACCTTTAGCAAACCGTCATAGATTGCCTTGAGCTCCAGTTTGCCCTCCCTGGGGTTGTTTCCGAAGGTCACCCCCGGACCGGCCAGGGCGGTAGCCAATTCAAGCACCGCCTGGTCCTCATGTATCCGGTCCTCGTTCAGATCGAGGATATAGAGATGGCGTTTTCCCAGACGCATCAGATGGCACAGATCTCCCTGCTTGATGGTGTGCCCCTTGCGAAAGGAAGGTCCCTTGAACTCCCCCGGCTTGATTTCGGTGATGTCATGGGCCAGGGTCGTGCCCACAGCGTCTTCAACTTTTATTTTTTTGGCCACGAATTCCGGCAATTCATTTTGTTTCAACTGCATCTCAGTTTCTATCCTCTACAGTTTGTGGGTCTTTTTATTATTTTTGGGCCACAAAGACACGAAGGTAAGTTTTTATCCATAGTGCCTTGTTGATCTTAAAACTGTCCCCTTTTCATAATCATATATTTTCAGGCCCCTGAGTATATTACACGCTCATTTCCAGTTCTGGGGATTGAGCAATCCATTTACTCACTTGCTGCTAAAGTATGTATCCCCCGCACATATCCGGCACAGGATCTTGCCGTTTTTATAGATTTCCTTTTTATCCCTGACAACCACCCCGCAGTTTTGACATTTCGCCTTGAAGCGCGTCGGGCCTGGCATGTCGTTGTAGGGAACATCGACGTTTACCCGGGTTACATCGAACAGAACATCCCGGGGCATCACTTTATAGGCTTCCAACTGCTGCCTGTGTTTGTCCTTTATTCCGGGCGCGTAGTTTTCCACCAAACCTCGGGAGGTTTCCCGGGACCGCACCCTGTAAGCTTTGCCGGTGTCCAGATTGACAAAGGTGGCGGCCATGATGCCGTTGTCCACATATTTCAGCGACCGACGGCCTAGTTTTACGCCGGTTGCATAGGCGATGGCGTCGGTGGCGCAGCGATCGATCTCCACATACACGATCAACGACTTGATCTGGGGCAGTACCGAAGGGTTGTCCAGCCCGATCAGGTCGCATCCCAGCATGGCCATGCGCACACCGATGACCTGTCCCGGACACAGATGACCGTGGGCTTTGGCAGAGCCTTTCAGCAATGTGTTGAAATCTTCCATTTATATTTTCGTTGCCACCCCTGTTATGTTATGTTATTCTTAACATAACAGATTGCAAAAAAAAAGCCCAAAGTATAGAATAAACGACCAGAGGACAGAACCCCAGATGACAGTAGTCTGTGGTCGGTAGTCTGAGGACAACACCCCAGAGAATCAGAGGTCAGAACCTCAGAGGACACTTGGACATTGGACATTCGTCTTTTTTCTTTTTGAATATCCAATATTCCAGAGCATTAATTTATGACCCAGCAAAATTTTCCTAATCCGGCCCAAAAATCCGGGTTGACAACGCAGCCAAAGGATAGTGACCCCCATGCCGAACTTCCGGCTTAAATCAAGCCATTGGATCGT
>JAOZRT010000284.1 GCA_029940035.1 Desulfobacterales bacterium
CATCCAGCACCCCTTCCTTACCGTGGGAAACCAGGTATACATCGGCATCGATTTTCGCCAGCCGCTTAAGCGAAGCAATGGTGTCATCGATGCTGGAGGCTTTGTCGCCGTAATAGGGGCCGAATTTCACCAGGTCCAGGTCAGCCATGAAAATGACGTTTTCATTTAAAAAGTGAAATGACAGGTGGCCCGGGGAATGCCCGGGGGTGTGCAGCACTTGGACCCGGGTCTGGCCGAAATCAAGGACCTCCCCATCTTCCAGCAGACGGTCAGGTTCTTTGGGCTGGAACTTTACGACTTCTGTCATAAATTGGAACCAGTCTGCTTTGATCTTTTCATCGAAACCACCAGGGTTAAAAAACTGGTCGATAAAGGCGTCCATACTTTTATAAACGCCGGCGTCGAGTTCATGCACCCATAACTGGGCATCCGGGAACAGGTAGTTGTACAGCAGGTGGTCTTCATGCCCGTGACTGTTGATGATGACATCCACGGCCCTTTCGGCATGCATCGCCCTGAGTTTTTCTTCATCGCAGGCCGGATCGATAATGGCGCGTAGGTCGTCATCGATCAGTACGCTGTTGCTCTGGGGGTACTTGCCGCCGCGGATAAAGCGGATTCTGCCTCTTTCGAAATCGAACATAGGTGCCCCTTCTCGTTTGTTATGCAAAAGGAAATTTAACTTTATGGTCTTGTAGCACCAAGCATTTAATTCGTACAGGTATTTCAATCTTGCACTTTCAGCATAAAAGCCCTTGACTGAAAATATCAAACCCAATAAATATAAAAGACCGAGCGGTCTGTGCCGTTTCAACCATAAAAAGGGAGGTGGCCAAAAAGACAGTCCTGACAAAATTATCTGTGTGTGTTGCGGTGGATCACACCATTCGCTATTAACCAAATCAACAACAATCGGAAAGAAGGAGGCGGTTATGAAAAACAAACAACTGTGTGTTATTTTGGCAGGTATCGCAATGTTATTGTTCGCCGCAGGTCCGGTGACAGCGGCCGACACCATCAAGATAGCCTACATCGACCCCCTGACCGGCCCTTTCGGCAATGTGGGTGATGCCGGGCAAAAGCATTTTCAGTACATGGCCGATCTTATCAATGGCAACGGCGGCGTACTGGGCGGCAAGAAATTCGAGATCGTTCCCTTTGACAACAAGATCAGCGCCAAGGAATCGCTGGTGCAGCTTAAAAATGCCATTGACCAAGGCATCCGTTTTGTTACCCAGGGCAACGGGTCCAGTGTTGCCGGTGCTTTGATCGAAGCCGTCAACAAACACAACAAGAGAAATCCCAAAGACCCGGTTCTGTATTTCAATTATGCAGCCGTTACTCCCGCCTTTACCGAAGAGAAGTGCAGTTTCTGGCACTTCCGTTTTGACGCCCACGTGGCCATCAAAATGGATGCCATCTCCGAACACATCAAGACCCGCCCGGAAGTGAAAAAAGTCTATCTGATTCACCAGGATTACATTTTTGGCCACTCCTGCAGTGCCACCATTCAAGACATGCTGAAGGCCAAACGTCCGGACATCGAGATCGTGGGCGATACGTTTCATCCGTTGGGAAAAGTGAAGGACTTCTCTCCCTACATCTCTAAAATCCAGGCATCGGGTGCACAAGTGGTTGTCACCGGTAATTGGGGACAAGACATGCAGTTGCTGGTCAAGGCAGCCAAGGAAGCCGGACTTACTGCTGAATTCTACACCTTCTACGGTGGTGGGCTGGGGTCACCTTCCGGCGTTGGTGCGGCTGGTGAGAACCGTGTCAAGCAGGTTACCGAATGGCATAACAACCTCTGGAATGAACAAAACAAACCGGCTGACAAGGATTTTTATCTTGGTTTCCAGAAACAGTACGCCGTGGGTAACAACGAGCGCCTGGAATTCTACTACGGGCGTATTCGTACTATGATGGAAATGGTGGCCAAGGCTTTCGACAAGGCCGGAAATGCAAACCCCAAGGACGTGGCCTATGCCTTGGAGGGCATGGAACATGACACCTATTACGGTAAAGTCATCATGCGTGCCGATGATCACCAGTTGTATCAACCCATGTTTATTTCGACCATGGTCAAGGCCGGTAGTGACAAGGTCCCGTTTGATGTGGAAAAAACGGGCCTGGGTTGGCGGACCGACATGAAGGTTGACACTGAAACGACCATGCGGCCAACTGTCTGCGAAATGAAAAGACCCTAGGTTCAACTCGCGTCTCCAATAACCGAGCAGGTCGTCCGCCTTTAGTAAAAGCGGCGGACGGCCTGTTCCGGCTTTGTACGCCATTTATAAAGGGATAAGAGAAGAAAATGATCGAATTTATAGTATTTTCTCTCCTCAATGGTCTGCTTTACGGCATGCTTTTGTTTATGCTTTCCAGTGGTCTGACGCTGATTTTCAGCATGATGGGCGTGCTTAATTTCGCCCATGCCTCCTTTTACATGCTGGGGGCATATTTCGCGTACCAGATAAGCACCTGGGTGGGGTTCTGGCCAGCGTTGATCATAGCGCCGCTTCTGCTTTTTATAATCGGCGCCGTGGTGGAGCGTTTTGGTTTACGCACGGTCCATAAGTATGGGCATGTCGCCGAACTGTTGTTTACCGTGGGGCTGGCGTTTTTGATCGAGGAGGCCGTAATCCTCATCTGGGGGCGCAGCGCCCCGGATTACCGTATACCGGATTTGCTGGATGCCCCGCTGTTCACGCTCTGGGCGACTAATTTTTCCATGTACCGGGGGTTTATGCTGCTGGTTGCCGTGTGTATGTTTGCAGCCCTTTATCTGGTGCTCACCCGGACGCGCATCGGCCTGATCATACAGGCCGCACTGACGCACCCCGAAGGCGTCAGCGCCCTGGGACACAATGTGCCGGGGGTTTTCATGCTGGTGTTCGGCGGTGGCTGTGCCATGGCGGGCCTGGCTGGGGTTATCGGCGGGAACTACTTTATAACCGATCCGGGTATGGCACGGATGCTGGGGCCTATCGTTTTCGTGGTAGTGGTGGTCGGCGGCATGGGATCGTTGACCGGGGCCTTTGTCGCGTCCCTGCTGCTAGGGGCCATACAGACATTCGCCATCGGCCTGGAATATTCCCTGAGCGACCTGTTCAGGCTGCTCGGTATGTCGCCCGGTTTTCAGGGCGGCATTCTCAAAGACCTGTTCCGCATTCAGATCGCCCACACCGGACCCATCTTACCCTATCTCATTATGGTATTAATGTTAATTTTCAGGCCAAAAGGTCTCATGGGAACGCGTGAAACATGAGCAATATACCGAAAAAACATGTTACCAACAAATGGTGGGCTGCATTGGCGGTGTGGGGCAGCGCCATATTATTTCTTGCTTTGCTGCCCATCCCGTTTCGATCGGGTTTCATGCTCTCCATGCTGAGCGAAATCGGCATCATGATCATATTTGCCCTGTCCTATAACATGCTTCTTGGCCAGGGTGGGCTGCTTTCTTTCGGCCATGCCGTCTATTTTGGTCTGGGAGGCTTTATTACCATGCACGCCCTCAATTTTGTCAATGACGGTGTCCTCCCCCTGCCCTTGGAGGCTCTGCCGCTTGTCGGCGGCCTGGGCGGCCTGTTTTTCGGCATTGTTTTCGGCTACGTATCCACGCGTCGGGCCGGTACCCCCTTTGCGTTGATATCGCTGGGGATTGGGGAACTGATCGCGTCCAGTTCCCTCATGCTGCCCAGCTTTTTCGGAGGGGAGGAGGGCATCTCCGGAGACCGCATGGCCGAAATTACGCTGACCCCGTTCGGTTTCGGCCAGCAGATCGAGGTCTATTACCTCATCGCTTTCTGGGTACTGGTCAGCACCGGGCTGATGTACCTGTTAACCCAGACCCCGCTGGGTCGCATGGCCAACGCGGTGCGTGACAACCCTGAACGAACGCCTTTTGTAGGCTACAACACCCACATTGTGCGTACCATACAGTTTTCCCTGGCAGCCTTTTTTGCCGGTATTGCCGGCGGATTGTTCGCCATCAATTATGAAATCGTCACGGCCGAAGTTGTGGGGGCCATCCCTTCGGCCAACGTTTTGATGATGACATATATCGGTGGTACCGGATTCTTTTTCGGCCCCATCCTGGGCGCCATCCTGATTACCTTAATGGAGCTTATGCTGTCCAACATCACCCATGCCTGGGTGCTGTATTACGGGCTGATGTTCATCGCCATGATTCTCTGGGCGCCGGGGGGGCTGGCCAGCTTAATCATGATGCACAAACCCTTGTGGCAGGGTCGGGTCATCGGCGGTGTCCTCAAGGCATACGCCATTATGGCAGCACCGGTTGTCATTTTGTTTTTGGGCTGCATGATCCTCATCGAAATCAACTATCATTTGTCCCTCAGCATAAAGCCAGAAGACCCCATGCACATCTTCGGTATTGAATTTTATGCCCAGTCGATTTGGCCCTGGCTTGTATCCATTGTCTTGTCGATTGGCGGCCTGATTTTTTTCTTAAAGAGCAGGAAAATTGTCAGCAGGGCCTGGAAAACCGCCGGTAATCAACTCAAGCAAAAGGATTCTGGATCATGACACAGGTAGTTCTGGAGCTCATTGACATTCACAAAAGCTTCGGCAGCAGTAAAATCATCAATGGCGTCGATTTAGCCATCCAGGATGGAGAGCGGCACGCCATCATCGGCCCCAATGGTGCCGGCAAATCAACATTGTTCAATCTGATCAGCGGTTTATACGAGGTCAGTAAAGGCAACATCAAACTTCGCGGACACAGTATAACGAACCTTGCTCCCCACCAGATCAACCGGCTGGGGTTGTCGCGCAGTTTTCAGGTGACCAACATTTTTCCAAAGATGAGCGTGTTTGAAAACATTCGCTGTGCACTATTGTGGCCGCTTAAGTACAAGTACTCCTTCTGGCACCACTGTAGTTATCGCCAAGAATTGAATCAGAAAGCCGATGAGCTGCTTGAAAAAATCAACATGGCTGACCGTCGGGATATTGCCGCCGGCGAACTGGCCTATGCAGAGCAGCGGGCGCTGGAAATCGGTGTCACCATAGCCGGCGGGGCCGAGGTGATTTTACTGGATGAACCCACGGCAGGCATGAGCCACAGTGAAACCGATCGGGCTGTGGAACTGATCCGCAGTGTCACCGAAGACAAAACGTTGGTGGTGGTGGAGCATGACATGGGCGTGGTGTTCAACCTGGCCGATCGCATCTCGGTTTTGGTTTACGGCGAGATCATCGCCACGGACACGCCTGACAATATTCGCTGCAATGCAGATGTCCAGGAAGCCTACCTGGGGGAGGAGGTGGCCTCATGTTAGAAATCAAAAATCTGCACGCCTATTATGACCGCAGCCACATCCTCCAGGGCGTGGACCTGAATGTGGGAGAAGGGGAAATCGTGAGCCTGCTGGGCCGCAACGGTGTCGGGCGTTCCACGACCTGCAAAACCATCATGGGGCTGGTGCCGCCTAAGGGATCGATCCTGTTCAAGGGCGAGGAGATCGCCGGGCTCAAGCCCCACATAATTGCCCGCAAGGGCATCGGGTTCGTGCCCGAGGATCGTTGGATATTTCCCGGACTGACGGTCCTTCAGAATCTCCAGCTGGGTGCGAAAAACGCCAAGGTGGAGGGGCGCTGGACCACCGAGGATATGTTCAAACTTTTTCCGCGGCTCGGTGAACGTTCAAACGTGAATGGGGGCCTGATATCCGGTGGCGAACAGCAGATGCTCACCATGTGCCGTACCTTGATGGGCGATCCGGATTTTATTATGATCGACGAGCCCACCGAGGGCCTGGCCCCCAAACTGGTGGAGCAGGTGGGGCGCCTGATCGAGGAGATTGCCCAGCGCGGCGTCTCCGTATTGCTGGTGGAGCAGAAACTGAGTATTGCCCTGAAGATTTCC
>JAOZRT010000285.1 GCA_029940035.1 Desulfobacterales bacterium
GCCTGGGCGTAATCCCAGGTCATCCCGCTGTCGAGCATCCCTACGCCGTAAATCATGTTGGCACCTGCCAACGCCGGTAAAACGGCGGTCAATGTGAACTCATGGGCTGCCTGAGCATCGGGTTCTTTGGAATCCACCTACCCGCCGGCCACCCACGTGGGCATCTGGTAGAATTGGGCGAGTTTGGCGATGGCCGCGCTGAACAGCCCCAGTTCCGGGCAGCCGATGCTGGCCAGGGCTGTTTTCAAATCCATGATGCCCGTGGAGGTGCCGTACACCATGGGGTGGCCTTTTTTGACCAACTGCCCCAGAACCATCATGCTCAGTATCTCGGCATTGTGGCTCACCAGCGTCCCGGCCAGGTTGACGCAGGTGGTGCCGCCGGCCAGGCCCATGGCATTGATTTTCAAGGGGATGCCCAGGTTGCAGGATTCGATCAAGATGTTGCAGGCTTCCCTGGAGTGCAAAAGCGGGCTGATGGGATCGCAGGTTGTTGAAAAATTGGGCCGTTCCCTGAAGTTGTCCGCCCCCCCGGCCACGGCTTTGCCCATCTCGTAGCAGACCTTAAGATTTTCGACCGAGTTGATGCCGATGTATCCGTGTTTGGTGCAGTTCTCGAAAAAGGA
Source organism: Desulfobacterales bacterium (assembly GCA_029940035.1). Classification (GTDB taxonomy): domain Bacteria; phylum Desulfobacterota; class Desulfobacteria; order Desulfobacterales; family B30-G6; genus JAJDNW01. Next base: position 627 of record JAOZRT010000285.1, read on the forward strand.
CTTGGTATTGTAGAGGCAGGCGATGCCCTGATCTATGTCACTGGGGGTCAGCGGGCGCTCAAAAACGGAAATCTGATCCAGGTGATCCAGAAAGCGGGTGGCCTGGTCCACATCTTTGCGCATCGGTTTCCTCAAGGTCCGGGTTTCCGGATCGATCATGCGCGGGGCTTCCCCGAAATTGACAAACCCGACGCGATCCCTTTCACACACAAAGTCCTTGGAAGCATCCCGGCCACAGGCCCTGAAGCTTGGCGGACATGATCGGATGGCATCTTCCACCAGATGAGCCGGAATTTTAACGATGCCGGAGTCCTTGCCGATCGAGCAGCCGCTGCCATGAAAAATGTCAACTGCCTGTGGGCTTTCGACCTTGACCCCGACATTCCAGAGTACGTCCAGGGTTGCCAGATGTATCTTTTCCAACTCGCCCGTGGAGTACATTTTCAAGCCAATGCCGGCCGTCTGATTAAGGCCGGGATGCAAACCTCTGATTGTCATAGCAGATCACCTTTCTATCTAAAGTTTTAATATTACAGTGTATTATCTATTCTTTGCCATGTCGGTTATGTAAGCTGGGGGATTATTGGGCCACAATGACTTCCACTCCCATCTGAAGCAGATCCTTTTGAAACCCGCCGGGGATCTTCTGATCGGTTACGATGATATCGATCTGGTGGATCGGGGCCACAACCACCTCGGCCACCAGACCGAACTTGCTGTTATCCGCCATGGCGATGACCTTTCCGCGTGTGTATTGAATCATGCTGCGCTCAATGGCGGCAATATCCAGGTTCGGCGTTGTCAGCCCTGACCTCAGGCTCAGTCCGTCAACACCTAGAAAGACTTTGCTTGCATTGATCTGCCGTATCTGCTCCATGGTAATCGGGCCGGCCAAAGCATGCGTTTCCGGCGTGTAAGCACCCCCCAGCACGATCAGTTCTGCAGCCTGGCCCTGGAATTGGGGTACGACACCGAGATTGTTAGTGAAAACCGTAAACGGCATATCAGGATTTATGAAGTGCATCATTTCCGCTGTTGACGCCCCCTCACCAAGATAAACCATATCGTGGGGTTCAATGAGCGTTGCTGCTGCCCGGGCAATCCTGGTTCGCTCATCAGGATTGGTCTGCACACTGCTCTGGTATTGAAATTTTCCCGGTGTCCTGCGTTTGATGAAAACCGCTCCGCCATGGGTACGCTCGGCAAGGCCCCGCTCCCCAAGATAATCAAGGTCGCGGCGAATGGTCATTTCTGAAACACCCAGCATTTCGCTTAAGCTCGACACCCGAATGGTGAGCTCCCTGGCGATGATATCCAATATTTTTTGTCTGCGTTCTGCTGGCAGCAACGATTCCATGTGGAAAATCCCCTGTCGGTATAAATCAGCCTAAATATAACTGCTCACTATTTCCCATAGATCTGTTCGTTTTTGTTGTCAAGTGTTTATTTAATTATAAATATACCATATTTTGCGTATATTTATTGCATATTTTGAGAAATATGTTCGTTTTTGTTATTTCTATACAACCTTGGGGTTGAGGCTGTAAGGCAGTTTGCCATAGGGTAGCCGGTCTATGACCGTGCCCATGGATTCCAGCATATCGCCGTTTTTGACGTTTACGAGGGTTTCCTTGTGTCGAATAAATTGTCTTCTTCATTATCAATTAAATGGAGTTTTCGATGAATCCCGGTTCCTTTCAATGTAATCGATTGTATCGTGATCTTCTCATCCGGCATCCCTGCTGTATAGTCCTTTGGTTTCAAAGCAGTTGTTACATATCCGGAAATAATGTTGTCCGGCGTCAACACATATTTCAGCTGACTTGTTTCATTGTTCTCGATCGTAACAGGCGCGTACCTTTCGCCGGTGGCAGTTAAAGCACCAAAGCTTGCTAAATAATCCCCAGCCGGGAAAGGACCTAGTATTCTGCCACTATCTTTTGCACTTAAACTGACGGCCGTTTCCGCAAGCTTTTTGATAACAGGCTGAAGCACACGTGTGGGTTGAGGTCTTACACCCTCGAATGGGTAGTCATATGAAAAAAGGAGCTGGAGGTATCCTCCGGATTGTTGGGTAACAGCGCCGTTTTTTTGATCAAAGCCATTGATAATCGCATTGTACTGGTCCAGCACTGCCTTGCTGGAGATAATGCTGACATGATCCTCATTAAATGCATAATTCATCTTGGCCTCTGACTGAGGCCTGCTGTCCAGGAGACTGGACAAAGCAATGGTTCCGTCATTATTTGATCGAAATGGATTCCGGCTTCCCCTGTGGCCGTAAAACATGTAAAAGCTGACGGTCTCGGGCATTTTTTTCTGTACAGTGATTGGATAAACGCGCTTTCCGGCTGCATATCTATCCAGCACGGTATTGCCACTGGAGATTGTTTGACGCCATGCTCGGCCATCCTGACGCCTCCCCATGGTGTGGCCAGGGAAACAAAAAGTTTTACATAGGGAATAAAGCCGTCATAATCCATAATAAAGGACCTGGCGACCAGCCCCCCCATACTATGCGCCGTAATGTACAGCTGATCGAAGTTATACTTGATTTGAAGGTTTCCTAATTTCCAGGACAGCAGGTTGGCCATGCTTTGAATACGGGTCCCGCTTGGATAGTAAAAAAGCCATGGTTGGAAACGCGTTCTATCGATGTTGTCGATGAAATATTTCCAGCTCCTATATGTGTCTGCAGCACCATGTATAAAGAGAATAGGTATTTTTTGGGGATCATATTCTTCGAGAAAATAGATGTTGCCCCCAATCTCCTTAAAAAATGAAACCGGTTCCCAGAAGCCTTTGATTCCATTTTCCTCTGAAAACAGTTCATCGTCTAAATCGATTTTTGCACCCGCAAGCCGACTGTGAAACGTATCAGGTTTGACTGACTATATTTCAAATCCATAGGGAACATCGATATTTTGCACTTTTTCCGGAATAGCGATATTGATTTCCGGAACAACCCCTCCAGCCGGTGCGAAAACCATTTCTATATCGCCATACTGCCCAGCCGGTTCATCGGCGTCATAAATCAGGTTACTGTTTTTATCCCAATACGCGAAAACATAATAATTCCCCTCGCGAACCATGAGTTCAAACTCACCAAAATCATGTAAGATGGAATAATGCTCAACCTCTCTTTTACCCTGATGCATGGCGTAAGCTGCGACAACGACAGGCCCTTTTCCAGGAAAGTCGGTGGAAACACGCCCAACCAGGATGGTGGAGGCTTGGCCTTGATTCACCTCTTTCTTTAGTTTGACCATGACACAGCCCGTTGTTACAAAACATATTAACAAAAAAGCAATGCACATTCCGTTGAAATCTGCAGACGCTCCTCTGGTTAAACCAATCCTTATGGGTTTTAGCGTTTTCATGCCTCAATCCTATTTCGGTTCAAATGACTCCAATCATATAGCAGATAATGCTTCGATTACGAATACAGCCTTTGAGCGGTTTCCATCCCGATGAGTCCGGCGCCGATGATTACAACTTTTTTGCCGGCTGGTTTTTCACGGTTGAGCACCTGCCAAGCGTCACTGACTGCGGGTTGATCTATTCCGTTGATGTTAGGCGTTGTTTTTTGACCCCCAATAGCCAGAATCACCACTTCCGGATCGCCGTTTTCAAGCATTTCGTCTGTCACGGTAACACCAGTCCTGACGTTCACGTCACAGCTTTCAATCCTAGCGGCCAGCCAGTCTATCCAGTCGCCATAAACTTTTTTGAATGGCGCCTGCCGGGCAAAATAAACCTGGCCGCCTAGGTGATCAGATTTTTCGTAAAGGGTTACTTCGTGCCCAAGAGTTGCAGCCTCTATCGCGGCTGTCATTCCAGCTGGCCCTCCGCCTATCACCCAGACACGTCGAAGATTTTTGGCAGGCTCTTTAGGTACGAGCAGTTCCTGTCCTGTTTCCGGATTGATGGCACAGCGTATACTGGCGCCTTTTTCCAGCATCAGGCGTTCAATGCAGCCCTGGTTGCAGGCCAGACACCTGCGAATATCAGAGATCCGTCCCTGTTTGGCCTTATTCAGAAAATCGGGGTCGGCCAGAAGCTGGCGTCCAAATGCAACCATATCAGCATCACCACTTGCTACGACTTCATCGGCTATCCGAGGATCGGTGAAGCGGCCTACGGCAATCACAGGGATATTCACAGCATCCTTGATTTTTTTAGCCCGCCAGACATTCCAGCCGGCATCGTATTCAGGCGGTGCGCTGGTAATCCCGCCCGGACTGCCGTGGGTCCCGACAGAGGCATGCAGAACATCGGTACCGGCCGCCACCAGGTCAGGCAAAATGCCGATCACATCTTCCACCAGATAACCGTGCTTGATAAACTCTTCTGCCGATATTCTCAGCAGTATGGGATAATCCGGGCCTACTCTTTTTCGGACTTCGGCAACCACCTCGATCACAAAGCGGGCTCTTTCTTTGAAACTGCCGCCATATTCATCTGTCCGCTGGTTGGCGTGTACCGACAGAAACTGGGTCAGGAGATATCCATGGGCCGCATGAATTTCGACTGCGTCGGCGCCGGCAGCCTGAGCCCGAATTGCAGCGTCTCCAAAAGACCGGATAACCATCTGAATATCATCTGGACTCATCTCCTTTTTTCAACTGAGGCATTGCCTCTCTGCCGGCATGATGCAACTGCAGTGCGGCCTTGCTGCCAGACTGGTGAATGGTATCCACCATTTGTCTGAGCCCGGGAATAAAGCGATCGTCATAAATTCCCAATCCAACACAACCCGATGGATGGACTCCTGTGATTTCTGTTATGATCAAGCCAACACCGCTCTCGGCGCGCCGCTTCATATATGCTAGGTTTTTCTCGCTTACCGTAGCGTCGGGATTCCCCAGGTTTGTGCCCATCGGTGGCATAACACACCGATTGTCCAGTTCCATATTTCGGATTTTAATGGGTGATAATAGATGGTCCAGCATGCTTTAGTTTCCTCCTTGAATTTCGGGTTGATCATCAACCACGAATCAGCTTAAATAATATAGTCCGAATAATCTGTGTCGCCCGGGCCTTGTCTCTCAAGACCTCGATGTATTTCAGGTGCATTCTGATTGTTGAAATTTATAAGACAATAATCAAGGATTGGCCCCATTTTAGCGTATCCGGCTTGGCTTCACTTCACATCCAAAAGATCTAAAAGCCCCAGGCTGTCCTTAACATAAGTGCGATCAATAATGCATGTGGCAGCCAT
>JAOZRT010000286.1 GCA_029940035.1 Desulfobacterales bacterium
TTTCCGCCAAGCTGGACCGGATGAAGGTGTCCGCCCCCACCCGGGCCATGGCTGACGCCTATGACAGCTATGCAGGCAAGCTGTCCCATTATCTGGAAAAACTCACCTTGATCGAGTGCCAGGTCGGGGCAGTCTTTGCCATTGACGGCCAGGTGCTGGGCCTGGAGAGCTTTGGTAGCAGTATTACATTCGCTATTTTTTTTGAAAAGATCGTCAAGAGCTATGCTCTGGACGCGTTGGACAGTCGAAAATCGACGAAATCCATTTCTGTGGCGCCGGAAGCGGCCCGCCGTTTCCTTCAATCCATGGCCAAAGGCAAAACCGAACGTCACCCCACCCTGGGTCTGGGTGAATCTGTGACCATTGAATCGCGTGTTGTCTCGGGTGCGGCCCTCACAGAAAAAAACCGGGTTATCCACCTCTCGGCCTTCAGGAAGGTCAAGAACCCATCATCCCGAGGGGTAAGATACAGAAGGTATTCCGAGCGGTATGGCAGAAGGAGGTAAAACTTCAATTAGACCCCGGTTAAACAAAGGACAAATCAGGTTTCACAGGGCAGGCAGGATTTACTGGATTAACACCATATAAAACTAATCTGTTGCAGGTTGCCCTAAGCTATCAGCAAAACAATTATAATTCGATGTTGGACATTGGATGTTCGATGCTCCAAAAACTAATTATATCAGACACGGATTGCATGGATTTAAATGGGTATAAGGTAAACGGTACATGGTATAAGGGGGCCAAAAACTACTCGCGGACAGCGCTCTTTCAAATTGAAATCCTGTTTATCCTGTTAATTCTGTCCAATAATAATTCTTCTGATAACGCTGTCCTCTGTCATCAGTCCCGAAGTTCCGACCACTGGCCCTCTCACCTTCACATCTTCTGATTATCTGAGGATCTGTAGTTCTGGCGTCTGTGGCTCTGTAGTTCTGGCCATAGCCCCTAGATTAGCTACACAGTTAATACATATCAAATCATGGTTGTTATTACCTGATAATTATAGTATATACATAAAAACAGCACATGTTGATTATCAGGACCCTTGTTCAGCAGTCGTCCCTGATTGTACTTATCCAGGGTTGAGGAGTTCCATGCGCGGTGACCAGCTTTCCAGGCAGTGGCGAATCATCCGTCAGATCGAGGCCAGCAAGATTGGTTTGACAGCCACGGAAATCGCCGACCTAGGGGATGTGTCCCTTAGAACCGCCTACCGCGATCTGGACGACCTGCAGTTTGCCGGTTTTCCCCTCTACACCGACAAGGGCGAGCACGGCCAGCGCTGGAAATTCATTGATTCCTACGCCTCCGACCTGCCCCTCCCTTTCACCTACTCGGAACTGATGTCCCTGCACCTGAGCCGGGACCTGTTTAAGGTCTTCAAAGGCACGGTATTTTCCGAGGCCCTGGAATCGTTGTTCGACAAGATCCTGGCCTTGCTCTCACCCGACACCCTGGCCTATCTCAACAAAATTCAGTCCGTCTTTCACATGGGCATCCAGCCCTACAAGGATTACGCGCGCTTTAGGGAACTCATCGCCCAGGTCAACCAGGCGGCCCTGGACCAGCGCTGCATCGAGATCGCCTATCAGTCCCTCAAGGAAGACACAGCCACCCTGCGCAAGGTCGAACCCTATAAAATATGGTTTTACGAGGGTACCATATACATCATCGGGCATTGCCACTTGCGTAACGAAATACGCACCTTCGTTCTCGACCGCGTTCACATGCTGAACACCCTAGATGAAACATTCGATATTCCAGATAAATTCGATTTTCAGAAATACATCCGCCACGGTTTCAAGGTCATGCACGACGAGCTTTTCACCGTGCGCATCATGATCAGCCCTGCCTGGGCACGTTACGTGGGTGAAAAGATCTGGCACGAAAGCCAGATGATCCAGAAACACCTGGACGGCGCCATCGAGATCATCTTCCGTGTGGCCGGTCTGGATGAAATCAAGCAGTGGGTGCTGGGCCTGGGGCCGGAGGCAGTTGTTGTGGAGCCGGAAGAATTGAAAGTTCTGGTCCAGGCGGATCTGGAAAGGTCATTGGATCAGTACCAACAGGGCATGCTTTTTGAAGAAAAAGATATTCGAAAACAGGTCGTTGAGAACTGAACTGGCATCGGTCACCCGCACCCTTTCCTACGATCTGCATGAAAAAATGATCGAAAGCGCCAAAGCAGCAAGTGATTTCATTATAAATCCAGACCTCTCTTCAGATGATGTGAGTGTAATTCAACAGTTGTTGGATACTTGATGGAAGAAAATAAATTGCCACAAAGCACCCCGGTGAAATCGTCTTCGACGGCACTGACGTGCATTTCACTGGGTAAACAAAGACCCAAAGAGAAGAAGGTCGCCTTAATGTCTTGGAGGCTTTGTGGCTAATAAAATTATCGTTTGCTGATAGCGCCTAAACAATATTATCATAAAATATGTTGATTTTTTACCAATAAATATATAGTATGATGTGTATTTATTATATATAAATGCATTTAGAGGCTTTAATTGAACGATTTTTTAGATCGCAATGAAATCATCAGCGTATTAAACGGGTTTAATCCCTGGTGGAGTGTTAGACCGTATCTGGTCCCTCCATTTCGACGTCTTGCCTTTGAAGCCTGCCTTACCTATCTGGAAGACACCACATTGCGACGGGCAATCCTCCTATCCGGTCCGAGACGGGTGGGAAAAACAACCGTACTTCAGCAAACAGCCCAATCGCTGGTCCAAAAAGGACATGATCCCAAAAGTATTCTGTATCTAAGCCTGGATCATCCGCTTTTAAAACTTCTCTCCATAAGGGAGATTTTATCTCTGTATCACGAGAGCACTTATGCTGACGGCAAACCCGCCACCCTCCTGCTGGATGAAGTCCAGTATGCTCAGGGATGGGAGACTGAAATCAAGCTACTTTTAGACCACAAACCCCAGTACCGCATACTGGCGACCGGATCAGCCAGCGTAGTCCATAAGGAACGTCTGGCTGAAAGCGGTGTGGGCCGCTGGCTTACCATACCCATTCCTACGCTTTCTTTTTTTGAATTCGTCAGCATTCGCAATGAACTGCCAAATGGGATACCTACTGATTTGCGGGTCAGTGATCTATTTTCACTAAAACCCGGAGATCTGCCCGTTCTGACAAGCCAGATGCGGCCCTTGCAGCCACTTTTTCAGCGCTATCTTTTAGTGGGGGGGTTTCCGGAAACCGCCACCCGGGAAAACATCGATCTGTGCCAGAGACTGTTGCGTGAAGATGTGGTGGAACGGGTCCTAAAAAGGGACATGACCGCTCTTTTCGGTGTCCGCAACATCAACGAACTGGAAAAGCTCTTTATCTACCTGTGCCTGCACTCGGGCGGGATTCTGGCCCACCAGTCCTGCGCCAAAGACCTTGATACCAGCACAACCACCGTATCCAACCACCTGACCCTGTTGGAACAGGCAAATCTGATTTATCGTTTGCCGCCGTCTGGTCTTGGCGGAAAGAAGATTTTAAAAGCACGCAATAAATATTATCTGGTGGATGCTGCCTTGCGCAATGCCGTGTTGCTCAGAGGCGAGGAAATGTTCACAAACCCTGAAGAGATGGGCACCATCGTAGAAACCACTGTTCTTCGTCATCTTTTTGCATACTATTATCGGGACACCCCCGAGATCGTCTACTGGCGCGATGCCGCCACCCAGAAGGAAGTGGATATCATCGTGCGCAGCCCGGCCTATGTGCTTCCCTTTGAAGTCAAATACAGGGATAATCCACAATTGGATAAAAAAAGCGGCCTGGGGACCTTTTGTTTATCTGAAAACCCAAAACAGGGGTATCTGGTAACCAAACGGAACAAAGACTTTAGCGCAACCCGCTTGAAGGGCATGGAAACAGACTTTTTAAAAATACCGGCATATATTCTGTGCTACCTTCTGGGGCAGTCGGAAAGGCTGTTGTGGGGCTGATTGGAATTTGCGGGGGAATTCATTTCAGACAGGATTAACCCCGGTGAAACAAAAGACAAACCGGGTTTCACAGGGTAAACACGATTTACTGGATTGCTTATTTGGTGTCGGGTTGCCGGTTAGGGTGAGGGGGATTTTTATAATCGTGTTTATCCTGTTAATCCTGTCTAATTTATTTCCGCGTTTGTCTGCGGTGAAAATATATGAAAATTACTGTCCCTTAACGCTCTGTAAGGAGATTTATTGGTGATTCTAAACATCCCGCTTAATATCGAATTAGTTTTAGTGGTAATTGCTGCGATCATATCCGGCGCAATAGTTGTTTGGCTCCTGATGCGCCCCAAGGTCACGCGTTCTTTTGAAGACGGGAAAGCAGAATTAACGCCTGAACTTGAAAGGATCAGTAGCCAATTAGCAGATCAAGAAACGATTATAAGTCACCTAAAAGATGAGAACAGCCAATTGGGGATAGATTTAGCTGTTGCTGAAGAAAAAAACAGCAGCATACCTGAGCTAAAAACAAAGCAGATAGCTCTGGAGGAAAGCGTTCAGCGCCTCCAAGAAGAGCTGAAAATAGTAACGGCTGACCTTGCAACAGAAAAGCAGCGTTCTAAAAGCCTGGCCGGGGTGAGCGGAAAACTTGATGATCGGGAAAAAATCATTGACCAACTAAAACAGGACTTATCCGATTTAAAATCAAGAGAAAGCGAACTCAACACTCGATTAGAGGACGAAAGAATCAGCTCAGAGGAAAAGCTGGCACTGCTGGATGAAGCCAAAGCTAAACTTGCTGACCAGTTTAAGGTACTTGCTCAGGAGATATTAGACGAAAAGGGAAAAACGTTTAGCGAACAAAGCCAAGGGGGCCTCAAGGGAATCCTGGATCCTTTTCGAAACCAGCTTAACGAATTTAAGCAAAAAGTAAATTCCGTCTATGTAGATGAAGCTAAAGAACGGGCATCCCTTAAAAAGGAAATTGAAACCCTGCGCGATCTTAACCAACAGATTAACCGGGAAGCTATCAATTTAACACGGGCTCTTAAAGGTGATAAAAAAGCACAGGGAACCTGGGGCGAGCTGATATTAGATCGGGTCCTTGAGCAGTCCGGTCTCCGAAGCGGGATTGAATATGAAGCCCAGGGTGGATTTCGAGATGATGATGGAAAACTCTTAAAACCTGATGTCATTGTTCACCTTCCTGAGGAAAAGGATGTGGTTATAGACTCCAAGGTATCCTTGGTTGCCTATGAGAAACACACAAATTCCGAGGATGAGGATGAACGTAACAAAGCCTTGTCCGATCACATACATGCTGTTCGTTCCCATATTGAAGGGCTGAGCAACAAGGATTATTCAGCACTCAAAGGGCTTCGCAGCCTTGATTTTGTATTAATGTTCATGCCGATAGAGGCTGCATTCATCGCAGCTTTCAGTGCAGACGGTGAGTTATATTCTTATGCTTTTGAAAAAAGGATCATCGTTGTTACCCCCTCAACGCTGTTAGCTACACTTAAAACCATAGAAAACATCTGGCGATATGAAAAACAGAGCAACAATGCCCAGGCAATTTTTCATAGAGCCAGTTTGATCTACGACAAACTGAGGCTTTTCGTTGAAAGTATGGATAAATTGGGCAAACAGATGAATACAGCTCAAGGAACATATGAAGAGGCCATGACCAGGCTGGTGCATGGAAAAGGTAATGTAATCAGCCAGGCCGCAAAATTTTCCGACCTTGGTGTTTCTGTAAAAAAGCCGCTTCCAAAAATAATTATGGATACCGCGGATCTTGAGGGACCAGGGCCGGACGGGGACCTGCTTGAATATGAGATAGATGAAAATGAATGACCACACCCATAAAAATAAAAAAAACCGGG
>JAOZRT010000287.1 GCA_029940035.1 Desulfobacterales bacterium
TCAAGCTCATAGCCAATTCTCCCGACAGGATTAACAGGATCTACATGATATTAACGGGTATAAGGTAAACGGTATAGGGTAAACGGTTTAAGGTGCACGGTGTAAGGTACAAGGTAAACGGTTTAAGGTGCTCTCTGGCAAACCGATATCTGCTTTTTAAATTTAACCGCAGACAATCACAGACTAATATTATTGGAACCTGTCTAATGGTCAGCTGTTAACCATCTACTGCTTACCCTCTCACCTTCTTGGTCAAGTCCTGGTTAAAAGTTGCCACTTTAATTGTTTTTTACCTTGCGTCCAGCTATTGGCAGGGATAAATCCCTGCACTACATGGTTGGTTCGAAGAATGGGCATGTAGGCCAGGGCTTCAGCCCTGCAGAGCCTCTGGCTTCTGAGCTTCTCACCTTCTGAGGTTCCGTCTTCTGGGGCTCCGTCCTCTGTCCTCCGGTCTCTGTGGCTCTGACCTCTGTCTCCCGGCCTCTGTCCCTACAGCCCCATCTCCCGCATCAGCAATTGAATGTCTTTCCAGACATCGCGCTTTTTGTCCGGGTTCCGCAGCAGGTATGCCGGATGAAAGGTGGGCATGAGGCTGATCTTTCCAAAGCTGTGCAGGCGCCCCCGCAAACGGGATATGGGTGTTTCGGTTTTGAGGAGCGTTTGGGCTGCAACAGCGCCCAGGGCGCATATGTATTCCGGCTGGATAACCTTTAGCTGGTGTTCCAGAAAGGGCAGGCAGGCCTCGATTTCCTCGGGCTGAGGGTTTCTGTTGCCCGGCGGCCGGCATTTGATGATATTGCAGATATAGACATCCTCGCGCCCGAGCCCCATGGCCTGGATAATCTTGGTGAGAAGCTGCCCGGCCGCCCCCACAAACGGCTGCCCCTGCTGGTCCTCTTCGTACCCGGGCCCTTCCCCCACAAAAACCAGGCGCGCCCTGCTGTCACCTTCCCCGAATACGGTTTGGGTACGGGTTTTCGAAAGGTTGCAGCGCATGCAGGCGCTCACCTCCGACTGGATGCCCTCCAGGTCTTCGGGCTGAACCTCTGACAGGCGGCTCAGCGTTTTGACGGCATTCAGCTGTTCCGGGCTGCATTCAAATCCCTTGCAACCCGAGGCGGCCATATATTTCAGTGTTCCGGATATGGCCTCGAGCGTCTCCGCCAGGCTTTCCCGTGCTGCTATTTCATTGGATGCTGCATGTTTAGTCATTCATCAGCCCCGAGCCCATCTCCTCCGACTTTGGTGACAACCAGATCTCCACCCGGGTTTTGTGATCAAAATCGTCTTCCGTAATGGTGATGATGCACCAACGCTCTTCTTTTTCATATATCAATAGGGAACGGGGCGACCGAAACGAACTTGTAGCTTTCCAGTTGTCCCGTGACATATTGCTCTCGAAAAAAGTGATCAGCTTTTCAGGCGGCACCCGCCCCTTTAGCACCAGAACGCCTGCTGATAACGCTCCTATTCTGAAAACAAAAGTCCTTTCCGTGTCGCGGGGCATGTCCTCGGGAATGAGAACATCATCAAAATCCAGATAGATGTCATTGGAGGTGGAAGCCGAAGCGCCCCCTGCCCCTTCTGCATTGCTCCCGTCACGCCGTTTCAACATGCTGCACCCGGTGATGAACATCATGGTCACAATGATCGCGAGACCCCACATCACGAGTTTTCTGCTTGGATTCGCCTTCATTTTATCCTCTGTATGGCCACATATGGTTCCAGGTGGCATGCTTGAGTTTATCAATCCCCATTTTACACTTCTGTGAGGCAATAAGTCAATATGGGCAAACTAACGGTCAAGAAGATCGCAGAGAAAGATAATTTTGAATTTTCAATGCTTAATTTTGAATTCTTATGATAGAAATTGGTATAAGGTAAACGGTACAAGGCGGTTATACGTAAATAGCTGACAGCATCCCTTTTTACATGATCTTGTAAATCCTGTTAATCCTGTCTAAAAAGTACATCCGACGACTGACCACGGACTACCGACCACGTCCTTCTGTGGCTCTGTCCTCCGTCCTCTGTCCTCTGTCCTCCGTCCTCTGTCCTCCGTCCTCTGTCCTCCGTCCTCTGTCCTCCGTCCTCCGTCCTCTGTCCTCCGTCCTCCGTCCTCTGGGGCTCCGTCCTCCGTCCTCTGTCCTCTGGGGCTCCGTCCTCTGTCCTCCGTCCTAAGGGAACCTGGGGTGAATAATCAGCAGATCACCGGGATGGATGGGCTCTTTGAGATCGATGCGGTTCCAGATCAGCAAGGCTGGCAAAGGCACTTCAAACTTCTGGGCGATGCTGGAAAGGTTGTCGCCTGCTTTGATTACGTAGATGCGCTCGCTCTGGTTTTTCGCATAGGCCGCTATCCCTTCTGCCAGACGGGCCTCAAAGCCTTCCATGGCATCCTGGGGAATACGGATGGTGTGGCTCCCGGACACCAGAAAATGGCCCCGTATTTCCGGGTTCATGTCCTTGATAACCTTGAACCTGGTCTTGGCTGCATCGGCAATAACCCGGATGGGGACATCATCAAAACACTCGATGTCATTCGGATGAAAGCGCAAAGAGGGATACGCGTCCTCTTTGTTCAGAAAAAAACCATAATGTTCGGGTTGGGTCAGGATCAGCTTGGCCGACAGGATCCGGAACACGAACCGCTGGGTTTCCAGGGGCAGGTAAAGATGATAAAAATCCAATACCCCCTGCACCATCATTTCAGCCTTGAGGCCCTCTTCCCCCATGTTGTAGGCTGCTGCAGCCAGCGTCCAGCTGTCGGCAAGGCCGTAAAGGTCTTTGATATAAGCTGAGGCCGCCCGGGTCGATGCAAAAAGGTTGCGGCGTTCGTCTATGCGCCGGTCCACCCTCAGGCCATATCGCCTGGCCGTATCCGTCATGAACTGCCAGAATCCGATGGCCCCTTTTCTGGAACCGGCATGGGGGCGCAGGGCACTTTCGATGACCGCCATGTATTTAAAATCATCCGGCAGACCGCTCTCTTTGAGCACAGCCTCGATGTGCGGCATGTAGCGTGGGTAGCGTTTGAGCCAGAGGATTACCTGGGGACGGTCCCAGACCGAAAGCAACAATTCTTTTTCCAGGCGCTCCCTAACATCCTGTTCATGCAGGGGCACCGGCTCCCCGCAAAATTCCAGATTTTCGATGCCGTGCAGTGCTGCTAAGGGAACCGGCACCGCGCCCTGTTCGGCACCTTGTGTAAATGCAGCGTTGATCAAAAATACCGCCATCACACAACCCAGTAAGAAGGCCGCTTTTCCGTACATCATTTTTACCCCTTTTCATTTTTAATATTCTACGATACCGTATTGGAGGACATGGTGTCAAAAGGCGATTAGTAAGAGCTACTCACCGCAGAGGCGCAGAGGACGCAGAGAATTTTTTACCGCAGACACACGCAGACGGTCGCAGACAAAACAATTTTATATCGCTTCGCGACGGATTAGTGCAGATTGTCTTCTTAGAAATTTCTATGATAGCAGCATATTGCTTTCATCGTTTATTATTAAGTGTCTGCTGTTAAGTATTGACCCTCAGCGTTCTCTGCGACACTGCGGTGTAAAATTAAAGGTTCTAAAGTTAGCGATTGTCGAGGTTGCCGCAGGTACAAGGAAGATGCTGTTTCGCTATAGTGGTCTATGCGGTATAGCATCTGACGCCGTAGATGCAGCAAGATCGGCAACCCCGGAGGGCTATAAATTTTAATTATTCCAATGGATTAAATCAAATAATAGTAGAATAATTTATTTCATACCTAAAATTTGTAGCGCTCACTTTAGGAAGGAGCAACTATGGATACAAGATCGGCAGTCATTTCATTTTCACAAAGCGAAAAAATAAAAGCCGGCCTCATCTGGGCCTCACAAACCGTAGAGATGAACAGCGGCATAGCCGAACATGATAAAACAGGGTCGCAGCAGGTGATCGGCGCCCTGGTCAGCATGGTGGCCAATGAAATTCAGGTTGCCATGAAAATGGCGCCGGATGAACGGTGGGAAGAGGCCCTCAAGCATCTCAACAAGGCCCTGGTCATGATTCACTCCAATGTCGCCCAGGAGGCGACTTTTCACATCACACGCGCCCTGAGCCAGGTCACCAGTGTCGGGCAGGCCGCCATGACGCAGCTTGTAAAAGAAAATATTCTTTAGACAGGATTAACAAGATTTACATGATATATACAAGCATGATGTCAGCTATTAGCGTATAGACTCATTGAACCGTATACCGTTTACCTTATACCTATTTCTATCCTGTTAATCCTGCTTGCCCTGTGAAACCCGTACTTGCTCCTGTTTCACTGGGGTCTGCGGTAAATACCAGAGGACAGAACCACAGAAGTCAGAACCCCAGAAGCTTACAGCCTTTCGCGAAGCGATAAAATAAATCTCTGTTTTTGTCTGCGCCTGTCTGCGTGTGTCTGCGGCTAAAATTTCTGTTATTTTGTGGCTCTATCCTTTGGGAGCCTGAATTCTGTGGCTCTGTCCTCCGTCCTCTGGAGTTTCATCTCGCCATTGGCTGAAACCGATCAAGAGGGCAATCAGGGCCACCCCGGTGAAGGCTGCGGATACGATTCCCGTGGCAGCAATTCCACCGGACAGCCACACCACACCGCCGGTAAGCGCCCCTGCTACCCTCCCCAGCCCTGCGGCGGCCATCACAGCCGCAATCATGGTTGCCCGGGCATTGGGCAATATTTCAGTATAAAGGGCGATGCTGGTGACAATGGTGAACTCAACTGTCAGAAAAAGGACAAAAATGCCCGTAAATGCCACAAACAGGCTGTGGCTGTACAGGGGTAACAGCGCGTAATTCAGAATTGTGATGCCGGCCCCGGCAACCACTGATTTCTTCAGGCCCATCCGGTCGGAAAGGAAGGCCGTGAGTCCTTCGCCGCACAATTCGGCCACACCGATAACAGCTGTTCCCGCCCCAAGCGCCATTACACTGATCTCAAAGGCATTTTCCAGCCAGGCACCGTATATCACAAAAAAAATATCATTGGCTCCGTTGAAAAAAAAGGCAAACACCAGAGCGCCCATGGCAGCCCGGTTTTTTAAAAGGATTCTATACGCTGCCAGCAACTCACCCGGCTTTATGTGGCCGGCAGTCTGCTTCCTGTCTTTGGGCAACAAAAACCCGAGCACGACACCTCCTGCCAGGGCCAGCAAGCCCAAAACAAAGAACGGCGCCCGCCACCCGTGGGTAGCGATGAGAAAGGCCATCAGGGGTATGCCGAGCAAGGAACTGCCGGCCCAACTGACCTCCAGAAACCCAACCGCCTTCCCTCTCTTGTGATAAGGCACGCGTTCACCCACAAATGCCTGGATAGCCGGGTCGAAAATGCTTTTACCAAGACCGGCCAGAAAAAGGGCGATCAGGACAATGCCGTACACAGGCATGCAGCCGGCGGCAAACATACCCAGGGACAGCATCCCCAGGCTGCAGAGCATCATCACCCGGTAGCCGATCCGATCTGACACAGGGCCGAAAAACAGGCCGATGACGGATGTGGCCTGATTGACCGCGATCAGAGAGGTTACCGCTGTCAAGGGCACGCCCAAACCACGGCTGAACGTCGGGGCAAAGGGATAGATGAAACGCCGGGCCGTGTTCAGGAGTATTCTGCACACAACGGCTGTAGCGAAGCTCCAAATCATACGAGGCTGGTTATCATTTTGTTTTTTCGCGGCTGGAACAGTCATAGAATGGTCCTGACGGAGGATTGATATTTCTCGCAGAGGCACAGAGGGCATCGGGTTTTAATATTAGACAGGATTTTCAGGATCATTTAAATAAAATTTGATTAAAACTTGAATGAAATTAA
>JAOZRT010000288.1 GCA_029940035.1 Desulfobacterales bacterium
TACTGAGGCTGCAAGGCCCCGTTAGATAAGAAGGGCAGGAAATGGAGCATTGATGCAGTGGAAATCTTGATTTTCCACTGCATTTGTCTTTTCGCCTTACTGTAAAATATGGTCGCTAACCGCAATAAATCTTGAAATACCTCGAAAAGTAATTGTTCATCAGTGCCTTATATGTCCACAAAAGCGACCGGTTTGTTATATATTGCACATGTAGAGCAGTCTGATAGTGGTTAGATGAGGTGCGGCTGAAGTTACAAAATATTTATCAAATAATGTGCGGGGTATTGGATGGCCTGTAACTTCTCCAAAAGTGTTGGCAAATGATATTCTAGCTTTCGCATAGCATCTTACGGAAATTATTAACCAGCAGAAGGGCACACATAGCTTTTATTGAAGCTAGTTGTTTTTGTGTTTTGTTGTATTTTTCACGACCGGAGTCATTTCCCTGAAATTGCCTATTCGCAGCACGATAAAATGTCCCCTTGAATCGCGCTCTGTATCAATAAAAATTTTCTTTTGATATCACAGGAGTTTGAATGATGACTGATACCGATAGATTGTCTGTCAACCGGCAAACTACTGTTAATGGCTATTGTCTTGGCTGTCTGTATCGTAAGTGCCAGACTCAAACTGAAATCGAAGATGGTGTCGCCATGCGGGTAAACGGGCATCCGGATAGTCCCATCAATTTAGGCACTTTATGTACACGCGGTCAGGCACAGCTTCACAATTTATACAATCCCTACCGCACAAAAAAACCTTTAATCCGAACCAACCCAAAAAAAGGTTTGTTTGAAGATCCGGGCTGGGAGGAGATTAGTTGGGAAGAAGCAATGAGTGTCGTCACTCAGAAGATAAAAGCCGCTGTGGTGCACGATCCACGTAAATTTGTTTACCTTGGAGGTTTTGGCGCCTCGATGTCACTATTTCATTTCGCTTTCCCTATTGCCTTGGATTCTCCTAACGTTCTGTCGACACCAGGATCTTTTTGCTCGGTTCACTCTGTCAACCAAATTACCCGAGGAGCTTTTTTAGAAGCTCACGATCCCAAATATAGCAACTTTGTTATAACGTGCGGTCGTGGTAGCTTGTCTACCGGTCATTCAGACGGGGAAACCCGTATGGATACGGAGGCAATCAACGCTAGAGGTATGCGGCTTATTAAAGTAGATCCCCGCAATCCATTCTTTTTCCGAAACAGCGACTGGATCCCCATTCGCCCCCTGAGCGATCTTGCTTTCTTCCTTTCAATGATCAATATCATTCTGCATGAAATCCAGATTTTTGATGAGCATTTCGTTAAAAATCATACAAATGGTGTTTTTTTAATCGATCCGGATGGGAACTATATCTATGGCCCAGATGGGACAAAACCCCTCGTCTGGGATAAATCTGACGGTATGGCCAAACCATTCAATGATATCAATATTGGTGACTACGCCTTAGAAGGCGATTACGATATCGAAGGTGTAAAGTGTAAGCCGGCCTTCGAATTGATAAAGAAAAAGGTAAAGCAATACACCCCGGAATGGGCACAGGAATATACCGACATCTCACCGAAACGAGTTAGAAGATTAACTGAAGATTTGGTAAGAGAGGCCAGAATTGGTAGCAGCATTGAAATCAATGGCGTAACTCTTCCTTATCGTCCAGCCTGTATCTCATTTTTTAAAGGGTTGAGTAATCACAGCAATGGCCACGTAGCGGCTTTTGCAGCTATGAGTATCAATATTTTGCTGGGGGCCTGGGATGTACCCGGCGGTTCTCAGGGCTGCAACAATCTCCAATATGATTGTGATGAGGAAGGAACACCAACGGAATTCCACCTAGCGCCACCCCCGCCTTTTAGCTACCCGCCCAACCGTATGGACCTTCATGAATTCCTGCCCATGGGGCATGATCTGGGTTACAATTTTGTTAATGCCATGAATAACCTGGATAAATTTGGTTTCGATTACAAACCGGAAGTAATTCTGAATTACGGATGCAATCTCTTTAGTAAAGGCGCATCTGAGGAAGAAGTTGAGCGAGCACTTGCTGCAATTCCTTTTATGGTATCGATATCAACTCATTTTGATGAACATACCAACTTTGCGGATATTGTGCTTCCGGAGGCAAGTAACAGTGAAGTATCATCCGCCTATGGCATCAATTTCGATCGTCCCGGGATTAAGGATATGAACCGATCGGATGGTGCCTGTCAGGCCTTGGTTAAACCCATGTACGATGGTCGTCATGCCGATGATGTTTATATGGAATTAGCGGATCGTTTGGGAATTCTCTCAAAGATGCAGGGGATCTTCGCAAAGAAAAACAAAATAGAGGAACTTGATCCCGATAAAAAATACACGGTTGAGGAAATCTATGGTATGAGGATTCGCGCAGCTCATGACAAAGAATGGAACTTTGACAAACTTGCCCAAAAAGGCTCCATGACAATCCCCAAAATCCCGGAAGAATTGTCTTATGCTTACACGTATCTTAAAAAGACGGGAGCCAGGATTCCCTTATACAACATGCCACTTAAACGATATGGTGAAAAACAACTCGAAGGCTGCAGAAAAGCCGGTATCGAACACCCGGCTGGCAACGAAAGGGTAAAAGAGTTCTACCAACCCATCCCTCACTGGTTTTTAACACCGGACATGCCCTGGGGCGAAAATGCCAAAAAAGATTTCGATCTCAATGTGGTAGGATGGCGATCGTCTTTATTCCTTCACGATATTCACGATCAAACCGGTAATCCTATCTTACAAGCGGTGGCTAAAATGGACCCTTATTCTGGAAAAGTATTGCTTAACGCTGAGACTGCAAAATCAAAGGGGCTTAAAGACGATGATATGGTGGTTGTAGAAAACCAGTTAGGAGTTAAGGTCGGTCCTGCACCGATAAAAACAACTCAGCTTCTTCATCCCAAAGCCCTTGGAATACTCTCTGGACATGACCGCAAAGGCCACGGATTGAATCCTGTTTCCAAAACAGGACTCAGTTGGAATCGATTAGTACGCCAGGATTGGGATGTCATCGACCCTTTTACTGGAGCTATAGAAATTGGACCTCTTGTACGTATAATTAAAACCGGGAGTTAATCATGAGATATGCAATGATTATCGATCTTAGCAAGTGTATCGGCTGCAATGCCTGTACTATTGCTTGCAAAACCAACAATGGGACACCTGCGGATATATTTTGGTCTCGAGTAATCGTAGAAGAGAAAGGAATCTACCCCAACGGGGTGATGACTTTTACACCAATTCTTTGCATGCATTGCAAAAATGCTCCTTGTGTATCAATCTGTCCTACCAGCGCCAGTCAGAAGCTGGAAAACGGGATCGTCTGGATTGACAAGGAAAAATGTATTGGTTGTCGTTCCTGTATGGCAGCCTGCCCGTATGAAGCACGCTCAATAAACAAAGGAAAACCTAAAGGTTACTATCCTGAGAAAGGAAACACTCCGCAGGAAGAAAAACAGTTTTCCGGTTATAAATCGGGGATTGTCACAAAATGCGATTTTTGTATGGATCGGGTTAAAGATGGCAAAGACCCCGCTTGTGTACAGACCTGTGTATCTAAAGCACGTCACTTCGGCGATCTTGAAGACCAGGAAGGCCCTCTCAATCAGCTAATCTACCGACGATGTGGATCGGCCTTACTCTCTGAATTCGGAACGGAACCCTCTGTAATTTACCTGCCAAGATAAAAAGGAGAAAAATGAATCAAAAAACTGCTTCAATATGGGGTTTCATCCTATATACTGATTTTTTTCTGGGTGCTTTAGGTGGAGGGCTTCTGGTTTTGGGATCTCTGGCAACTCTTTTTTTCGACCCGGGTATGGTGAATGCAGTTCCTTTTATTGCGGCTGTAGCTGTTATGGGAATCGGAACTGCTTTACTCGTCATTGAGTTGGGTGTACCCATCAAAGCCTGGCGGGTTTTTACCAATCCCAGATCTTTTTTGATGATCGGGGCGTCATTAATGACTGCCAGTATGGGGCTCGCCCTATTATTAGCCTCCTTTTACCTTCCAGGCCTGCCTTGGAGACATTCAAGCAGTCTTCAAAACATAATCGCCTTGTTAGCTGCATCAACAGGCTTTGGTGTTGCTTTTTATCCAGGGTTGCTACTGGGCGGGATGACTGGTCGTCCCTTTTGGAAAGGTCCTTTATTAGCTCCTCTCTTTTTGTTATCCGGATTGAGTACTGGCGCAGCTTTTTACTGTTTACTTGGTTTAATATGGCCGGTTTCCCAACAAGCAGCTTACTGGTTTTTAAAGAGTATGAACCTATTTCTTTTAGTAATTCAGATCATTGGATGGACTACCTACCTTTTTATTAAAAAAGCACAATGTCCCCCCAGGGAATTAATTTCCTGGAAAGCCGTTTTTGCTGGACAGAGAAATCTCGTTTTTTGGATTGGCTTTGTTGGGTTTGGGCTGGTGGTTCCATTTGTGTTATATCTTCTACCCATCGAATTATTTACGACCTTTGCCCATTGTTTTGTCCTTTTTGGAGCCCTTATTATGCGTGGGTTTGTTGTGACGGCAGACCGAGGCGTCTCATTAGGTTTTTGAGTTTTGACACCTCCTCAAAAATTAATATTTCACTCTTAAGAAACTGTCCAATATTTCATACCTCGTTAATCTCTGCAACTTCCTGTTTTTCTTTTTCAGTCATCATTAATCTCCTTTAAATGCGTTTAATTAATCCTCGGGCTCTGCCCGAGCGACCATAAAAGGTTCTACCGTCCCGGCGAGACAATATGTGGTAAAAGGTTCATCCCATGGGGAAGTCCTAAAGTATGCAGGAGGATGAACTAATGAAGGACTGGAAATCATTATTCCATGTAAGATGAGATTGTAAGTATCATATTGTTTTGGTCTCAAAATATCGTCAGAGAGCAATTTAAGATTTAGAGGGTAGATCATAATTACCCAGGTTTAAAAATGGGTTATTCTCCATCGTAAAGTCGGATCCACTGGACCCGGCTTTTTACGTGTAAGCATTCCCGCTATTATTGTTCTTTCACCACTCGAAATCCAAAATGGTCATTTGTTGCAGCGACAGGTGTATCAGTAAAACAGGTTTTGGCCAGTGATGACTCTTCTTCAGGATAGGTCCATCCTCCACCAACAGGTAAATATGACTCATAACCAGGAACTCTTGTAAAACAGTTTAGTTCTGGATTATTTGTTGACATTGTCCATTCAATAACATTTCCTGATAAATCAAAAATGCCATAGGGATTAGGCTGAAGAGAAGCAACAGGTTGAACATGTCCTTTGTGTTGTCCAGGCCAGCCATCTGCGTAGTCTTCCTCCGAGTGATCACTATAAATGACATTCTGTGTAGTTATTGTACCATCACTTGTCCCATATTCATATCCCATCCCACCCGCAGCAGCCCATTGAACCTCTTCAATAGTAGGTAAATCATATCCATAAAAATCTGCGAATGCTTTTGCTGAGTAGTATTCAATAAAATTAACAGGCCAGTTTTTTACTTCTTTGTGTGAAGGCAACTTAAAATCTAAATCATGAGGGCCTGCAAAAAGTACATCCTCATCATAATCCCCTCTATCAAAAGTGACCAGCTCTCTTCCTTTAAGAGGCACTCCCTTTGGCCAAAATTTGTGCAACTCAGCCCAATTGGTTATAGAATCAATGGCCTGTACCCCTTCCGGAAGATTATCATTATCAAAATAGATATTCCAGTCAACTTTTTTTGGGTTTACTATAGAAATATCTTGAACCTGGACCATGGTCAGCTTGTATAATTATTATAGCTTTGTTTTTGGAATGCTTTAATATTTTACTTACCATGATTTTTATTTTTTTA
>JAOZRT010000289.1 GCA_029940035.1 Desulfobacterales bacterium
GTCCGTGGCGGCAGACACGGTATCCGAAATGCGGAACGCCGTCCAGCTGAAGCGCCTGGACCTTGCCCGGGCCTTGGCAAGCGAACCGGAACTACTTTTCCTGGACGAGCTGGCCTCGGGACTGACAGAGGGCGAGTTGACGGAGTTGATGGCCATTCTTTCCAAGATCCGGGACAAAGGCATCACCATCATCATGGTTGAGCATATCATGCAGGTTATCATGAATCTTTGCGACCGGCTGACCGTGCTGCAGTTTGGTAACAAAATCGCCGAAGGGCCGACAACGGAAGTAGCCCGGAACCCTGCCGTCAGGGAAGCTTATCTGGGAACCGAATAATAAAGAGAGCATTATATATGGAAAATCGACCACTTCTGGAAGTAGAAAATCTCGATTCAGGATATGGATTTTTGCAGGTATTGTGGGACGTGTCGCTCACGGTCGACAGGGGGGAATACGTCTGCCTGGTGGGGCCGAACGGTGCCGGGAAAAGCACTTTCCTGAAATCGGTTGCCGGCCTCGTATCACCCATGGGGGGCAGGGTCGAATTTAAGGGAAATGTGATCAGCCGATTGCCGGGGAACAAGATTTGCAGGCTGGGCATCAGCTACATCTCCGAGGAGCTGAACCTGTTTATGGGTATGAGCGTCCAGGAAAACCTTGCCATGGGTGCCTTCACGGTCGATGACAAAAGTAAGATTTTGGAAACCCAGGACTTCGTTTTTGAGCTGTTTCCCGTTTTAAAGGAACGTCGCAAACAGTTTGCCGGCACCATGAGCGGGGGAGAACGGAAAATGTTGGCCCTCGGCCGGGGGTTGATGTCGTCGCCGGTGCTTTTGCTGGTTGACGAGCCCTCTCTGGGGCTGGCGCCCCAGATGACGGCCACCGTTTTTCGCGCCCTAGACGTATTGAAAGAAAAGGGCGTCACCATACTGCTGGTGGAACAGAATGTCACCCGGACTCTGCAGGTGACGGATCGAGGCTATGTGTTGGAAAAGGGTAAAATCATACTCAAGGGAGACAGCAAGGATCTCAGCCAGGACAAGCACGTGCGCAAAGCCTACCTGGGCATTTAATGAACCTTCATGATGGACGTAAAAACAAGGAATAGACGGTTATGACCATGGAGAAAAGTCAAAGCCTCCAATTAGATCAAGTGATTAAAGGCTTGAAATCGCCCGCCGGCATTACCATAGCCCTGTCGATTGTCGCGGCTGTCGCGGCATCCATCGACAACGGATTTTATGTAATTGTCAACACCATCGTCACCGGCGGTATGTGGGCCCTGGTGGCCATGGGCCTGGCGCTGGTTTTCGGTGTGATGAACATTGTAAGCTTCGTGCATGGTGAGTTTTTCATGATCGGCAGCCTGACGGCCTATTTCACTTTCACGCCTTTTTCCGATTATCTCATGGATAATCCTCATCCTGTGGCCGAGGCTTTGTTGCCGATTCTGGCGATGCTGGCCTCCGTGATAGCGGGGATTGTCGTGGGTATACTGTGTGAGCTGATTGTTTTCCGGCCTTTGCGAAAACGCACCCGGGAGCAGTGGGTGATGAATTCCTTTGTCATTACCCTGGGCCTTTCGACCTTCATTATCAACAGCAGCCAATTCGTATTCGGCACGGATTTCAGAGGCATTGTCAGCTATTGGGATTATCCGACCCTGTCGATTTTTGGCGTTTACATCTCCTTTGACCGCTTCCTGGTGTTTATCCTGGCCATGTTGGTTCTGGGATTGTTCTGGCTGTTCATGAAGTCTTCGAAATTCGGCCGAGCCATCCGTGCGGTCTCGCAGGATGAAACCGGGGCACGCATGGTGGGTATAAACA
The DNA here is from genome assembly GCA_029940035.1 of Desulfobacterales bacterium. Classification (GTDB taxonomy): domain Bacteria; phylum Desulfobacterota; class Desulfobacteria; order Desulfobacterales; family B30-G6; genus JAJDNW01. The sequence continues at coordinate 1,831 of JAOZRT010000289.1, forward strand.
TCAACGGCATTCAGACCTTGACCATGGCCCTGAGTTCCGCTCTGGCTGCCTTGGCGGGCGCCTGCCTCTTGTTCATGTACCCGGCCTATCCTACGGTGGGTCTGGGGCCGCTCTACAACTCATGGTTCATTGTGATCCTGGCAGGTATGGGCAATGTCGTCGGTGCAGCTGTGGGCGCTTTTGTCGTGGCGCTTCTGCAGGTGCTAACCACCATTTATATCGGTGAAGGATGGGATTATACGATTCCGGCTGCGTGTATTATTTTGGTTTTGATTATCAGACCCTCGGGCATCTTCGGAAGTGGAGTCCGGGGCATTTTGGATCAATAGGTGGTATTGTGGCGGAAGTTATAGAAAGAGCTAGAATGAATGGTTTTAAGAAAGCATTGGATGTCCTGTGCTTGACCCCCTTGGGTCTGTTGTGCTTGGTGCTGCTGGCGGTTCTTCCGTTGGTACCCCCCTTTAACCAGGAATATCTGATTCGCTGGATGGTGGTTGGACTGTTCATGGCGGCCCAGGCTGTAGCCTTCGATTTCACCGGGGGATATATCAATATCGTCAATTTCGGATTTGCCGCGTTTGTAGGACTGGGCGCCTATACCTCGGCCATTCTTTCCGTCAAGCTTGGCCTGTCTCCTTGGATCGGGATGTTTATCGGGATTTTTCCGGCCGCCCTGGTGGGGTTTCTGACCGGCGTTCTCACCTTGCGGCTGCGCGGTATCTTTGCGGCGGTGATGGCCTGGTTTATCGGCCTGGCGTTCTGGGGGCTGGCCACGAAATTGGTTTTTCTCACGGAAGGCCCGCTGGGCCTGAACTGCCCCACGTTGCTGCAAACCTCATCCAACCTGCCCTACTTCTACATCATTCTGGTGATGTTCATGATTAGCTATGTTGTGTTGAAACGAATTGTACGCTCCAACATGGGGCTTGCATTTACGGCCATCGGGCAAAACATGGAAGCCGCCAGAACATCCGGTATCAACCCGACGCGTTACCGCATCATCAATTTTACCCTTTCGTGTGCCTTTGCCGGTTGGCTGGGGGGCTTCTACGCCCATTACTACGGCATCCTGATGCCCGATGTCATGCACACTTCCAAAACCATCGAAGTCCTGGTGGTGGTCTATATCGGGGGACGGGCGAGTCTGTGGGGCGGTGCCGCCATAGCGATCCCTTTTGTGTTTGCCATGGAGATGGTTCGATCGGTTTTCTCGAATTATCCGGGCCTGAATTTGATTTTTTACGGGTTATTTTTGATTGTTATCATGATTTATTATCCCGGGGGTGTGGCCCAATTCTATGCCTTTTTAACCGAGCGGTTCAAGGCTTCCCGGCTGGTGCGCCTGGCAGTGGGCAATCGCCTCGATTCTCCCTAAAAAATGAAAGGCATGTAACTGTAGATGCGGAGCTAACTAGCCTTAACGATAAAATAAAAAACAGGAGGTTATGGTCTCATGAAACGAAGATCAAAAGCTGGAAAAAGCCGTAGTTCAGGCTTCAGTCTGAACGTCATGACCGATGACGAAATTCATGAAATCCACCTGGGAACCCTGGAAGTACTGAAGGATGTGGGCGTCTTTGTGGAAAGCGAGGAAGCCCTGGAGCGTTTCGGGGGCGCCGGGTGTGATGTGGACAAGAAAAACAAGGTGGTCAAGTTTCCCCACTGGGTGGTGGAGGATGCCATCAACTCCGCTCCCGCCACCTATTATGCCTGCGGTCGGAGACCCGAGGACGACGTGCTGATGGAAGACAACCGGGTAACCTTTACCAATTTCGGCGAAGGCATTATGTTCGTGGACCCCTATACCGGTGAGCATCGCGAGACCACCAAGGCGGATATCGTGAAAGCGGCCAGGATCATAGACAGCCTGGAGCATGTGGAGACGTATGAGCGGGCCATGTGTTCACACGACAAACCGCCCGAATCACAGGCCCTTCACAATGCCGAAGCATCGTTGACCAACACTACCAAGCACCACTGGTTGTGCCCGGTGGACCGCTTTCAGGCCAAAAAAATTGTAGACATGTGCGCCGCCATCGTCGGCGGCAAAGAGGTTCTCAAAAAACGGCCGCTGCTGGCATTTACCACCTGTCCTATCAGCCCGCTTAAGCTCCCATCACACCACTGCGAAATCGTCATGGAGGCGGCCGAAAGCCACATGGGGCTGAACGTGGTGGGCATGGCCATGTCGGCAGGCTCCGGACCGGTGCATCTGGCCGGCACGCTCATTATCCAGAACTGTGAAGTCCTTTCCAGTCTGGTTCTTCAACAGTTGACCTGCAAGGGCTCTCAGTTTATATACGGCAGTTCCACCTGTCCCCTGGACCTGCGTATGGCCACAGCCAGTGTCGGATCACCGGAAACCGGCATGATCAGCGCGGCGGTTGCAAGGCTGGCGCGCTACTACAGTTTGCCCTGTTTCGTTGCCGGTGGATAGGGCGATAGCAAATTAACCGATGCCCAGGCAGGTTTCGAAAAAACCATAACCGGCATACTTCCCGCATTGGCAGGCGCCAATATCATCTACGGATTGGGAATGCTGGAAATGGGAATTACCTTCGACCTGGCGCAGCTGGTGTGGGACCATGAAATTGCCGAGATGATTCTGTATTCATTGAAAGGCGTTCCGGTGAACGACGTAACCCTTGCCATTGATGTCATCAAGGAGATGGGCATCGGCAAGGACTACCTGTCTCATCAAACCACTTTCGAACACATGCGTTCACAGTCGCAGGCGCGGCTGATCGACCGCAGGATGCGGGAAGACTGGGAAGCCAACGGCAGCACGGATGCCTACAAACGAGCCCACGATAAGATGATCGACATCCTAGAAACCTACGAACCGCCCAAACTGCCGGATGATGTTCTAAAAAATGTTCGCTCCATTGTTATAGAGGCGGAGAAAGAGTTGGGAGTATCTGACGGTAATGAAGAGGGAGAATAATCTCTCCTTTTTCCCTGAAGAAACAAAGGAGACAAAATGAGCGAACTTTATGAAAAAATGGCCACGGCGCTGATTGCAGGGAATGAGGCGGAAGTTAAATCCTTGACTCAGCAAGCACTTGATGGCGGCGCCACTGCTCGAGATGTTTTGGACAATGGATTGCTGGCCGGAATGGATGTTGTCGGAAAACGGTTCAAGGCCGGTGATATGTTCATTCCTGAGGTGCTCCTGTGTGCAAGAACCATGCATGCAGCCATGGACATTCTCAAACCATTTCTTTCAGAGGGAGATAGGGCCGGGGCTGGAACGGTTGTCATTGGAACTGTCGAGGGTGACCTGCACGACATTGGAAAAAACCTCGTGGCCATGATGCTCCAGGGCGGTGGCTTCAAGGTTATAGACCTGGGCACGAATATCAAGCCCCAGGACTTTGTCGAAGCGGTTAAAGAGCATAAGCCGCAAATCATCGGCTTGTCAGCCCTGCTGACAACCACCATGCCGAAAATGGAAGAAACCATCGCGGCCCTCAAGGAAGCCGGTGTCCGCGATCAGATCAAGATCATGGCCGGTGGTGCTCCCGTGACCCAGGACTTTATTGAAAAAATAGGTGCTGATGCCTACGGAGCCAATGCAGCGGCTGCTTCAGAAAAAGCAAAAGAGCTGCTCGCTTAATATACTATATTGGGTCCATTCGTTAATGTGGTTTTATAATTTGTGAAGCTTCCTTTTCAGAGATTTCCTTGTCCAAAGGCCTCCTTTTACCCACACCCAATGGGTTACCTCCTGGGCCTGTCAAAGGGGGCTTCACAACACCCTTTTTACCTCTTTATATGATTTCTTTTTGAAATGATTGGCGATTGAAGCCTTCGATCTTTCTCCTCGTTGCGAATCAAAGATTACAACAAGCTTAACTCTCCCACCCAATCGAAGACTTTGTAACATAGTATGCAAAATAAGCAAAAACAGCAAGTTAACATAATAAAGGCGGAATCTAAAGACGGGCACGCTATCAATATTTCGATGGCTTGATTTGTTAATCAAAA
>JAOZRT010000290.1 GCA_029940035.1 Desulfobacterales bacterium
AAATGGAGAGTAGTCACGGTTTTCTGGGCCTTTAAAAACATGGGATACCCTTTCTTACTTGACATCGAAACGAGCAGATATATATTTATACTATATACTAACCCTTGAATTCTCCACCAGAATTGAGTTTTTTTCTCCATTCCTTCTTGTAGATTCGATCTCATCTTAATTGCCTGCTCTAGGCCGACGCATACGCTCTCACTGAAAAAGGGAGTGAGTCATGCAGAAATGTCGTTTATTCATAGTGTTAGCCGTATTGGTGTTTGGTGGGCTTTTTTTTCTGACTTCTTACGGGATCGGCCGGTGCGCTGAGCCCATCCGGCTGGGTTTTGCAGGTCCCCTCAGCGGGCAACTCTCCTCATATGGGATTTCGTCATTGAGAGGAGTCGAACTGGCCATAGAAGAAGCCAATAACGGTGGCGGCATCATGGGTCGGTTGGTCGATCTCTATGTTGAGGACGATATGTGCCTGCCCAAAGATGCTTCCATAAGAGCATCCAAAATGGTTGTGAGGGATGTCCACGCGGTAATTGGGCATATATGCAGCGGTGCCACGCGGGCTGCCCTTGATATTTACCGCAAAGCGGAAATTATTACCGTGTCACCATCCGCAACTCACCCAGAGTTGACACAAAGCGGTGACTATCCTAATTTTTTTCGTACAATTGCATCCGACGATGTTCAGGCACGGGTGCAGATTAGCTTTGTTCGCGATGTACTGAAATTGAAAAAAATCGTAGTCCTTCACGACATGACTGCCTACGGAAAAGGTCTATCCGAAATCTTAAAAACGGTTCTGCACAACAATGGCAGGTCTGAACTGGTTTTCCACCAAGGTATCCCCCCGGGAACCATTGATTATTCACCTATCGTACAAAAACTGATAAAAACTCAAGCGGATGTCGTCATTTATGGTGGCTATCATCCCCAGGCATCCAAAATCATCAGCCAGATGCGCATGAAAAAGATGAAAACCATATTCGTTTCAGGCGATGGCATTAAAAATAAAGCGTTCATTGTCTCGACAGGAAAATTTGCCAAGGGCGTCTACGCCACAGCACCAAAAGACACGTCCAATCTGCCCAAGGCGATCGCCGCCATCGATGCCTATAAAAAGGCATACGGCACTTACCCCGATGCATTCTTTTTGAATGCCTATGCAGCAGCGGATATCATCATGACCGCAATTCAAAAAGCCGGTTCAACGAATTATACAACGGTTTTAAAAGTTCTGAAGTCGGTGCACGTGGACACAGTAATGGGAAAAATAAGTTTTGATGAGCGGGGCGATGCAATTGGCCCGGATCTCGGGTTTTCTGTATATCGCATAGAGATGGGCAAGTTTGTTGAAGTTAACTAGTGTCCAGCAACAAATAGCGAATTTGCCCTATCTCGGCGTCTGTCACAAATTATAAGCCAAAAGGAGGAATGGTCATGCATTTCAAACAAGGAGATCTTTTCTGGGGCATGAGCAAGGAATTATGTGCAGGAGGCCATGGATACATCCCAAAAAATATCCTGTGATGAAGGAGATATTCTTTTCCAGGAAGGAGAGCCGGCCGATCATTTTTTTATCCTTTTGAAGGGACGTGTACTGCTGAGCCAGGGAAAAGAAGGGCCGGCCGTGCATATGGCACGGCACACCGGTGAGTTTATCGGATGGTCCAAACTTACGGGGCGCAATTTTTTTCAGCTTCCGTAAAGTGCCTGGAACCAACCAGCTTGCTGAAGTTTGAACGAGATAGGTTCCTGATAATTCTTGAAACAAATTCTGAAAATGCCGCAATACTCTTCAAACGCCTAGCCAAAACGCTTGGGAAGCGGCTTATCGAAACATATCCCACAACTGTCTAATCTGTAATGGAGATAGCATGAAAAATTTAACGGCGAAACATGTTATGAATCCGGATGTACTGGTGGCAGAATCGAACTGGTCGGTAAATCACCTGGCCGAGTTTTTCATGGAGAACTGTATTTCAGGAGCACCCGTCCAATCCAATGCAGGAATTCTCATCGGCGTGGTATCCCTGACCGATATCGTTAACCATGAAATCCAAACTGCAGGAGGCTGGCAAGGGCCCCATGACTATTACCTGCATGTCCTGGAGCGCCAGTATGTCAATAGGGAGAATGTCGCCTTCCAGATAGAGGCGGAACCTGACGTAATGGTGCGTGACATCATGACGCCCACGATATTTCAGGTTTCTGAAAACACAACGGTTCAACGGGTAGCTGATGTAATGATTAAAAACCATATTCACCGGGTGTTCGTAACGAATAAAGACAAAATCGTGGGCATCATCTCCACCCCTGATATGCTGAAGACCATAAGGGATATGTGATTTGAAGACAGATTATGGGTAATGCGCTTCAATATCCATTCACAATTCAGACAATCAAACAATTATAGAATACGCACTTCTGTAATCTCAACATAATGAAAGGGGGATGACATGATAGAACTTGAAATGCTGCGGCAATTACATCCTTTCAAGAATATGAATGCGAATCACCTGAAGAAACTTCAACCGAAATGTGAGCCTGTAGAATTCCAAAAGGGGGACAAACTCTTTACCGAGGGTGATGATGCGGCTCATCTTTGGGTGGTCAGAGAAGGCTCCGTGGATCTTCGCTTTGAATTGCCGGATGGACGCCCGACATCTGGCGAGATGACTGTCGATAGCGTCGAAGTCGAAAAGAAAGAACCGGAAGCCAAGATATTAGGGTGGTCATGCTTTGTCCCTCCTTATAAAATGAGACTATCGGCCTATTGTGTGACCAAGTGCTGTAAAATAGTAAGGATACTGAAATCTGATCTCTTACAGCTCTTTACGGACGATCCGCTGATGGGGTATCTCTTTATGTCATACATGATAAGGGTGGTTGGGTTCCGTTTCCATCAGTTTCAAAATCATGTTTCAAAAAACCTGGGCGAAGATTTAATGTTCGGCTGGTAAGGCATTAGAGGAGCAGGCGTTTTTTACGGAAATCGGTCCAATTTTCATTCTTACGACTTACGAATCTTTGAAAGGTCCTAAATTAATGGAAAAATTGAAACAGAAAGGAGGCCTACCTATGTCTATCTTTTTATTGTTTGGAAAGTATTCACCGGAAGCGATCAAGGACATCAGAGCCGAGAGGACAGAGAAGGTCCGCGAAATAATCAAGAAATACAATGGAAAAATCATATCAATGTATGCCGTCATGGGTGAACTTGATCTTGTCTTCACCGTCGATTTTCCAGATGGGAAAAATGCCATAGCCGTATCTGTCGCCCTGTACAAATTGACAGGGATCCATTTCGTGACATCGCCCGTGGTGGATGTAGAGCAGTTTGACACACTATTGACGGAGGCTGAAGTAATTTAATCTGTACTGATTAATTTTCAGTATGACCAGTATGGGATTGCCGGTAGCAGGAAACTTGACATGACATCCTTAGATATTATTTTACGATAAAGGCATTAAATCGAATTGACAATTCTTGTGGCCCCACGTCGCTTCTCATACTTCTAAAGCATCTGTAGAAGACATATTTTTAGCCATCCAATAGACCAGCATGACTTTGGGCGCGCCTATCTGCGATAATGCTCCAATTTTAATTTGACCCCAAGATTGAAAAGGAGATGCTATATGTTCAATAAAATTGTACTTGGGCTAGATGGTTCCAATCAAAGCATGCTGGCATTAAAATTTTCTGCTAATTTATCTCAAACTTTCAACGCAAAACTGATTATCGTACATGCATATCCCTTCACGTCTGATTTACGCAATTACAAGGAGTATGACAAACTGCTGGTACAACGCCAAGCCGCAGGTCTGGAATTTTTTGCTCAGGCACGAAAAAGCATAGGAAACCTTTCCATAGAAATTGAGGATGACTTGCTTGAAGGCCCGGCTGCCGAGGCAATTATTTCTGTTGCGGAATCCCGCGAAGCAGATCTGATTGTACTCGGTACACGAGGCATGGGCCCATTTAAAGGGCTTTTACTCGGCAGTGTTAGCACCAAGGTGATGCAACGCGCCACTTGCCCTGTGATGGTTGTACCCTAATCGCTGTCACTTTATCAATAGAATAGGAGTTTTTTACCCATAAGAAGGATAGGAATCGGTTGGTGCGCCGAGCCCATCCGTTTGGGTTTTGCAGGCCCCCTCAGCAGTGAACTGTCCTCATATGGGATTGGCAAGACCCATCTGTTCTTCGAACAAAAAAAATACTTCATATGCGGCATTATGGTTTGAGGATAATAATAACTCAATGGGGGTGACCCATGGAATGGAGGAAAATGCTGGTTTCTGCGGACGACGTTCTCGAACGGATACGCCCCGGCATGAGTGTCTTCCTTTCCACCGGGGCGGCGGAACCCCGCACGTTGGTAAAACACCTCATGGCAGCCCATAGTGCCAAACTCCAGGATCTCGAGTTGATTCAGATTGTTAGTTTCGCCGATGCCATCTCATTGAAAAACCTCCAGAGCCAAAAATTCAGGTTGAAAACCTTTTTTTCCGGCTGGGTGGCCGATGAAGAGATTACCGCCGGTCATGTGGACCTGATCCCGTGTTACCTGTCACGGATTCCCGAACTTCTGGAAAAGCGGAAGATCCGAGTCGACATTGTTTTTGTACAAATTACGCCTCCGGACAAGGATGGCTACTGCAGCCTGGGAGTGTCCGTAGACGTTGCCCGGTTGGCCATGGAACAAGCCAAACTTGTTGTGGGAGAAATAAACACCGGGATACCGCGCACATTTGGTGATACCTTTGTCCAGATTTCCGATTTTGATATGCTGGTGCAATCGGACGAGCCGCCGGTGTATTTTAAACGGTCACGTGTTGATCCGGTCTACGATCTGATCGCTGCTAATATCGAGCCATTGATTGAAGACCAAAGCTGCATTGCCTTTTCCATGGGCCCATTGTTTGAAGCAGTTGGTCAAGCACTGAATCGCAAACAGCATCTGGGTATCCACTCACCATTTTTCAGTGATGCACTGATGGATTTGGTGAAAAACGGCGCCGTCACCAATCGATTCAAGGAACTGTTCAAAAGAAAATCCATCACTTCTTATGCGTGCGGCACGGCAGAACTGTTTCAATGGCTGGACCAGAATCCCAGCGTTGAATTCCAGCCTGTAGACAAGGTCTTCGACCCGTTGAGCATTGGCCGGAATCCACGTTTTGTAGCTATTATTTCCGCCAAGAAGTCTGATATCACCGGAAGAATTGCCTTGCATACCGGCCTTGGCAACGTGGCATCCGGGCCGGCTGAGGTGCTCGCTTTTCTGAACGGCGCTCAGATCTCGGAAGGAGGATACACGGTATTCGGACTCCCAAGCCGAAGCCTCCAAGGTGCTGCCAATATAACCACTTCCATAGAGGGGTTGAAAAACCGGATCGATTTCAGAGAGGCCGTGGATTATGTGGTAACGGAGTTCGGGGTGGCCAGCCTCAAGGGCCTCACACTCCGGGAGCGGGCACAAGCATTGATTGAAATCGCCCATCCCGACGACCGTGTTGAATTGATTGCTGCTGCAAAGAGAAAAAATATACTCTATCGTGACCAGATCTACCTGGCAGAAAGCGCCCGCAATTTTCCTTCACACATCAACGAGTTCTACCAATCCAAGAACGGCATCGAGACCCGATTCAGGCCCATCAGGCCTTCTGACGAAGAAGAAATGCGACGGCTCTTTTACCGGTTTTCAGATGAATCAGTATATTATAGATATTTTTCCTCACTCAAGACCATGCCACATACCCGCATGCAGACCTACGTCAACGTAGACTGGAGCGATGTGATGTCCATCG
>JAOZRT010000291.1 GCA_029940035.1 Desulfobacterales bacterium
ATCCCTGTCGAGTTTTTCCAGATGGAAAATCACCGGGTCTATGTCATGGTCGTGTCCATTCTGGCACTTTAAAATCAGTTCGGCCATCATTTTACCGACCACAGGTGCATTTTTATACTGGTTTCCCGAAGTACCCACGGCCATGTAATAGCCTGCCAGATCCGATTTATCGTAGATGGGTATCCAGTCGTCAGCTACATCATAAAGGTCAACGACCCCCTGGATCTGGTTGGGGATACGCAGATCCGGAATTCTCAGAGAAAGTCGGTAAGCCTGCGCTTTGGCCTGTTCGGTCAGGCTGCGGTTAAAATCATCCGGATCTTCAATCCACTCCTTGGGATCACAATCCGGGTCTTCACTGCCGGAAAGAATATGGTTGCCCACTTCCGGCCGCCAGTAGGCACCCACATCGCTGTCGGAACTCGGGCAGCCAATGACTTCGTAGTCTATGCCGTCCGGAGCGGGCAGGTGAACCACTTCGTGCCGCAGGGCGCGGGTCTTGATCTTCATCCCCTCTATCACGCCGGCCATCGCATTAACCACAAAGGAGTGCGGGCCGGCTGCATTGACTACCACCGGCGCCTGGACAACTTCACCGCCTTCGAGTTGGACACCGTGTACACACTGGTTCTGTTTGAGAATGTCCACAACTTTCCTGTTAAAGAGGAACTCGGCGCCATGGGCTTCGGCCGCAACCTGCACATTGTGCACCGACAAAACCGGATCAGAAATGTAGCCTCCCTCGGGATAGTAAATTGCCCCGGTAATAGGGGCTTCATTTTTTTTACCGAATTCGGGGTCCTCCGGCCGGCGCGGTGGATAATAACTCGTATCGTCAAGCATGGGAAATTTTGTCTTTATCTTTGAAACGTCCCAATTCTGATAGGCGATCCCCAATGCTTCCATCATCAGCTTGATCTTTTTAAGATTGTCATTAACCCGGGATTCGAACACCAATACGCCTGTTTTGTTGAACCCTGCCAGCCCCTGGGGATCCTCAACCCCCAGATAACCGCGCCAGTTATCCCAGTAGTGGTAGCTCTCATAGGCCACTGCAGTGCCGTCCAGCGTTGAATAGTGCACCCTGATCACCGCACAGGTATTGGCCGTGGAACCGCTGCCGGCAGAGGTCAGTTTGTCCACATTTAAGGTTTTCCAGCCTTTCTTGCTAAGTTCAAAGGCGATACTGCAGCCGATAATACCCGATCCAATGATAATGGCATCGTAGTTTGTTTTCATATTTTCCCCTCTTCAAGTACCTTCCCGAACCTATAAATATGCGAACGCATGATCATGGACGCTTTTGTGACTTCTTGCTTATCCAAGGCGTTTATAAAATTCCGCCAATCTTCCAGGGCTTCTTCAGGCTTGCCTGTCCGGTGAGCCAATATCTCACTGAACGATTGCGCATTTTTCTGGAAGGTGGTCGCGAACCATTCAAACATGGGGTTACCCGTTATCCTGGCCAGCTGTGCGTGAAGGTCCAATTCCATTTCATAAAAACGAAGGTCCCCCCGACCGTAAGACCGGTAACGCATCTCCATCTGATCGACCCGTTTTTTCAGATGATTTTTCTGTTCCGGGGTGGCCCGTTCGGCTGCCAATGCCGCACAACGGCTTTCCACGGCTTCCCTGAATTCCTGAAGGTGCCCGGCTGAAACTCCGCCGTGCCGGATAAGCGTGGCCAGGGTGTCACCGACCTCGGCGCTGTCCACCGTCCGCACAAAGGCGCCGTCGCCTGGACGGATTTCGATCAACCCCGTTTGCTGCAGGGAACGGTAAGCCTCCCGGACGGTCCCCCGGCCCACCTTTTCCTTCTTCATGATCTCGCGTTCCGAAGGCAAACGGTCGCCGGGGTGGTATTGTCGACTTAAAATCAATTCCTCGAATATAGCCTGTAACCTTTGCGATGCCGTGATTTTTTTAGTGCTGTCCATTTAATGCCGGTTCCTGTTATTGGTATTACCAGTAGACACCATAAAGCCAAGAAACCTAAATGTCAAGAGTTAAGCCCGTGCGCACCTGAACGTACAATTACACAACTAATTACCATTATATATCTATATGTTAATCTATTTTTACTGCAGTCAAAAAAAAAATTGAATAGCTTTAGCTTGACAGGAATCAGTGATTTTCTTATCTGTTGGTGATACCAATAAAAATAGTTTTCTGACAAATCAAACGGGAGAAACCCTCATGATTCATCCATCATTTACCCAGACTTCGTCTGTTTCGATGCGCATTTTAAACCATGGCCAGATAGAGGAAATCATCGGCGCCGCCTTTGAAATTGTGGAAACCGTCGGCTGCCGGATGACCGATGAAAAGGCCCGCGCCCTGTTGCAGCAGCACGGGGCCGTCATCGGTGGTGATCGTGTAAAAATTCCAAGGCACCTTGTCCAGCAGGCACTTGAAACCGCACCCCGGGGATTCACCATCTACAACCGGTTGGGCGAACGGGCCATGAATCTGGAAGGCAGAAAAACCTACTTCGGGACATCCACGGGAAGCCCCAATACCCTCGACCCCCTGACCGGCACGATCAGACCGACAACCCTGCAGGACATTGCCCACGGAGCCCTGATAGCGGATGCACTGACCAACATCGACTTTGTGATGCCCATGGGTTCGGCCGGGGATGTACTACCGCCCCTGGCCCAGGAAGTCCACGAATTCGAGACCATTGTCAAAAACACCGTCAAACCGGTGGTCATGCTCAGCTACTCAAGACGTGCATTTCGAAAGGTTTATGAAATGGCGGCAGCCATTGCCGGTGGTTTTGAGGCCCTGCGCCAGAAGCCATTCCTGTTGGCCTACCCCGAGCCCATAACCCCGCTGGTATTTCCCAAGTCAGGTACAGAACGAATGATGATGATGGCAGAATGGGGACTGCCCCAGCGGGATCTCATCGCCAAGGTCGGCCCCGGGGGCAACTACCTGCAAGAGAATCACACAGCCGCCGAATTCAAAAAAGAAATCTGGATGCCGGGCCTGATGACCCGGGAAGCTTACACGACCTGGCAAGACGGCGGCCGCAAGAGTTCCCGGGATCGGATTGTGGACAGGATCAAAACCATTCTCCAGACGCATCACCCGGAGCCGCTGAAAACGTCTGTCCTGGAAAAAGTGGAAGCCTTCCGTCGAACAGCCGACCAGGAACTCGCTTGAGTTGTTTAGCCTGAAGTCCTAACAAACGATACGCCTGAGATGCCGCCACCGAAAGGACGGCATTCGGCGGGTTCTCCATAAAGCTGCTTTGCCCTTTTGAAGAAACGATCAGAGCAAACTCACGGCTTCTATCTCGAAATTGGCATCCCGGGGAAGACGCGCCACCTCTACACAGGCACGGGCCGGAAAATTATCAGTAAAAAACTCGCCGTATACCTCGTTGACCAACGGGAAATCGTCCATGTTCTTAATAAACAAGGTGGTTTTAACCACCTTTTCCAGGCTGCTGCCGGCTGCCTCCAGGATTGTCTTCAGGTTGTGCATGGCCTGTCGTGTCTCCGTTTTGATGTCGTCGGTCAATAAATCGCCTGTGGCCGGATCAAAAGCCAGCTGACCGGAAACGAACACCATGGTGTCGGTTTTAACTGCCTGCGAATAGGGCCCGATGGCCTGGGGCGCTTTTTCTGTGTGTACAACCGTTCGGTTTGCATTCATGGGTGGTTTTCCTCCTTTGGTAAAGCATATTATAAAGCTGACATTTAAATACCCGAACCCGTCATGCCGGACTTGTTCCGGCATCCAGGGGTCTATCTGGATAGCGCTGACGCTTCACTACGTGTCCCGCCTTCGCGGGAATGACGGAATTGAGATATTTAATCGCCGAAGCAATCAAAGACTTAAGCAATTAATCGTTGTATGGCATCCCCTAACTGACTGTCCACAAGTTTAACATCTTCTTTGGTCTGGTCAACGATGGAAATCGATGCAAACCGTATGGGTTTGCCGATCTCTATCCGGACCGGCACCCTTTTGAGGCTGTGCGTCCACCGGGGCATGAGCTCATAGATGCCGGATATGCCCACCGGAATAACCGGCTTCCCCGCAGCCAGTATCAGACGCAGCGTGCCTTTTTTGAACGGCTGCATGCGTCCGTCCCAACTGCGCTCCCCTTCCGGGAAGACACCCATCAAATGTCCGTTCTGAAGAACTCGCAACGCATTACGCACGGCTACCACATCGGTCCGGTAGCGCATCACCGGGAACGCCCCTGCCATCCTCAGTATCTCCCGGATAAATGGGTGCTTGAATTCGGAATTCTTGGTCATGAACCTGGCCAGGCGCGGCAGACAGGCCCCCAGTATAATACCGTCCAGCAGGGAAACATGGTTGGCCGCCAGAATGGCGGCACCTTCCCTCGGGATATTTTCCAGGCCGGTCATCCGCATGTCCAAAAGACCCCGGGCCAAATAACCGACAAGGCGTCTCAGGAACAAACCCATCAGCGGTGTGTCGCTTTTATACCTTTGTTCGGACGCCACCTGGGTGCTTTTAAATTGCCCGCGTATATTCCCTGTCCTGTCGCGGGTTTTGGCAAAGCGTATCCTGGGACAGAATTCGACGATATCGACGGGGCTATAAAATTCGGCAATGGCCTTTTGGATGCAATCCTCCCACTTTTTTCCGGATTCCTCCAGAAAATCAAAGTAGAGGGTGCGGCCGTCATTACGGTCCACAATCACCGTGTTGGACTCGATGGTTACCGCTGATATGCTTTTAAAAGGAACCTCTTTTTTTAAGGATGCGCCCTGATACAAAAGCCTGCCTCGATAAAGGATCAGATTGCCCGTATCAGAATATTCACGTCCGTGCAAAACAGCATGCACCCCGGAAAGGCCCGTGAAATGTCCTTTTTGCGTCTCACCGGACAGACGAATGGGACCACTCTCCAGTATCATCCCCTCTGGTCCCTCAGGCAGCGCATGCCCTTTCACCTTGGCATACCAAAGGGCAATACTTTCCGGCTTGCCGTTCACAGCCACCTGCTTTCTGGAAAGCACACGCACAGGTACATGGCAATGCCGGCAACGGCCCTGTTCAAGCCATTCAAAGCCGCCGCAGGAAGGGCAACGGTATAGGATGTTTTCAATCATAATACTCAGGTTTCAAGGACTTCTCTTTTTTCTAATGTACATTTAACATCCAACAACGAATCAGAAGACGGAGGCCGGAGAACAGAGCCCGTGGTAATCGGTTGTCAATAAACCTTCAGGGCTAAAGCCCTGGCCTACATGCCCTATCTCCGGAGTGCAGCGTAGTGCAGGGATTTATCCCTGCTACAACTGAACGCATTTTACCGATAGCCTCAAGGATCGAGCATCCAGGAAGCCAGGTGTTAAATGCCAGGAATATTTTTATCAAATAGTGTCAACCTTAAATCAGGACTTGATAGGGATCTCGGCGGCAAGCTGTAAAAAATCATACACATCCCTGCGGGCCACATTGGCCACGCTCTTGATCTCCATTTCCAAAACGCGTTGCTCCCGATCCTGTTAGCGCAACCCTGCCCACGGCCTGGTGCCCCAATACCATCGGCAGCATTGGCGGCGGTGTGCGCCCCTCGATTTCATCCAGCTCCGTGTGGCACACCCCGCAGGCGCTGACCTTAATCACGATCTCGCCCTCACCCGGCACGGGCTCCGGCAAATCAACCATTTTCAGGGACCGGCTATTTTTTCCAAGGTCGCAGATTTTCTCCAAAACCATGGCTTTCATTTTTAATATTCCTCAACAGGTCAACTACCACCCCTAAAAAGGGTGGCATGATATTGGCCCTGAAAGGGCCTGATATATCTC
>JAOZRT010000292.1 GCA_029940035.1 Desulfobacterales bacterium
GTTCCGGAAGTCATGTATGCCGTTGCCCTTAAACAAGGAATTATAAGAAAGCGCATTGTTTTTATCAAGGCCCTGGTGTCTGCCATTTGTATTGGAACAGGCGGCTCGGTTGGAAGAGAAGGCCCCATCGTTCAAATAGGTTCTGCGGTTGGATCAGCCATGGGGCAACTATTTAACGTATCCGCCAATCGAATAAGGACCATGGTCGGTTGCGGTGCCGCCGCCGGTATTGCGGCCACTTTCAATGCCCCTATGGCCGGTTCCATATTTGCCATTGAAATCATTCTTGGCGAATTTGAAATCGCCAGCTTCAGCCCCATCGTTATCTCTGCCGTTTCGGCCACAGCGGTTTCACGCCATTACCTTGGGGATATCCCTGCATTTATTCTGCCTGAATATATTCTGCACAGCTCTCTGGAATTTCCTTTGTACGCTATTCTGGGTATATTATGTGCCCTGGTGGCTGTGGGTTTTACTTTATTTCTCTATCGTGCCGAAGATGCATGGGACAGCATTAAGTTTCCCGAATACCTCAAGGCTGTTATCGGGGGATTGATGATGGGAACCATGGGGCTTATTTTTCCCCAGGTATTAGGTGTCGGCTACGGTGCTATTGACCTGGCACTCATGATAAAGCTCTCCTGGTGGTTCATGGCTCTGTTGGTTCTATGTAAAATCCTGGCCACGTCCATTACGATTGGATCAGGGGGTTCCGGCGGTATTTTCGCCCCTTCACTTTTCATGGGAGCCATGACGGGAGGTACTTTTGGCGCGGTTGTTCATTATTTCTTTCCTTCGGTGGCGGTATCGCCTGGAGCTTACGCTGTTGTGGGCATGGGGGCTGTCGTGGCCGCTACCACCCATGGCCCGTTACAAGCGATCTTGATAATTTTTGAAATGACTGGCAACTATAAAGTAATTCTTCCACTGATGATTACCTGCATTATAAGTTGCCTGATTGCCAGAAGGCTATGCGGCGAATCTATCTATACTTTTAAATTGATCAGAAGGGGAATAAACATCAGGGGCGGAAAAGAGATCAATATATTAAGTTCAATGTATGTAAAAAATGTAATGTATCACACGGTAGAAATCATACCGGAGACTTTGCACCTTCAAGAATTCGCAAAAGGACTACCCGAAAGCAGATCTAACAATTTCGTGGTTGTGAATGATAAAGAGGAAATTACAGGTGTGCTGACATTTCTGGACTATTATGACGATTTATTTAATGGAAAGTTAGATGATCGGATGGTGGTAAGAGACATCATGACTCCGGATGTGGTTACCGTATCAATAGAAGATAATCTCGGCACGGCCCTGGAAAAAATAACCGCTGGAGATTTTTCTATCCTTCCCGTCGTGTCAGCGGATAATCCCTTAAAAATGTTAGGCATCCTGACGCGTAGGGATATCCTGGAAGCCTATGATCAAGCAGTGATTAAGAAAGCTATTAATTAAATATTGGGTATCCTTTATTTACGCATGAAGTTCTGAGCGAAACGTATAATCATAGCACGTACTTAAGAGCAATAGTAGAGAACAAGCCAATGTTGACATTCGAGTTGATAACGTAAATTATTAAGTATAATATTATAAAAGAACGGTCATGAGGAGAAATAGCCATGTCAGCGCCATTCATTATGCTCGTGGATGATGAAATTACTTTTGTGGAAACCCTGGCCAAACGGCTGGCCGAGCGAAATATTGAGACGATTACGGCCTTCAACGCGGAAGAAGGCCTCGAAAAACTAAAGAATAATAAAAACCTTGAGGTCATTGTTCTGGATATTAAGATGCCGGGCATGGACGGAATAGAAGCACTGGAGGAGCTTAAAAAGGTATCTCCCCTGATAGAGGTAATTATGCTGACCGGAAATGCCACGATAGAATCGGCAATCAATGCCATGAAATTGGGGGCTTACGATTTTATAATGAAACCGTTTGATATCGAAGAGCTGGTCTGTAAAGTGGGAGCGGCTACTAATAAAAAACGAGAACATGCAGAAAAAATAAAGGATGCTCAAAAACAGGAAACCCTGTCAAAGTATGGACCATTCCGTTATGTTTAAATTCACACCCACGCATTGAGAACAAAGGTAAGGAGGGATAGTAATGATAGCGCCATTTATTTTGCTGGTTGATGATGAAGTTACTTTTGTGAAAACCATGGCCAAACGGATGGCCGAACGAAATATTGAGACGATTATGGCCTTCAGTGCGGAAGAAGGCCTGGAAAAGCTAAAAACAAATCAAAACCTCGATGTCATTGTCCTGGATGTTAAGATGCCTGGCATGGACGGACTTGAGATGCTGAAAAAAATTAAAACCGGGTTTTTCAGGACAGAGGTCATTTTGCTGACCGGTCACGCCACGATCGAATCCGGCATTGATGGCATGAAACTAGGAGCTTTTGATTTTCTTACTAAGCCGTGTGATATTGAAGAGCTTGTCAGCAAAGTGGAGGAGGCTACAAAAAAGAAAAGAGCACATGACGAAAAGATAAAGGATGCTGAAAGCAAAAAAATTTTATCAAAATACGAATCATGATTTTTTATAATATTTGAAATATCGCAAAATCGATTACCAGATATGCTAATATTTGAATCAACTCATTTAATGAGGTTGTTATGGCTCAAGATAGAATAACCAACAAATTGCATAGCAGAAAGTTCACCAGGAATATGGTACTAATTGTCATTCTTGTATCATTTATACCGATGCTCCTGGTCAGCGGCATGGTTCTGCATCAATTTAGCAACTCTTACAATGAGAAACTATATGCTCACCTGAAAGAGATGATTCATAGGCACGCGCAAGATATCGATAGCTTTTTGAACGAAAGGCTACATAATCTTCAGTTCATGTTGGATTCCTGTGACAATGTGGATCTTTTTAATGAATCCGTCCTACAGGAGAAACTTTTCCAACTTCAACAGAAATACGGAGATGTATTTGAAGACTTGGGAATTATCAATGAAAAAGGTGTTCAGGAATCCTATGCTGGACGATTAAAACTAGAAAATGCGCAGTACTCGAAAGCCAAATGGTTCGAAGATGCGCTCAAAAAGCCGTTTTATATTAGCGATGTTTTCCTCGGTCTTCGTTCCAAACCACATTTTATCATATCCGTGAAACGTGTTTATCAAGGAAAGTATTTTATGCTGAGGTCTACCATCAATTTTGAAGCCTTCAACTTCCTAGCGGAAAACCTTCGTATCGGTAATACAGGATTTGCATTCATTCTGAACAGGGAAGGAAATTTTCAGACAAAACTTCATGACGATATGTTGCCTAGCAAAAAATCTTACATGGATTTTATAAGCGCGGGCAAAAAAGCAAAACACGGAATATACATCGGAGAGCTTACGGATGATTCGGACGGGAAGCACATTATATATCTCGCAGCCCTCCTGAAAAACAATGATTGGATACTGGTGTATCAGCAAGAAAAGAAGGAAGCCTTTTCGGACTTGATTCGTACCCAAATTATTGCAGGGGTAATTCTCTTTATTGGGGCGTTGCTCATTGTAATTATGCTTTCATTCTTGTTCCATCAAATCATCAAACACCTTTCAGAAGCAGACCGAGAAAAGGAGATGATGAATCGGCAAATAATTGAAACCGGGAAACTTGCATCCGTTGGTCGGTTGGCGGCCGGAACCGCGCATGAAATAAATAACCCAGTTGCCATAATGGTCCAAGAGGCTGGATGGATAGAAGATTTACTGAAGAAAGAGGAATTTCAAGAGGGAGAAAATCTACAAGAAATTGAACGTGCACTGAAACAGATTAACACCCAGGGAAAACGCTGTAAGGAAATCACCCATAAACTATTGAGCTTTGCTAGAAAAACAGACACGCAAATACAAAGCGTCCAGGTAAATAAAATCGTTGAAGAAGTCGTGGGCATTTCCGACAAAAAATCCTATACTGGAATTACCATAAATTCATACAAGGATCAAACGATACCGCCCATTGCAGGATCTCAGACTGAGATACAACAGATATTGCTTAATCTTATCAACAACGCAATTGATGCCATAGGGAAAAAAGGTGGCAAAATCGATATCACAACCCGTTTGGAAGAGCGTTTTGTTTTGATCGTTGTGGAAGATGACGGTTCAGGTATTCCGCAAGCAAACCAAGACCGAATATTCGATCCATTTTTTACCACCAAGGCGGTAGGCAAAGGAAACGGGTTAGGTTTATCCATCTGTTTCGGAATTGTAAAAAGAATGGGTGGTGAAATTGATGTACACAGCACTATCGATATAGGAACCCGCTTTGATATCCGCTTACCCCGCAATAAAACATAAGATCGCAACAATTGAAGGCCGGTCATTAGGGGCATCGAAAGTTTTGGGGGAATGATGATGCATGAAAATGAAAATACTAATAAAAAGAAGATTAAACTTCTTCTTGTGGATGATGAAAAGCACTTTGTAGAGGTGCTTTACAAGAGATTGAGCGATAGAGACTTCTCTGTGACAACGACTTTCAGCGGAGAAGAAGGCATTCAGGCGCTTCGAAAAGTGGATTTTGATGTAGCCATTTTAGATTTAAAAATGAAAGATATGGACGGCATAGAAGTGCTTAAAATATTTAAGAAAATGTATCCTAAAATGGAGGTCATCATACTAACCGGCCATGAGTCGGAACAGACGGTGGGGGAAGGGATGGAATATGGGGCATTTGCCTATATTTCAAAGCCTTGTGATTTTGAAGAACTGATTGCTACAATTGAAAAAGCTATTTCTGATTAAAAAATTTAAAAGTAGTTTCTTGAGTTATTCAAATTCTTTATTGAAATACACATTTAAAATGTTACATTGACTTTGTAATGAGTTTTTTTATGCACTTTAATTGGTGTTAATAATCATGAAATACATCGGCGAAATGAAATATCTCCTGGTCATCTTTGTATTTTTCTGCCTGGCAATTTCTATAGAAATCTTTCACCGGCCCGTGAGCTATACAATCTGTAACAACTCTGCCCCTCCACCGTGACATTTCTCAATCGACTTCTTTTTTCGATATAATTAAGGAGTTTGGTCTTGACAATTATTTTAGGGGACGCCCATTAAATTATAACTTACTACCCCTTTATCAGTTCCAATTGCATGTCTTTTGCTATCTTCTCACCACGCTTTACAGAAATGCTCACCGATGGCTGCGAGACACCAAGCTTTTTCGATAGCTCGGTGGCACGCATACCCAACTTACGCACAGCCCAATAGCATAATAAACTGCGGGCCTTGACTGTGCGCGGGTGTTTGCCGGCCGCCCACACCTGCTCAGGGTCTATTCCCAACTCAGATGATACCCGGTTCGTTACTTCTTCCAAGTCATATCCCCGGGCTTGAAGCCGGTAGCGATCTTCCAACCGTTCCTTTGCTTGATTTAATACAGACTGTGCAAAATCACCATCACCCAAAATACGCTCATCGCTTTTCATGTGGTCCTTGGCGTTACGCATCGCCGTAACCGCCGACCAACCACCGGCACTACGAATCAAACCGCCGCCTACCAAATCCGGCCGGCGCCCTTGAGCAATTCCCCTTTCCACATAGGCCCGATATGCCCTGCGGGCACCTGAAACTTTTTTCCCAAATAATCGCAATACATAGTCTGTGTCCTGAAAGTCCCTTTTGATTTTTCCCATCAACACGCTATGGCCACTATAAGGATACCTATCAGATTCTTTCCTCGTTTTTACGATGTTGGCCCGTAGTGGATTTAAATGAATATAGCGTACCAATTCAAGCAAATATGTATCTTCCTGACATAAAA
>JAOZRT010000293.1 GCA_029940035.1 Desulfobacterales bacterium
TTTGCCGCAGACCCCAGTGAAACAGGAGCAAGTACGGGTTTCACGGGGCAGGCATTTATTTATCGCTTCGCGATATCGATACTCGCCTTTAGAAAACATACCATAGTCAATCGATTATAATAGCGACGAAGTCGCGTCAACTAATAGATGGGCACCATCTATTAGAGTTGACAACAATGCATTGAAACCTTATTATGGTCATAATAATTTCCCTATTATGAGTGTTTACATTGTAAAAGTAGGATTTGTTCATTATGCCGTATTTAGATAAAATACTACCGGTTACCCATGTTAAAAAGCATCTGCTCGACATTTTAAAAGTTATGTCCGAAGATCATGAGACCATTACTGTTACAAAAAATGGAAAGGCCGTCTCGGTGATGATGCATCCGGAGCATTATGATTCATTGATGGAAACCATTGAAATTCTAGCAGATTCGAAAACAATGCAAGCCCTCAAAAAATCCAGAAAGGATTTTAAAAATAATCGTGTTTATTCTGACGATGATGTCTGGCAAGTATGAGGCCCTATCGCCTGGTCTATTCTGAAACTGCCCGTGACCTGATTAGGAAATTGCACCCTGATTTAAAGTCAATTGTACGGGCTCGCCTAACAACAATTGCGAACAATCCATATATAGGGAAGCCGCTTGCAAAGGAGCTTTCCGGATTTCTTTCTTTAAAGGCAAAACGATACAGAATAATCTATAAAATTCATGAAGAAGGTCAGGTTGTCCAGATCCATTATATAGGACACCGCAAGGACATATACCAATTGTTCAAGGAACAAAGCGATATTCAATAGCGATTTTCAGCGATAGGGTTACAAACCGGATGTAATTATGAAAAAAGCATTCCTCCATATATGCTTAGGGATATTAGCAATTCTTTCAATGGCCGTTATTGGTTGTGACCTGGGAACCAGCAGCGGTGGTGGTGGATATACCATCAGTGGCACTATTTCAGTTCCGGGGAGCACCGCCATTGACAGCGATGTCAATGAAATCAACGTCATACCGGTTTCCAACAACTATTTTGACGATGGAAAGGTGCAACTCTTACTAAAAAACCCGGTTATTCTCGGCGGGTATGCCAATGTGGCGGAATATGGTGAAGAGGGGAATTCATACCAGGACGGTGACCCGAGCGATGTCTATAAGATCACTTTAACCAAAAATGAAACCGTTAACCTCTATATTGCCGACCACGGCGCCGCCGACCTCGACCTCTATCTTTACGGCCAGGACCTTGACGAGAACACCATCCCCATTGCCGAATCCACGAGTGAAAGCGATAGTGAAAGCCTGCAAGCCCCTTCAGCCGGTCCCTATTTCATCGAGGTTCGGGCTGTTGCCGGCGCCTCCAACTACATCCTGACCATGGGCCAGGGCATTACCGGGGGAACCATCATGGATGAACGCCTGGAGGAAGATTTCTTACCCGGCGACATTGTGGTCCAATTCAAACCGGAAGTAAGGGAAGCACTCGGAAATAATTTTCGCTCTGTTGATGATACTTTCATGGGCCTTAACCACACATCCGGGACATTTGAAGGCGAAATGGTCCTGAAGATCAATCCGGAAAACAGGCAACAGGTGTTCAGGGCGCTCAACATCGAACCCCCGGAAAAGAACCGGCAGCTGTTCCAGGTGGATGACCCTGACGTGCAGCTCAAACTCGACACGTTGCGAACCATCGACGCCCTCAAGAAAAGACCTGACGTGATGTTTGCCGAGCCTAATTATATACGTTACGCCATGGAAGTCCCCAATGACGAGCATTACCCGCTGCAGTGGCACTATCCGCTGATCCATCTGCCCCAGGCGTGGGAAATCACGGAACTTAACAATAATCCCGAAGATGTCATTGTGGCAGTCATCGACACGGGCATTCTCTCCAACCACCCGGACATCGATAAGACCCGGCTATTGCCCGGCTATGATTTTATTTCCAATACGACCATATCCCTGGACGGAAACGGTATCGATCCTGACCCCGAAGACCCAGGGGATGAAATGAATGGCGGCAGCTCGTTTCACGGCACCCATGTCACCGGGACCATCGGCGCAGCCACCAACAACGCGATTGGCGTGGCCGGCATTGCCAAAGACTGTAAAATTATGCCCTTGAGGGTGCTGGGCAATGGCGGCGGCCTGGCCAGCGACATCCGCCAGGCCATCAAATATGCTGCCGGCTTGTCTAACAGCTCCGGCACCTTGCCGGCAAAAAGAGCAGACATCATTAACATGAGCCTGGGCGGATCTTCATGGTCAGACCTGGACCAGCAGGTTATCAATCAAGCCCGCGACCCAGACGGCGATGGTATCAATGACGGCGTCATCATTATTGCCGCAGCCGGCAACTATGCTTCCAATGCCCGCATGTATCCGGCAGCCTACGAAGGCGTCATCTCTGTGAGTGCGGTGGGAGCGGACAAGCAGCTGGCCCCCTATTCCAACTATGGCAATACCATCGACATTGCCGCACCAGGGGGAAACAAGTCCCAGGATTATGACAGCGATGGTCATCTGGACGGTGTGTTGAGCATTGGCGGGGATGATGAATCAGGTCCCCCCATACAGATGGTGTACCATTTTTCCCAGGGCACCTCCATGGCAGCGCCCCACGTGGCCGGTGTGGTGGCTTTGATGAAATCCCTCTACCCTGCCCTTACGCCGGATATGCTGGATGCGCTGATCGAAGATGAGGATGAAAACCCGTTGACCGATGACCTCGGACCTGAGCGCCGTGACGACAGCTACGGATATGGACTCATCAATGCTTTTAAGGCGGTAAGGACTGTCAGCGACGAACTTCCCACCTTTCTTTTTGTATCGCCCTTTTCCCTCAATTTCGGAACATCTAAAACAACCCTGACGCTGACAGCAGAAAACTTCGGCCTCGACCCTTTAACGGTTTTGACGCCAATAATAACCGATCCAGATGCTCATTGGCTCGAAATAGACGATGCCTTTAACGAAGCGGAGCAGGTTGGCACCTATACGGTAAAAGTCTATCGGACGACTCTACCTGACGGGACAGATCTACAGCTACCTGACGGTCCCTATGCAGCCACCATCATTCTTGATTCCGATGTCAATGATGTCGAGGTGTCCGTGAGCATGCAAAAGGGCGTTCCCACTGGCGGCGATGCTGGTTACCACTATGTCCTGCTCCTGGATCCGGACACCTATGTAACCATGGCCCAGTTCGACGTGGCAGCGCCCGTGAATGGGGTCTACCCTTTCAGCCTGAGGGCGCCGCCTGGTGAATACATCCTTTTTGCCGGTACGGATATCGACAACGACTATGTAGTTGGAGACCCCGGCGAGTCTGCAGGAGCCTATGTTTCCATGGACCAGCCCAGGGTCATCAGCCTTACCAGGGACCGTTCCGGGTACAATTTCACGACCTCGTTCAATCTTAATCTGCCCACGACGCTCACAGGAGACAAGGATTGGTTCGGTTTTCAGATCCAGCGGGAGGGGGGCTTTCAGATTGAAAAGCCTTGACGTCCGAAATGTAGCTGTATATCTTACCGCCCGCTACGCTCGAGGCGCAGAGGACGCAGAGGAGTATTTTCTTTAAAAGAATACGGAAAAATAGATGAGGCACCACCACTTTAACAGAGCATTCAGATTCAACCTCATTGCCCTGCTTACCATGGCCATGGCAATGCTGTTTGCCTGCGGCATGGGCCAGAGGGGAAACGCACCTGCACCTGCATTGAGTGTGGATGTTTTGTTGACAGGAACGCGAGGGATTGACAGCCGCCCTGAATTGTCGGCGAAATGGGTCAAATCCCGGGAAGAACTGGAACAAATGATTGAAGGTCAAAAAGCCCGCAAGATACCTTCGCAAGAAATCGATTTCAATGCATCCCGTATTCTGCTGGTGCGTATGGGCCAAAAGCCCACAGCCGGGTACAGCCTTAAACTCGACCCTGAATCCTGCAGCGTTTCCCAACAGACAGCCTATATTAGCCTGATCTGGACTGAACCGGACCCCGGCATGGTGACCGCCCAGGTGATCACCAATCCCTTCATCTTGTTGAAGCTCAGCAAGGGCGGCTACGAGGCCGTCAAGATTGTGGACCAGCATGAGCAGACGCGGTTTGATCTGCCTGTGGCTAAATGATGTATTTTTTTAGACAGGATTAACAGGATAAACAGGATTTTTTTATCGCTTCGCGAAGGGCTATAAGCCTCTGGGGCTCTGACTTCTGTAGTTCTGTCCTCTGTCAGTTATCTCTCGCCGAACCAATCCCGCTACGCGGGGCTTCATTAGAGTTCGCAGAGATCACAGAGATGTTTTAATTTCGCCGTAGACATTCAAATCTTTTCTAAGATCTAGTGTTCCCAAATTTTATTGATTTAAATTTTTTAGCGACGACCTGTCCGGCGTAGCTCGAAGAGCGAAGACGGGAGTCGCGTCTACTAATAGATTGGTACAATCTATTAGGTTTGAACAGCCATCTGCAGGTTAAACAACACGATATCCTGGCGATCTCTATCGTTTCTGAAGCTGTCGACATCGACCTGGCTTTTTTTTATAGCCCTGTCAACATGCTTTTTTACGGCACCAGCTTTTGAAACGATGAGATCCCGGTCAACCATGGTTGTCAAACCTCCGTGGTACTTTCAATAAACCCTAACGTTATTAAAATGTTTGGGGAAATCTTTCTATAAATCCAGCCTGCATTTTGGATTTATGATATCCAAACTCGGCGATTCTCGCGAATCTGTTCATTCTGAATTCCGAATATGCTCCCCTGTTGTTCACAACCAGGCACTGACCCTTTGCAAATACCTGCGACAATAAGCTTTCAGAAGCAAGATTCAACATGACCGGATGGATGTCCATGCGTAAGATCCTACCCAGGTCGACTATATATTTTTTGAACTCTATTTTGATTTCATACATATCTGTATGTTCGGCAATGATCCCAATGTCAACGTCGCTAAAAGGACGTGGAGAGCCTGCAGCATGCGATCCGAAAAGATATACAGCTACAATTCCATCCTGGTTTTTGAAGTAATTTGCAATTTGGGTATTTATGGTAGTCATTTTAAATTTTACCGCAGAGGCGCAGAGGACGCAGAGTTTATTTCAATATATCGCTTCGCGAATGGCTATTGGCTGCTGGGGTTCTGGTTTCTGTGGTTCCGGCTTCTGGTTCTTTATTTCACCGCAGAGGCGCAGAGTTCGCAGAGTAATTTAATTTCGCTTCGCGTAAGGCTTAAGGCCTCTGGGGTTCCGACTTCTGTGGCTCTGGCTTCTGGCATTTTTCTCTCGCCCGTTTCACTCGAGCTCACAGAGATCACAGAGATATTTTAATTTAACCGCAGACACACGCAGACATTCGCAGACAAGATCAGATATTTTTCACCACAGAGAGCACAGAGTTTTTGATTTTAGCTGCAGGAATTCAAACCTTTTATGCTTCTTCTTTGCATCTGCATAAGAATGAAATTACCTATCTTGCTTCATCCTTTTTCCATATATTCCAATTCTGCATGATATCGGGCCGATCAAGGAGATCAGAAAGTTCTTGAATGCGCGGTTCAAGATAGACAAAATCCAAATTATCTTTTTGAAAACGGAGAACGCAACGAACATCTTCTATATCTTTGGAACGTTATGCCAGGTATGCCAATCCTTTACGCATTTTCATTATACCCGCAATATTTACCGTTCTATTTTTTGTAGAATCCGGTATCATATCGTAAAGCTCAAATACAGCCACCAGGGAGGTTGCCT
>JAOZRT010000294.1 GCA_029940035.1 Desulfobacterales bacterium
GGCGAGATGTCCGCGTGATGTCGATCTTTGCCGGCACCAACGAAGTCATGAAGGGTATAGCCGCCAAGTTTATGGGGCTTTAAATGTCCAGCGGTTTACGTTTTAAGTATTAGGTAGCAATATGTTTGTTGGCTTTAAGCAAAAAACCTCCTCCGAACATCCACTTAAAACCTAAAACGTAAAACAGGTAATCAACCATAAATAAAGTGGTCGATATAAAGGTGCTGAATCCTTCCAATCAAATGAATTGAAAAGGAAATTATCCATGGACTACGATGTCGTTGTTATCGGAGCTGGAAACGGGGGACTGACAGCATCTGCGACCCTCGCCCGTAAAGGGCAGAAAGTGCTGCTGCTCGAACGGCACAATATACCCGGAGGATGTGCCACCAGCTTCTGCAGGGGGCGCTTTGAATTCGAGGTTGCACTGCACCAGCTCAGCGGGCTGGGAACACCTGAAAAACCCGGCCCTTTGCGCATGACCCTGGGCAGCCTCGGTGTGATGGAGAATCTCGAGTTCGTTGAAATCCAGGACCTCTACAGTGTATACATGCCCGACGGTTTTACCACCTGCCTCAAACCCGACAAAAATCAGACTATTGCGGAACTCAAGGAGAAATTCCCCCACGAAAAAGAGGCTATAGATAATTTTTTCGACCTTGTTTACACGTATGCCAACGACATGATCGGAGCGTTTATCTTCCGGGACCCGGAACCATCCCGGGATAAATATCCCAACCTGTACCGCTATGCCCTGAGAAACGCCAAGGAGGTCCTGGACGACTACTTCAAGGACCCCCTGCTCAAGACTGTCATTTCCGTGTACTGGGGTTACCTGGGCGTCTCCACGGACCAGCTGTCATTCGCCTACCTGGCCATGCTCCTCTTCCAGTACATTGAATTCAAACCCTTTCACGTCAAAGGGGGGTCCCAGGCACTGTCCAACGCCATCCTGAATGTATTCCTGACCGCCGGCGGCCGGGCCCGGTTCAACTGCGGTGCAAAGCGCATCCTTGTCGAAGACAATCAGGTGATCGGCGTGGAAACAGACCAGGGCGACACCATCGAAACCCGTTACGTGGTGGCCAATATCTCCCCCATGGAAACATACACCAATCTGGTGGGCAAAGACCTGATCCCGAACAATACGTTGCAGGAAATGAACAGCCGGATATTGAGCAACTCCGCCTTTACCATGTTCATCGGTTTTGACTGCGAACCCGATGAACTGAACATCCGGGAATCGACCAATTTCCTGATGGCTTCCACCGATATCTCGCGATCGCTTCACGACCGCATGGGCCGGGTCGATATCCAGGACGAACTCATGGTGATGAGTTGTTACGACATATCCGACCCCACGTTCTCCCCGCCGGGAACGTGTCAGATCAATCTCGTGACCCTGAAATACGGGGACCCCTGGTTGACCATCCCGCCCGGCCAATACCACGAGGCTAAATTCCGCTGTGCCGAATCCATGCTAAAGCGTACGGAGAAGATCTTTCCCAATATCCGGAAGCACATCGAGGAAATCGACATCGGTACCCCTCTCACCCACATGCGCTACCTGGGGCACCCGGCCGGTGCCGTATACGGTTTCGAGTCCCGCACCAAGGATTCCTTCTTTTTTCAACCCGGGAATCGCTCCCCTGTAGATGGCCTTACATTCGCAGGCGGCTGGGTCGGCGACCAAGGCTTCGAACCCACGTTGCGCTCGGGTGTATCCGCCGCCAAGTCTATCCTGAGGCAGATGAACAGCTAAAATACCACTGAGTTTACCCCATAGCTATGGCTTTAAAAATTATTATGGATTGGAGAACATCATGAGAAAGGGCATCTGGCAGGAATTCGACGGGTACAAAGAGATTGCCGATGAGATTGAGCTCAGCTTTGAAGCCGGCAAGGAGCGGTCCTTCGACAGGCAACTGGCCGACCAGTACCTCGGGCGGCTTCACCCAAAGGAATTGAAACTGCGGGTGGTGGATGTCATTGAAGAAACGCCTTCCACCAAAACCCTGCGCCTGGCACCGGTGGATGCCTTGCTGCCCCCTTTTCTGGCCGGGCAGTACATCCCTTTGTTTGCCGAGATAGACGGCATCCGCACCAGCCGGCCCTACAGCATTTCCTCCCAGCCAAAACAGACCGGTTTTTACGACATCACCGTGCGGCGGGTTCCCGACGGCCTGGTGTCAAACTTTCTCATGGACCAAGTGAAGGTCGGTGATCTCCTCGACAGCGCCGGCCCCCAGGGGAACTTTAATTTCAACCCCCTTTACCACGACCGGCACATGGTGTGCTTTGCCGGCGGCAGCGGTATCACGCCTTTTATGAGCATGATCCGTGAAATCGTGGAATGCGGCCTGGACCGCGAGGTCACGCTTATTTACGGCAACCGACATTTGGATGATGTCATTTTTCACCCAGAGCTGGAAAGCATCGCCCAACGGTTTGACAACATCACCTTCATACCGGTCATCGAAAAACCGGCCAAGACCTATTCCGGTGCCTGTGGCTTTATTAACGCCGCCCTGATCCAGGAAGTTCTGGGCGATATGCAGGACAAGACCTTCTTTCTTTGCGGCCCGCAGGGGATGTATGATTTCTGCCTGCCGGAACTGGAAAGCCTGGGGGTTGCCAAACGCAAGATCAGAAAAGAGATGTACGGACCGCCCGTTGATATCTGCGATTATCCGGGCTGGCCGTCTGGTATTAATCCGGATAAAAACTTCCAGGTAACCATTCTGGACGGCAAAACCATTCCCGTGAACGCAGGAACCCCCCTGCTTGTTTCTCTTGAAAAGGAAGGCATTGTGCCGCCTTCCATCTGCCGCTCCGGAGAGTGCAGCATGTGCAGGGTCAAGGTTCTGTCTGGCAAGGTATTCCAGCCGGCAGGCACCCCGGTCCGCAAATCAGACACCCGTTTCGGGTACGTGCATTCCTGCGTTTCCTATCCCCTGGAGGATCTGGAGATTATGCTGTAAAACCTCAGAAGTCAGAGGTCAGAGAACGGAAAGTCAGAAACATGAGAACGTGAGCGTGGTCAGTTGTTGAAAAAGAATAAAAAAAACGATGATTAAGGCTTTACTTTTCCGGGAGATGGGTTATTTTTTCTCATCTAAGTTTTTATTTATCCAACAAGGAACTGTTTTTTATGAAAATCACCATGCCGGAAAATCTTGAAACCCCCTTTGCCATGCTGATGAAGGGTGTACCAGAAGAGCTTCAATCAGATAAGAAGTTCAAAGATGCCGTGCTTGTTTTCCTGAAGTTCGGCGGCGTGAACATCGCGCGCAAGTTTGTGGAAACCAAAACCAACTATCTGGACTACGACCCCCTTGAAATAGACACCGGATTTCGCTTTCCGAGACTTCAGGAGGTCGAGGCCGAAGAGGATACCACTGACAAAGAAGCCGACGACGGAGCGGAAGACGGAAAGAAAGACGGAGAGGAAGACGAGCAAAAAAATACAAAAGAAAATCCCGAAGAAAAAGAAATTTAAACCGATAAAAGCGTTCCGTTGTCTCTAACTCCCCCCTGGACTTATATTTCCGTCTTTTCAAGGAAACTGAGGGTTACGGTGGTTCCTTTCCCCAAAGAGGACTCAATTTCGATCCTCCCCTTGTGCGCTTTCATGATGGTCTTGCACAGATTCAACCCCAACCCATAGCCTTGGATGGTCTGGGACCTGGATTTTTCGACGCGGTAAAACGGCTCGAAAATATACGGCAGGTCTTCCTCGGGTATGCCCATGCCCCGGTCGCGCACCTGAACCACCGCAAAAGGCGACTTGCAAAAAAGGGAAACACTCACCGGCACTTTTTCGCTGCCTGAATATTTAACCGCATTGGATATGATATTTTTAAGCACGGTCCGGCACATCTCAGGGTCCACGACGGCCGGCATGGATGCCGGCAGATCTTTCGCCTCCACCCCCGGCGAAGAGCCCGCGAATCCCGCAATGATGGGCTTCACCAGGGCCACAAGATCGATTGCTTCGAGATTCAGCTTTGCATAGCCGTCCCGGAGCCTGGCGGTTTCCAGAATTTCCGTGATCATGCTCTCCATGACGACCACATCCTCTTTGAGGCTTTCCTTGGCAGCGCCTTCCGGTAGAAATTCCAGGGCTATCTTCAGCCGTGTCAGCGGTGATCGCAGCTCGTGGCTCACATCCAGCATGAGCCGTTCCTTGGCATGCAGCATCTTCTTGATCTGCAGGGTCATGGCATTGAAAGCATCAGCCAACTCCGAAAGTTCGTCGCAGCGTTTGACCGGCACCTGGTGCTCCAGGTTGCCCTTGCTGATTTGCTCCACACCTTCGGTGAGCCACTTGAGGGGCCGCAGGATCAGACGCATAAAAAAATAAGCGCCGGCCAATACCAGCGTCGAAAGCACCACAAACAGGACTGCCAGTCTTTTATGGGTATCCTCCTGATTGAAGCTCCGCTCCAGATCAAAGGTCACGCGGTGCGGTCCACGCGTAATTTGAACCAGATAGTGGTGCCGGTATTTCCCGATTTTGATGCCCTCGCCCTCGTGCCAAATGCGCAAGTGGACGTCATCCATAGCAGGAATATCCGCCGATGTGGACCATTTTTCGTCTGGTCCGTCATACCGGATCTCCAGGAAAGAGGCTTTGGCGATTTCCTCGGCCCGTTGGAACCGGGGTGGGCTGCCCAGGTCTTCAACCAGGTAATTGGCATACTGGATGACGTTTTTTTCAAGCGGTGTTTCAGCCAGATTCTGGTAAATATAGTGAAACACCCCGCCGATGATAATGTTGATGCACACCCCGGTAACGATGATGACCAGCAGCAGCTTGGTGAAGATCGAGCTTATTTTTTTTCTGACAAATTCCATAGTTGCTTCGCAAACTGTTGGCGCTTGGCTTGTAGCTCTTTGCTGTTTTCTGCCAAGAGCCAAAGGCTAAGATCTAAAAGCCACCATTCATTGGTTCTGCCCGATGAAAACATATCCCGCCCCCCAGACGGTTTTGATGAATTCCGGATTTTTGGGGTCGTCATCTAATTTTTGCCGCAAACGACTCATGGTGATGTCCACCGATCGGTTGAATGCATCACAGTCCATGCCTCTGAGTTCCTGCAGGATTTCGTCCCGGTCAAACACCTTGCCGGGGCTGCCCGCTAGAAGCGCCAGCGCCGTGAACTCGTTAGTGGTCAAATCCACATCCCTGTCATCGACGCTGGCTGCCCGTTTGGCAAATTCGATGCGTAATCGTCCATAAACGGCCGCGTCCACGCTGCCGATCTTGGTAATACGCCGCAGTATTGACTGGATCCGGGCGGCCAGTTCCCTGGGTTCAAAGGGTTTGGCCAGATAGTCGTCTGCCCCGATTTCCAGCCCCACCACCTTGTCGCTCAAATCGCCCCGGGCCGTCAACATGATGATCGGGACATCACTGGTTTGGCGAATAGCCTTGCACACCTCGAAACCGTTCATATCGGGCATCATCACATCCAGTATGACCAGGTGGGGGGACGCTTCCTTGAGCTTCTTCAGCCCTGCTTCAGGGTGGACGGCCGAGAGGGTGCGGTACCCGAAATCGTTCAGGTAGTCCGACAGCAGGCGGTTGAGTTTTTCGTCATCATCGATGATTAAAATAAGCGGATTCATATGGCATCATCCTTTTTGAAACCAACCCTAACAGATAATCGCTCCCGGATCATTGCACCCAGGTAACAAAGTGTATCATTATGTAACAATAAAACCGAAAACTAGGGGAC
>JAOZRT010000295.1 GCA_029940035.1 Desulfobacterales bacterium
AAAGCCCCAGGCTGTCCTTAACATAAGTGCGATCAATAATGCATGTGGCAGCCATGGCTTTACCTTCATGTGTATTCAGGTCCCAGGCTTTTTCATGGCCCCAGAATTTGGCTGCCGCCGCCCGGTATACATCTGCGGAAACCGGCGTTGATCCTGGATATTTCAGGTTCATAACCCACATGCCAATCGTTCTGCTGACCTCATGCAGCATAGCGATGGGCTGCCGGGGTTCAAAAGCATACAGCAAACCATTCATCAGGTACTCTCTGGCAGAATAGGTGGCGCCATCGCCGACACCTGCAACCTCATTGGCAAACAGGTTTTTGGCTTCCTCCCCCATGGCTTCTCCCACTCTTAAAAGCCCTTCGGCCAAAAGATTACCAAAGCCTTTTCGATAGGCGATCATGTTGCACAGGTCTTCAAAGAACTGCCATGTGCCCAGTTTATCAATTTCAAGGCCGGTTTGGGCATCGTTTAAATAGCCAGCCTTGTAACCTGCACTTATCCACTGAATGATATTGGCCATTTCCATGGTACATAAGGACAAATCGTTGCACAGTCCGGTTGCATTTAGAGCTGTTTCAGCCGGTTCTCCCTGGCGTCCCATAACCCAGGGAAAGTACACAAACATGGCCTGACACTTTCTGACAACCTCTATGTTCGATTGGGTTTTATAGGTGG
The DNA here is from genome assembly GCA_029940035.1 of Desulfobacterales bacterium. Classification (GTDB taxonomy): domain Bacteria; phylum Desulfobacterota; class Desulfobacteria; order Desulfobacterales; family B30-G6; genus JAJDNW01. The sequence goes on from JAOZRT010000295.1 coordinate 682, forward strand.
ATCGCATGACACAGTCCAAACCACACTGAAAACACGAAGCCTTTCCTTTACGGGAAATCTGATCAGGCGGATATGGATTAAAGGAAGTATCACGTTTGTTTAACTTTATTGTTAACTGATTGAGTTCCTTTAACGCCGCAGCGTCGCTTACCCGGGGAGATTGAGTGCCTATCACTGCAATTGCCTTTAATTTTTTTGCACCCAGAACCGCGCCAAAACCGCCGGTTGCACTGCCCTCGTTATCCGTCATCAGGTTCGCATTGCGGCATAGATTCATCCCGGCTGGGCCTGTTGTAATGAAATGTGTTTTTTTACCGTGGGTCCGGTGCAAACACTCCTCGACCTGTTTAACCCCTTCAAGATGAATCCCGGATGCATCCTCTATTGTTGCGTTCCCGTCTGAAATGAACAGATAAACTGGCCTCTCTGCCTTGCCGGATACCATCAGTCCGTCAAAACCAGCTCTTTTTAATGAAGCACCCCAATATCCGCCCATATTGCCGTAGCAAAACCCCTCTGGCATCAGCATTGGCTATTTTCCTATGATGGAAAACCTCGATGCGCCTTGTGCACCGGTAGCCGTGATTGGTCCTGTCATGAAAATCAAATGGTTTTCCGGGCTAAACGCCCTGGCTGTGGCAGGTACATTTTCCCAATAAAGACGGGTAGCGATTCCCCGTCCACCTAAAAAACGGTCTGCATATGGTAGGGTGTCAATCTCTGTGATGACTTCTGAAGAAAGATCAACATTTAATATTTTTCCACACCAACCGTACCTTAAAGAATTTAAAGCCTCTTTTTTATTTTCAGCCACATACACCCCCCTCTTTATTTTCAGTACAACGACCCTAAAAGTCATACGTTTACTCTCTTTTATGTTTTTTTACTTATTACTGTCAATCGGCTTTCAAAAATGACCTACCACATGAAAATGAAAAATTCACCCATGATCCCTGCTGACGACATGCCTTACAGAAAGCTTCAGATAAAAACAAAGGGCTACAATGATTTCCATAACCCTTTGTTTCTATTGTCAGCGAACGTCTGCTTTTCCGATGGTTGCATTATTAAGGCAAATACAGTAATATTGATTGGTGCAAACATTGGGATCAAGGAGTTTTCCGTGCATTCAGCGACATGCAGAAAAATTTCGGAAAATATATCAAAGGTTATTGTCGGCAAGGAACGCACCATTGAACTCATGCTCGTCACCCTGATCGCCGAGGGGCATATTCTCCTGGAGGATGTTCCCGGCGTGGCCAAGACCCTTATGGCCAAATGCCTGGCTAAAAGCATCGGCGGCACCTTTAACCGCATTCAGTTCACACCGGACCTGATGCCGGCCGACATTACCGGCTTCAACGTCTGGGACCAGACCAGCGGCAAGTTCTCCTTCCACCCGGGCCCGGTCATTTCCCACGTCCTGTTGGCCGACGAGATCAACCGCACCATCCCCCGCACCCAATCCAGTTTGCTGGAGTGTATGGAAGAGCACCAGCTGACCGTGGACGGCAAAACCTATTCCCTTCCAGACCCTTTTTTCGTGATTGCCACCCAGAACCCCATCGAGCAGGAAGGCACATTTCCTTTGCCCGAAGCCCAACTGGACAGATTTTTGTTGAAGGCCCGCCTGGGATACCCGGAAAGGGAAGAAGAAATCCGGATCATGGAGCAGTTCCAGAAAAAAGACCCCTTTGAGGAAATGGCCGCTGTGGCCACACCGGAAGAGGTGCTCAAGCTCAGGCAGGCAAGGGGCAGCATCCGCGTTTCAGCACCAATCAAAGCGTATATCACCGATATTGTGCGCGCCACCCGCAGCCACGCAGCCATCGAATTCGGCGCCAGCCCGCGGGGGTCCCTGGGGTTGATGCGGGCCGGGCAGGCCCAGGCCCTTATTCGGGGCCGGGAATTCGTCCTGCCGGACGACATCAAATCTTTGACCGGCCCGGTCCTCGAACACCGCCTGGTGCTCAAACAACAGGACCGGCTGCGCGGGGAGGAGAGCCACGCCCTCCTGCAATCGATTCTCGAAGATATCCCTGTTCCATCCACCCAAGGGTAACCAGATGGACACTGAACTCCGGCAAGACCCGAATCTCCTGCAAGATAAAGAATCCACCATTTTCAATTCACGACTGATCCTCTTCTTTGTGGTGATCACTCTCTTCATCGCCCTGTTATACAGGCAAAACGACCTTTCTCTCCTGGCCCTCCTCATTCTGATCGTCATGGGCGGCGCAAAGGTGTGGAGCGTTCTGAGCCTTGGCCACGTAACCTGCGAAACCAAGGCAACGCAAAAACGGATCTTTGCAGGTGAAACGCTTATCATGGTCACCACAGTGGCCAACAAAAAGTTTCTGCCGGTCTGGGTCCGCCTGGAATGGCCGGCACGCCATATAGCTGTGGTCAGGGATGGAAAAGCAACATCGTCCACCCAGGAAGCCGGTATCCTGTGGCAACAGCAGGCCTGTTTTCAGCAGAACCTTACAGCCCTGCACCGGGGGGTGTATTCCGCCGGGCCTTCAGGCATGCAGACCAGCGACTTTTTCGGTTTTTTCAGATCAGATAAAAAGTTGCAAATAGCAAACACGGTTGTCGTCTACCCCAAACTGGTTGACGTAAAAAAGATAGACCTGCCCAGGCGCGATCTGTTTGGAAAGCCAGGCAACCAGCACCCCATCAAGGACCCTGTTTACATCACAGGAACCCGGGACTACCAGGCATCCAGCCCGGCCCGGCATATCCACTGGAACGCCAGTGCCCGGCACGCCAGGCTCCAGGAAAAGGTGTTCGAGCCTTCCCAGCAGGGCAAAATCATGGTGGTGCTGGATGTGAATGGATTTTCAGACAAGAAACTCGCAGACGAATTTGAGCACACCCTGGAAATTATTGCGTCTTTGTGCCTGCAAATTGAAAGCTCAGGCATGGCCCTGGGCTTTGCAACCAACGGCACGACAATAGGCGGTGATTTCTCGTTGACGCCCACCGGCCAGGGGCCGCAGCAGGTCGCCTCTGTTCTGGAAGCTCTGGCCCGGGTGCAGATGCGTCCCCAAAAAACCCTGGCAGACACCATGCAGCAGGCGGTTCTGCCCACACGTGGCATCAGTTGCATCTGCTTTGCATGTGAAAACACATTGGAATTGAATCGCATGCGCTGGTTGTGCCGGCAAAAGCATACCCCGCTCAGCGTGTTTGTCCATCAGTTCAATGACGCATCTCCTGAAATTGAAAATGAAACTGCAGCAGACCTAGCGCTTGCCCGGGAGTTGCTGGCAGCCAACGAGGTGCCAGCATGAAAAGTAGAGGTAGTGTACTGCTCGTGGTATCCCGGGGGGCCATGGAGTTGTCGTGGCGGTATGCGTGGGCTTTTTTTCTGACCTTTTTGTCCACAGGCTTACGCTTTCCCTTGTTCTTGGCCGCCTGCATGCTGGCTGTTTCTGCCGCGCTGAACCAAACAACCGCCAAAAGGGGCTGGCAGATGTATTGGGTCGTGCTGCTCAACAGTACCGGCTTCATGGTTTGCGCTTTGCTGTGCCTGCATTACTTCCGCTATCCTGCCTGGTCCTTCTGGAGCCTGGAATGGGTAAGCCGCCTGGTCATGGATCCTTCCGGCATCGTGGAATGGTTCATTCTGCTACTGACGGTTTTTTGCCTGATATTGATCTGGCAAGGTGGATGGTACCTGAAAAAAAAGCCAGGGGATTACCTCTCCGTGTGCATGCAGTTCGACAAGGGGCTGGGCCTCCTGTTTGCGCTGCTGATCATTAACGCCGTGTCCCAGACCAAAGCTGGTTTGGTTTTGCCTGTAAATGCCATGGGTTTTTTAATACCGGCCTATTTGATCTTTGGATTGACCGCTGTCGGCCTGAGCCGTCACCAGCATGATGTGCACAAATCCTTTCTTTTCGGATACAGAGGCCTGGGCATCATTTTCAGCATTGCCGGCCTGGCCATTCTGTTCGGTTCGGGCATGGTATTTCTTTTCCACCCCTATCTTTTCCCCGTGGCCGATACCCTGCTGGCTACCCTTGACCAGGCTGCCACGCCCATGGCTCCTTACCTGATCCGGCTCATCCTCTATCTCCTAGGTCCCAAACACAACATAAACCTCACTACCGGAATAGAAGACAATACCCAGGCCGGGCAGGTTGAACTTCTGCCACCGCCGGCTGACGGATTGCAGGCTGTCCTGGCAAGCATACTGGTTTGGGTGACCATGGGGGTAATCATTTTAATGGTGGCCAGCCTTATTTTTTATCTTTTGAAACGCTGGCTCGCCTGGCTGCTGTCAAAAGACTCCCTGGACGGCCCGCCCTTGACATTCAAAGCCTGGATGCTGAACCTCTTAAAGGCCATAGCAGCCATGCCTGCAGACCTGTGGCGTTTTTTTGCATCATTGTTTAAACGGGTTGACAGCGCAGCCATGGTCTATGTGCGCCTGGTCCGCTGGGGGCGGCGCTGCGGGTTGTCAAAAATGCATAACGAGACACCTGACGAGTACGGCAGCAGGCTGATGCACCACTTCCCTAAACTCGATCAGGAGATCCGTTTGATCGTGGACGCCTTTGATTGGGAAATCTACGGACTCATTAAAACCGGCCCGGAAAAGCTTGCCGATATTTTGCATGCGCAGCGCCGGATCAGAAGCATCCGGCACTGGCCGAGAAGGGCGAAAGTGTGGCTGGTGTCTTAATAAAAAAGAAATGTACCCCCATGACCGCACCCTTCGCATGGATGCCGCAATCCTGGAACACTTGATCGAGAGCTATCTGGCCACCCAACAGACGGTATACACCTTTACATGGCAGGGTGGCGAACCCACCCTCATGGGGGCCCGTTTTTTCAAGCGCGTCACTGACCTGCAAAAAAAATTCGCCCAACCCGGCTCACGCATTGCCAACGGCCTTCAAACCAATGCCACCCTGATCGACGATGCCCTGGCGCAACATCTGGCGCGCCACCACTTCCTGGTGGAAAAGGACCTGCACCTGGGAAATGTTATTGATACAACCTGGGAGAGCGCCCTCTCCTCCCCGCTTTATAAGACCT
>JAOZRT010000566.1 GCA_029940035.1 Desulfobacterales bacterium
CTCTGGCGCTCCGTTCATAACGGGCAGGCACAAGGCCGGCCCCTACACGCACCTGGTCTCTGTCCTCTGGCCTCAGTCCTCTGTGGTTCCGCCCTCTGTGGTTCTGACACGCTGTCCTCCGTCCTCTGGGGCTCTGGCATTCTGTCTTTTGGGGCTCTGACATCCGGACGCTGACTACTGACCTCCGACCAGTGGTTTCCTGAAATCCCGCCCGGCATAGCGAGCTCCCCGGCCCAACTCCAACTCGATTTCCATGAACCGGTTGTACTTGGCACCCCTGTCGCTTCCGCGCATGCCGCCGGTTTTGAACAAGCCGGCATTCAGGGCTACACTGATGTCTGCCAGGATGGCGTCTTCAGTCTCACCCGATCGTTCGGACACCACCACGCTATAGCCCTTTTCCAGGGCAAACTGCGCCGTTTCCATGGCCTCGGTCAGGGTGCCGATCTGATTGACTTTACACAGGACTGCATTGGCGGCTTTAGCTTCGTAACCTTCCTGGATTCGGCCCGTGTTGGTGGCAAAAATGTCATCGCCAATGACCATTACGCCCGGCAGCGCTTCGGTAAGCCGGGCAAAGCCGTTGAAATCATCCTCCATCAAAGGGTCTTCGATGGACACGATGGCGGGAAACTGCTTCACCAGATTTTCAACATATGCCCGCATGTCTTGCGGGGTAAGGCGGCGGCCTTCGAAACTGTAATTGCCTGTGGCAGGATCGAAAAATCCGGTAGCTGCCAAATCCAGTCCCAGCACCACATCATCGCCATACCCGGCCGCAACAACCGCCTCCATGAGCACCTCCAGGGCCTGTGCCGAAGAATCGAGCGGAGGGGCGAACCCGCCATCCTCGCTGCTGTTGCTGGCCGACCGCCCGATTTTCCTTTCAAGCAGGTCTTTCAGGACCATGAAAATCTCACTGAGCATGCGCACTGCCTGGGAAAAGCTGTCCGCACCCACGGGCATAACACAGTATTCCTGAATATCCAGACCGTTGCCGGCATGCATGCCGCCATTGATCAGGCAGGCTTGGGGCACTGGCAGCACGCTTCCCCGGTGGTTGAGGTGGTAAAAAAGCGAGTTGCCCGCAGCCAGTGCTGCTGCCCTGGCAACCGCCAGGGACACCCCCAGGATGGCATTCGCCCCGAGGTGTGATTTGTCAGGTGTACCATCCATTTCCAGCATGGCATTGTCGATAGTGCGCTGGTCTGCTGCAGTCATCCCCTTGAGTCCGGGCGCAATAGAGGTGTGGATATTTTCGATGGCCCTGCGAACGCCCTTGCCATGATAGCGTTGTCCGCCATCCCTGAGTTCCCGGGCCTCGTAGGATCCTGTGGAAGAGCCGCAGGGGACGTCCGCCCAACCCCAGTGCTCATTGTCCACACACACATATGCCCTCACCGTCGGCATGGCCCGGTTGTCGATGATCTCGATGGCCTTGATTTCTGTTATGATATGCGTTTTCATCGTTCCTACCCTTTATTCTTCCGGTGCCTTAGATCTATCAACAACCTAATAATTAATGACTAACTATTAATGTACGGTCAAGTCCTGAATCAAAGTTGTCACTATTCCCTGG